>JBMNQS010000012.1:0-39209 GCA_050944255.1 Christensenellales bacterium | reverse complement strand
GGCGGCCACGGCCCTTGAAAGCTGCCCGGAAATCTGCCGCACCGCCGCCTTCTGGGCCAATTCGCCCTGGGCGGCCACGGCGTCCATGACGCCCTCGGCCTGGGACAGGTCGATGCGGCCGTTCTCAAAGGCCCGGCGGGTAAACTCCCCCGGCTGGGCAATGCGCGCCCCAAGGCCGAGGACCCGCCGCATCACCTGGTGTACCGCCGCGCGGCCGCCGTGGACGTGAAGCTCCGCCACGTCCTCCGCCGTATAGGATCCGGGCGCGCGAAACAGCACCGCCATGGCCTCATCGACGGCCTCTCCCGCCTCGTCGCGCACGTAGCCGTAGCGCATCAGGCGCTCGGGGATATCCCGTACTTTCCGCCGCGATCTTCCCGGGGTGAAGCATTCGTATAAAATTTCTTCGGCCCTATCGCCGCTGACGCGGATAATGGCTACCCCGGAGAGTCCCGGCGCCGTGGCAATGCCCGCTATGGTATCGCTGCTGCCGCACATGGTAATCACCCCTTCGATGCGTCCTATTGTTGTCCGGATGCCCCCAAGTATCGCTTATGTGGACCCCTGTCATAAAGTCGTCACGTGGAAAACTTTGTGGATAACGGCTGCACACACAAACCCGAACTTTCGATACGATGTTTTACGGAAAAACCGTTGAATTTTGGTTCTGTTTCGAGATTTTTGCAGCCTTTTCGGTGGATAAGTCCGGCTTTTACCGTGTTTTTGTGCTTGAAAGCGGTTTCCGTGCTGTCACAAAATATCTGGCTTTCGCCGGCCGGGCGTATTTTATCCACTGTTTTCCGGGCAGGCTGTGGATAATTTTTTCCTTCCGAAAAACGGCGTTTCACGCTGCGTCCGCGAAAGGCCGGCGGTCGTTCCGGCGGCCGTTTTTATTATACCCAAAAAAGCGGCAAAAGCAATGCTCCCGTTATCTCAAATAAAAGGGGCTGGCGGCCGAAACTTCCTCGGCACTGTCCAAAGAGCAGGCGCTGCGCCGGAGCAGCCCGAACCGGCCTCCGGAGTCTGCCGGTCTATCCGGAAAGGAATTTTCGGCTTGCGGCCTTGCCACGGAATTAAAATTAGGGGGCGGATGCCCCCTAATAGCCCCATTTAATATAGTTGCCTCTACTTCCTGATGATGATCACCCTGCGGTAGGGCTCTTCTCCTTCGGAGTGGGTCTCCACCCGGTCATTGTTCTGCAGCGCCGTGTGCAGGATTCTGCGCTCGTAGGGGTTCATGGGCTCCAGCGCCACCCTGCCCACGCGGATGGCTTTCCTGGCCATATTTCCCGCCAGGCGGGACAGGCTTTCGGCCCGCTTGGCCCTGTAGTTTTCGGTATCCAGGGTCACCCGGCGGTAATCCTTTGTCTTATGGTTCACCACAAGACTGGTCAGGTACTGCAGCGCGTCGAGGGTCTCGCCGTGATAGCCGATGAGCGTACCCATATTCTTGCCGGCAATCTGGATGCGCAGCGCGTCTTCCTCGCTGAACGCCGTTACCTGGGCCTCAAGGCCCATCAGGCGGGCCGTGTTTTCAATAAATGCGGTGGCCACGGCTACATCGTCGGCCACTTTGGGCTTCACCGCCACTTTCGCATCCCTGCTGCCGATGCCCAGAATGCCGCGGGAGCCTTCTTCCAGCACCTGAATATCCACTTGTTCCTTTGTCATGCCGAGGGCTTTCAGCGCCTGTTCAACCGCGGCCTCCACAGTCTTTGCCGACACTTCAACGGTGTTTGACATATTTATTTTGCCTCCCTCTTCTTCTTACGGTCCGGGAAAGCGTCCAGCGGACCCTGTTCGGCCGCTTTCTGGGCTTTGCGCTCCGGATCGTAAAAATAATTCATTGCAAGCTGCAAGGCGATTGCCATTATGCTTGAGGTTATCCAGTAAAGACCGAAGGCCGCGCTCTGGGTCAGGCAGAATATGATGGCCATCGCCAGCATCATCCAGCTCATCATCTTACCGGTATTGGGCTGCCCGGGCTGCGCCTGCGGCTGATTGACCGACGAGAGCTTGTTCTGTAGAAAGCTGAATACTCCCGCCAGCAGCGCCACGATGAAAAATCCGTTCACCCGGGAACCGTAGGAGGCCATGAACGGGGCCATAATGGCGTCGTAATTGGCCAGCTCTTCCAAACCGGAGATGGCTTTAATGGCCTCTGCGTCGGGGATCATCCGCACCGCCTGGATGCCGCTGCTGTTCCCGAAAAGCATGCCCAGGTTCAGCTTCATTACGGCGTCGGGCTGGAACACGTTGCCGATCCAGAGGAACCGGCTGCGGTTCATCAGATCGGCAAAGCCGGCTATGTTATTGGCGGCGGCCAGGTCGTACATGGCCTGCACCTGCGTAGCGGCCAATTGGCGCAGCGCCGTAAAGAAACCCATCATGACGGGCAACTGAATCAGCGCCGGCAGGCAGCCGGCGGCCATGGAAATGCCGTGCTTTTTCTGCAGCTCCTGGGTGGCCTTATTGAGCTGCTGGGGATTGTTGGCGTACTGCTGCTTAAGTTTATCCAGCTGCGGCTGTATTTCCCTGGTACGAAGCGCCATCTTGCGCTGGCGGACATCCAGCGGCAAAAGCAGCACCCTCATGATGATGGTGGCCAGTATCACCGCCACGCCGTAGTTGCCGACCCAGCTTGCGAACCACTGCAGCGCCGGCACCAGTATATAACGTAATCCTAAATCCATTTGTGGGGTCTTCCTCCTTCAGATAAGGTCCGGCGGCGTCACGGCACCGGGTCATAGCCGCCCGGATGAAACGGGTGACATTTCAGCAGCCGTCTGACGGCCAGCCACAGCCCCTTGCGCGCGCCGTATTTTTCAATGGCTTCGTAGGCGTAGGCGCTGCAGGTGGGCATAAACCGGCAGTTGGCGCCCATGGATGGGGAAACGTGTTTCCGATAGAAACGGATCAGCGCCAGGAATGCTTTTTTCATTGGGGCCCTTCCACCTCTTTGAGCAGCTTCGCCCGTTTCAGCAGCTTTTCTATGGTTCGTTCAAGTTCCGTATAGCTTGCCTGCGCCGCGTCCGGTCTTGCCACCAGTATGAACTGCGCGCCCTCTTTTATGCGGGGCATCAAAAGCCGCGTAGCTTCCTTCATCCTGCGGCGCACGCGGTTTCTCACCACCGCTTTGCCCACCTTCTTGGATACGGAAAATCCGGCTTTTTTTTCCCGGCCCCTGGTATAGATCAACACCGCAAGGGGCATCGCCGCCGATCGGCCGCGCCGATACACCCTCTGGTACGCGCTGTTTTTCGCAAGGCGATAGGCTTTATTCACGGCAATTCCTTTCGGCGGAGGACGGCGCCTGTTACCGCGAGCCGTCCTACCGCATTGGCTCGTGACACAGGCTCGTGCGGGCCGGTCCATCGGCCTTTTAACGGCCCTAAGCTAAAAACAGCACCCCGGCTTTCGCCCGGGGCGCTCAAGGGACTCTGCTCTACCCCGGGTAAGGGTGCCCAAAACTCGTTATGCCGACAACTTTGCGCGGCCGCGGCGGCGCCGCCGGGCCAGTACATTGCGTCCGGCCTTACTTCTCATGCGTTTGCGGAAACCGTGCACTTTGCTTCTCTGACGTTTTTTCGGTTGATAAGTACGCTTCATTTTCTATGGAACACCCTCTCCGTGTTTGTTTCTGGAATAAAGACGGCTCAGATCTACCGCCTGCCGTAGGACATACTTCATAAGTATAATGGAAATGGCTTCTTTTTGTCAAGAAACCCTTCGCAATTTTATCTGCCGCAGACCTGTTTTTCATTTTTTCCGCACACGCCTGTACCGAAACCGGATTTCTTCTGCAATTTCAAGAGAATTTTTTCGAATTTTTTTACGGAAGCGTGCCGTTTACATTCACATTTGTGGAAAACATTGTGGATGACGCCGTTTACAATGAATTTATCGCCTGAAAAACCTGGGGGAGAGGGCGTTCACCATCATCCACACATGTGGATAACCCGCTTTATACATGTGGATATGCGCCCTTTGACAAGCGTTTGATCCTCTGATAACATCTTTTTGGGATTGTTTTTTATCAGAAGGGGGCCTGGAAGGATGCAAGACCTCATCGGCATATGGACGGCGCTGCAGCGCCGGCTTCAAAAGGGCATGACGCCCACCAGCTACAATACGTGGATCGCGCCGCTGGCGCCCAACAGCATCGCCGGAAGCGAGCTTGTCATTTACGTACCGAGCAAATTTACGCGGGACATGCTGGAGCGAAACTATACCGACAAGTTCATCGACGCGCTCAATGCCGTGGCGCCCGGCAGGGAGCTTCGGCCGGTGTTTTTGCTGCGCCAGGAGGTTCCGGGGGAGCCCTTTGTGGTGCCGCCGTCCCCGGCGGTGAATTTGAATCCGCGCTACACCTTTGACAATTTCGTGGTGGGCAGCGGCAACCGTTTTGCCCACGCCGCCGCTCTGGCGGTGGCCGAAACGCCGGCCCAGGCATACAACCCGTTTTTCATCTACGGCGGCAGCGGCCTTGGCAAGACGCATCTGATGCACGCCATCGGCCACGTCATCGCAAAGACGAACCCTTCGGCGCGCATCGTCTACGTCACCAGCGAAAAGTTCACCAATGAGCTGATCACGGCCATCCAGACCAAGAAAAACCAGGAGTTTCGCGACCGTTACCGCAGCGCGGACGTGCTTTTGATGGACGACATTCAGTTTATCGCCAGCAAGGAGGCCGCGCAGGAAGAGTTTTTCCACACGTTCAACGCGTTATACGAGGCCAGCCGCCAGATCGTATTGACCAGCGACAAGCACCCGCACAATATCCCCACGCTGGAGACCCGCCTGCGCTCGCGCTTTGAGGGCGGGCTCATCTACGATATCCAGCCGCCAGACATCGAGACACGGGTAGCGATCCTTCGCACGAAGGCCGCCGCGGAGAATATGGACATCGACGACGACTCCATGTTCTTTATCGCCAATCTGAACGTTAACAACGTGCGGGTGCTGGAGGGCTATCTTTCCCGGGTGATGATGTACGCCCGCCTGGCGGGGGAACCCATTACGCCGCGGCTTTGCGAGATGGCGCTGCACGACGTGATCCCGGACCAGTCCCAGCGGGAGATCGAGCCGGAGTTCATCGCCGAGGTGGTGGCCAGCCACTATAATCTAAGAGTATCGGATTTAAAGGCCAAGCGCCGCAGCCAGAACATCGTGCTGCCCCGCCAGGTGGCCATGTACCTGTGCCGCCAGTACACCGATCAGTCCCTCTCTCGCATCGGGGAATGCTTCAACGTGGGCGATCACACCACGGTGATCCACGCCTGTAATAAAATCACCGAGCTTTTGGACCACGACGTACTGATGCGCACCACCATGGAGGAACTGACCCGCCAGCTGCGCCGCGAGAGGGCATAAACACGAAGCTGGCTGCCCTGCCGCAACATCAAGTATGAGGAGGGTAAGGCCCCCGATAACCTCCGAAGGACTTTAAATTATCCGGCGCCGCAGCCTCCCGCTGCGGCGTTTTTTGTCCCCACGGCAGCCGGGTCTTATCCGGATTCCGCCCTGCCCGCAGCCGCTTCATTCTTCCACGGCGCCCACCATTTCCACGTGGAAACTTCCGTGTATAACGGCTCTGACTACCTCTTTCCTTGCAGCCTTTTGTGCAAGATGTCGATAACCGGCTCTTTTTTCAACACGCTTTTCCCCGCCCTTTCCACGGCCAAAACCGCGCTGTTTTCGTTCGTTTTCGCATTATCCACCGTTTGCACACCCCCTACTACTACGACTACTTTTTAATATATAAAATACAGCCACCGCCGGCCGAAGCGCTCCGCTGTTTTAAAAGAAACTCCAGGACGTGAAAAACCTCTCCTGCCTTTATCGCTTCTTTCCCTTTCCAAAAAGGCCTTTATTCCCAGGCGCCAGCAGAATATTTCAACCCGCGGAAACCCCGCACCGTAAGGAGGCGGCTGCCTGGGCAAGGCTCAACGATGAAAGCTTTTCGTCAAAAGAAACCTTCCTTTTGCATAAAAAGAGACTGTTTTTCTTTCCATTTTTTTATAAAATCCGTTATAATGGAGTGCAGGGACAAGCATTTTCCGCCATGCTTTTTATTTTCGGCGTTCAAAAGTTTTTGAAAGGACGGTTCAATCCATGGTATCGATCACCTGTCAAAGAGACGAGCTGCAGCAGGCCCTTTCCGTGGCCACGCGGGCCATGAGCAGCCGCAGCACCATTTCCATACTGGACGGCATCTGCATCTGGGGGCGCGAGGATGCGCTGGAGATCATCTGCACGGACCTGCAGATGTGCATCCGCAAGGAGATCGAAGCAGTCTGTTCCCAGGAATTCCAGGCCATTTTGCCCGGACGCCTCTTTCCGGAGATTATCCGGAGGCTGCCCGAGGGAGATATCCATATGGCCATAGACGAAAAGCTGACCGTGACGATCACCAGCGGCGGTTCCAGAACGACGCTGCAGGCGCTGGATGCCGCGGATTATCCGGTGATGCCGCTTTTGTCCGACGAGCATCTGGTGCACGTCAGGGAAAAGGACCTGCGCGACATGCTGCGCCAGAGCCTGTTTGCCGCCGCCCAGGACGATGCGCGGCCCATTTTGACCGGCGCGCTTTTAGAGGTGGACGGCCACAACATGAGCATCGTCACCATAGACGGTTATCGGCTGGCGCTGCGCAAGATCGCGCTGGAGGAGGCGGCCATGGCCCGCGAAGCGGTGGCGCCGGCAAGGACGCTGCTTGAAATCGCCAGGATTCTCGGGGACGGGAAGGAGTCGGTGGCGCTTCACATACAGGACAACCACATGATGGCGGAGTTTGACAGGACGTACGTCACCATGCGGCTGATGGAGGGCGAATTCATCAAGTACCGCCAGATTCTGCCCAGCGAGGCGGCGACGAAGGTGGAGGTTTCCGTAGAGGCGCTTCTTTCGGCCATTGAGCGCGCATCGCTGATGGCCAGGGACAACAAATCCAATCTGGTGCGGGTGCAGGTGGAGGAGGAGCAGCTTGTCATCACCTCCAATTCCCAGATCGGGGAAGCCTACGAGGAGGTGGCCTGCCGGATGAGCGGAAAGCCGCTGGCCATTGCCTTCAACGCCCACTACATGCTGGACGTGCTGCGGGTGCTGGAGGAGGAGACGGTGCAGCTGCAGCTGAACACCAACGTCAGCCCCTGCGTGTTTTCTCCCCTGGAGGGGGACGGCTTCCTGTACCTGGTGCTGCCGGTGAGGACCTACGGAGGCTGAAACAACGCGCGCCCGAAAGGCCCGGCCGGATTTGCCCGCTTGGGATAGCGGGACGGCCTCCCGGGCGCGGAGGAAAACTTGAAGATCACACACCTTCAAATGGAGCAGTTCCGCTCCTACCCATACGTGGACATGCGCCTGGAAGAGGGGATCACCGTGCTCTACGGCGCCAATGCCCAGGGCAAGACGAACCTCCTGGAGGGGGTTTTTCTTTGCAGTGCCGGCAAATCGCACCGGGCGGTGCAGGACCGAGAAATGATCCGGGAAGATGCCGAACAGGCCCATCTGCGCGCGCAGATTCTCCGCACGGACGCAGAGCACACGCTGGACATCCATCTTGCGCGGGCAGGCGGCAAGCGCATTAGCGTGGACGGCGCCCGACTCCGCCGCCTGGCGGACTTTGTGGGCCATTTGAAGTGCGTGCTGTTTTCACCGGAAAACATCCGCATGATCGACCAGGGCCCGGTGATGCGCCGCCAGTACATGGATCTGGCGCTGTGCCAGACGGACCGCCGGTACGTGGCCTGCCTGGTGGATTACAACCGCGCGCTGAAGCAGCGCAACGCCCTTTTGCGCGCCGGCGCGCCGGCGCCGCTGCACGATATCCTGTCCGTCTGGGACGAGCAGCTGGCCTCCTGCGGCGGCCGGATCATGCAGCTTCGGGAATCCTTTTTAAAGCAGGTGGCGCCGGTGGCGGCCAATATCTACGGCACCATCGCCCAGGAAAACGAGCAGATGCAGATCCTCTACCGTCCCGGCGCCGCCGGCGCGGACGGCGATCACAGGGAACGGATTTTAATGGCGCTGTCGCAGAGCCGCAGGGAGGATATGGCGCGCAGGCTCACAACCGCGGGCCCCCACAGGGACGATTTTTTCATCACCATAGACGGCCGCGAAGCCAGGCGGTACGCGTCCCAGGGGCAGCGGCGCACCGCCGCGCTGGCGCTTAAACTCTCCGAGCTTTACTGGATGCAGGATACGGCCGGGGAGCGGCCGGTGCTGCTACTGGACGATGTGTTCAGCGAACTGGACATCCGCCGCCGGGAGCGGCTGATGCACGCGGTCTCCGACGGCCAGACGCTCATCACCTGCACCGAGGCGGAGACGCTGCCCATCGACAGGGGGCGCATCGCCGCCATGTACAGGGTATCCGGCGGCCGCCTGCGGCGCGAGACGTAGGCGGCATGGTTTGCGCGTCCTTTGCTTTACCGGAACCGCGTCCGGCTAAACGCTTTTTGTGGCTGGGTATGGCCCGCGCAAAAAAACGGCGGCCTTGCCCGCGGACAGTCCCATAAAGTGCTTCTTTACAATCTGCCCTCCGGCGGCTTTGCGTCCGCCGCTTTTTTGACGGCCCGCTTCCGGGACGCCCGGCGGAATGACCTGCCGCCCAAAGGATGCGGGGCGTGTTTGGCCCGGTAATTTCAAAATATTTTTCAGTGGGTCGCGCGGCCCGCTGAAAAATTTGCCGAATTTTGTTGGCCGAAGGCTCGCTCAGAGACGCCATACGTTTTTATTTGCGCTGTAATGCGTCTAATTTGCTTTTGATATCCAAAACGAGCAATCGTCCGTTTTAAGGTAAACGCGCTCATAAGTATAAAACAGTACACAAATGGCCGAAAATAGTGTATAATATACATACGCGTACGGATCAGGTGTTGCAGGCGCAATTTGTATAACGAAAGAGGATAAACCCATGATTTTACATATCGGCGGCGATACGGTGGTACGCAAAGCGGATATCATCGTGATCATGTCCCTGCACGACAAGGCGATCGATAAAATCCCCCTGGTGCAGCGCATGACGCAAAAGAATCAGGTGGTCCATATCGGGGACGAACCCTGCAAGAGTGCCGTACTGTGTCAGTCGGGAGGCGGGCAGCCGCGGCTTTACTTATCGCCGATACTGCCCTCGACGCTCAAGCGCCGCGCCAGGAGCGCGACGGCCCTGGAGTCCGGCGCCGCCGAATAACGGCCGCAGAGCCTACAAGGAGAGATCGATTCATGGAAGAAAAGTTCCCAAACGCCATACCCGACGTCACCACGGTGACCGAGACGTACGACCAATCGCAGATACAGGTGCTGGAGGGGCTGGAGGCGGTGCGCCGCCGCCCGGGGATGTACATCGGCTCCACGGACGCCCGGGGCCTTCATCATCTGGTCTACGAGATCGTGGACAATTCCATAGACGAGGCCATGGCGGGCTACTGCAGCCATATCGAGGTGACGATGCACCGGGACGGCTCCGTCTCGGTACAGGACGATGGCCGGGGGATTCCCACGGGGGTGCATCCGCAGACGGGGCTTTCCGCGGTGGAGGTGTGTCTGACGATGCTCCACGCCGGCGGCAAGTTCGACGGGGCGGGGTACAAGGTCTCCGGCGGACTGCACGGGGTGGGTATGTCGGTGGTCAACGCCTTGTCGCAGAAGCTGATTGTCCGGGTGGATCAGGACGGTGAAGTTTTTGAGCAGGAATATTCCAGAGGCGATGCGTCGACGCCCCTTAAGGTGACCGGTCAAACCGATAAGACCGGCACCATGGTCCGCTTCTGGCCGGATGCGGAAATCTTCGAGACGGTGGAATTCAGCTTCGACATACTGAAGAACCGGCTGCGGGAGCTGGCGTTTTTGAACGCTGGGCTCCGCATCACGCTGCGCAGCGAGCTTTCCGGCAGACAGCAGGAGCGCGTCTTTCATTACGAGGGCGGCATCGTCTCTTTTGTGGAGCACTTCAACCGCAACAAAGAAACGCTCTTTGACACGCCCATTTACATCCGCGGCTCCCGGGAGGAGTCCGTGGTGGAAATCGCCATGCAGTACAACGACACCTACAACGAGACCATTTTTACCTATGCCAACAATATCGCCACCGCCGAGGGCGGCACCCACCTGATGGGCTTTAAAAACGCGCTGACCCGGGTCTTGAACGACTACGCCCGGCGGAACAATCTATTAAAGCCCAACGATCCCACGCTGACGGGGGACGATTTCCGCGAGGGGCTCTGCGCCGTCATTTCGGTAAAACTTACCGAGCCCCAGTTCGAGGGACAGACCAAGACGAAACTGGGCAACAGCGAGATCCGGTCCCTGGTGGAGACCGTCATGGGCCAGGAGCTCTCCGCCTTTTTGGAGGAGAATCCCCAGGTGAGCCGCACCATCATCGACCGGTGCGTCGGCGCGGCGAGGGCCCGGGAGGCGGCCAGAAAGGCCCGGGACATGACCCGCAGAAAGACGGTGCTGGAATCCTCGTCCCTTCCGGGCAAGCTGGCGGACTGCTCCGAGCGGGATGCCAGCAAATGCGAGCTTTTCATCGTGGAGGGCGACAGCGCCGGCGGCAGCGCCAAAACCGGCCGCGACAGGCGCTTCCAGGCCATCTTGCCGCTTCGGGGCAAGATTCTCAACGTGGAGAAGACCCGCCTTGACCGTATTTTGGCCAACAACGAGATCCGCAATATGGTCACGGCGCTGGGCGCCGGCGTGGGCGAGGAATTCAACAGCGAGAAGCTGCGTTACCACAAGATTATCTGCATGACCGACGCCGACGTGGACGGCAGCCATATCCGCACGCTGATGCTGACGTTCTTTTACCGGTATATGCGCCCGCTGATCGAGCAGGGCTACGTCTACATTGCCCGTCCGCCGCTTTACAAGGTGGCCAGGGGCGGCAGTGAGCGCTACGTCTATTCCGACGGCGAACTCGAGGCGGTACTGGAGGAGATGGGCCGCGACGGCGTGAACTTGCAGCGTTACAAGGGGCTTGGCGAAATGAACGCCGAGCAGCTCTGGGATACCACCATGAACCCCGAGACCCGCACCATGATGCAGGTATCGCTGGAGGACGCCATTGCCGCGGACGAAATTTTCGACGTGCTGATGGGCGAGCGGGTGGGGCCCAGGCGCGAGTTTATCGAGCAGAACGCCACGCTGGTGACCGACCTTGACGTATGAGACGAACTTTCATGAAAGGGCCTGCGTCTAAAACGCGAAGGCTCACGAACCCGACGACATACCTTTATTTATCTTAGGAGGGATTTTTCATGCAGAGAACCCCGCTCAGACGCATTTTGCTGCTCATCCTGATCTTTTTGGCCGTTTCCATCGTCTGGACCGGCTGCTCCAGCGCCAAGGACTCGGCGACGGTGGCCTCCCAGTATGACGGCGAATACGCCGCCAGGGATGAGATGGGCATGGCCGCTCCCGCGGCAACGGCCGCGCCGGTTGCCGGAGGCGCCGAACCGGCCTACGGCGACATGAACGCTGCCATTGAGCCCGCTCCCGACGGCGGCATGAGCGTTCCCGTCAGCCAGATTGAGCAGAAGAAGCTGATCCGAAACGACTACCTGTCCGCCCAGAGCAAAGACCCGGCGCAGGCCGCCGCAGCCGTAGAGGACTTTGCCATAGGAAGCGGCGGCTACCTTTTGAACAAAGACATTTCCTACGATGCCGACGGCAAGAGCAGATACGCCCACATTTCGGTGCGGGTGCCCGCCGGCCAGGCCGATTCCATATCGGATCTGGTGGCCTCCCTGGGCAAGATCATGAACGCCAACTCCGATACCCAGGACGTGACGGAGCAGTATTACGACCTGGAGACGAGGATCAAGCAGGCCCAGGCCGAAGAAGAGGCGTTGGTGGAGCTTCTCAAAAAGGCCGAGACGGTGGAGGACACCCTTGCGGTGCGCACACAGCTTCTGCAGGTGCGCTCGAGCATCGAATCCATGCAGGGCCAGCTCAACCGGCTCAAGGAGCTGGTGGGCTTTGACACCGTGTACGTGGAGTTTTATCCCGAGCTCGAACTGGTCAGCGAAAGGGAGGATGACGGCCGCTTTATGACCCAGGGCGAGTTCTGGTCCGGCCTGACCCGCGGCTTTAACCGTTCGGTCCGCTTTGTGGTCAACGGGCTTGGCTATGTGGGCATTTTCCTGGCCCATGTGGCGCTGCCCCTGGGGATCGTAGCGGCGATTGTGCTGGTGGTGGTGCTCATCACCGCGCCCGTCAGGAAGCGCAGGAGGAAATTGCGGCAGCAGGCCAGCGCCGAAGCGCCGAAGCTCCCGCTCCCGCAGATGAACGAGGATAAAACCCCATAATACCCGATAACGTTTTGTGAGCGCCGCGGCAGACCCGCGGCGCTCAAGCAGGGTATGCGCGTCGGGCATGCCCCAGAAAAAGGAGAGTGAAAGCGTGAGCCAACCTATGGGTGCCGCCGGTCCCAGGATCATTCCGGTGGACATCGAAAAAGAAATGAAGGAGTCCTTTATCGCCTACGCCATGGCGGTGATCATCAACCGCGCGCTGCCGGATGTGCGCGACGGGTTGAAGCCGGTGCACAGGCGGATTTTATACTCCATGAGCGAGCTGGGCCTGACCCCGGACAAGCCTTACAGAAAGAGCGCCCGCATCGTCGGCGACGTGCTGGGCAAGTACCATCCCCACGGCGATACGGCGATTTACGATACCATGGTGCGCATGGCGCAGGACTTTTCCCTTCGCTATCCGCTGGTGCAGGGGCACGGCAATTTCGGTTCCGTGGACGGGGACGGTGCGGCGGCCATGCGCTATACCGAGGCGCGCGCAAGCCGACTGGCCATGCTGATGATGCAGGACCTGGACAAGGACACCGTCGATTTCTATCCCAATTTCGATAATTCCGCCATGCAGCCCAAGGTGCTGCCCAGCCGGTTCCCGAATCTTCTGGTCAACGGGTCCGGCGGCATTGCCGTGGGCATGGCGACCAATATTCCGCCGCACAACCTGGGCGAGGTGATCGACGCCGTGGTGGCCATGATCGACGACGGCGACATCACCGTGGACGAATTGATGCAGATCATTCCCGGCCCGGACTTTCCCACCGGCGGCGTGATTATGGGCACCTACGGGGTGCGGGAGGCATACCGGACGGGCCGCGGGCGCATCGTGGTGCGGGCAAGGACCGAGATCGAGCAGATGACGCCCACCCGGGCGCGGATCATCGTCACGGAAATTCCGTATCAGGTGAACAAGGCGCGCCTGGTGGAGAAGATCGCCGAACTGGTGCACGACAAGCGCATAGAGGGGATTTCCGATCTGCGGGACGAGTCGGACAGAAACGGGATGCGCATCGTCATTGAGCTGAAGAACAACGTCAATGCCCAGGTGGTGCTGAACCTTTTATTCAAGCACACCCAGATGCAGGACACCTTCGGCGCCATCATGCTGGCGCTGGTGGACAGCGAGCCGAAGGTGCTGAACCTTCGGGAAATGATCCACCATTACCTGGAGCACCAGAAGGAGGTCATTGTCCGGCGCACCCGCTACGAGCTGGAGCGCGCCGAGGCCAGGGCCCATATCCTGGAGGGCCTTTTGATAGCGCTGGATCATATCGACGAGGTGATCGCACTGATCCGCGCCTCCAAGACCCAAGCGGAGGCCAAATCGGGGCTGATCCAGCGGTTCAGCCTGTCGGAGAAGCAGGCCCAGGCTATCCTTGAGATGCGGCTGCAGCGTTTGGTGGGCCTTGAGAGGACCCGCCTGGAGGAGGAGTACGCAGCCTTAAAGGAGAAGATCGATTATTACCGCGCCGTGCTGGCCGACGAGGGCAAGGTTCTGGCCATCATCCGCGAGGAAATCCTGCAGATAAGGGGCGCCTTCTCCGACGAGCGCCGCACCGAGATCACGGCGCTGCCCGACGAGATCGACCTGGCGGACCTGATCGAGGAAAAAGAGGTGGCCATCACCCTGACGCATTTCGGCTACGTGAAGCGCCTGCCCACGGACACGTACCGGGCGCAGCACCGCGGCGGCCGGGGCATCACGGCCCTTTCCAAGCGGGAGGAGGATTTCGTGGAGCGGGTCTTTACCACGTCCACCCATCAGGACATCCTGTTCTTCACCAATTTTGGAAAGATGTTCATCATGAAGGGCTACGAGATTCCCGAGGCCAGCCGGCAGGCCAGGGGCACGGCCATCGTGAACCTTCTGGCGCTGGACGGCGGAGAGAAGATCACCGCGGTGTTCCCGGTGCCCGAGACACAGAGCGAAACGCAGATGCTGGTGATGTCCACAAAGGGCGGCATCATCAAGAAGACGCCGCTTTCGGAGTTTCGCAACATGCGCCGCGGCGGCCTGCGGGCCATCGTGCTTCGAGAAGGCGACGAGCTCATCGGCGTGCAGATGACCGACGGCAGCGACGAGATCCTCGTGGGCACCCGAAGCGGCATGTGCATCCGCTTTTTGGAGACGGACATCCGCCCCATGGGCCGCGTCTCCATGGGCGTTCGCGCCGTCAGGCTCCAGAGCAGGGACTGGGTGGTGGGCATGGACAAAATCACCCCCGGCGCCGATGTGCTGGTGATTTCCGGCAACGGGTTCGGAAAGCGCACCCCCACCGACGAATACAGGACCCAGGCCCGCGGCGGCAAGGGCATCCGCACGCTGGCGGTCACCGACAAGACCGGCCCCATGGTGGCGCTGTGCATGGTTTCGGACGACAACGACGTGATGCTCATCTCCGACGACGGCACCATTATCCGCATGGACGCCGCGTGTATCCGTACCCAGGGACGCGCCACGCAGGGGGTGACGCTGATGCGCCTGGCGGAGGATTCCCACGTGGTGGCGGCGGCGCTGTCGGCCAAGCAGGACGAACAGGACGAGCCGCAGTGCGATCCGGAGGAACCGGCGGGCGCGTAAGCGCAGCGTAATAGTTACGGCAAAAATAAAGGAGGGCGCACAGCGCCCTCCTTTTGAATGCTCCAGCGAAAAGGCACCCCCGCCGCGATGTCTGGCTCAAAGACGTACCTGTAAATCGACTTTACACCGTTATTTCAATCTGATTACCCTCGCCGTCGGATACGCAGCTTTCGTAGTAGCCGTCCCCGGTGGTGCGGGGCCCGCTCAATACCCGGTAGCCGGCTTCGCCTAGCCTTTTTGTCAGCGCGTCCACGTTTTCTTTGCTGCCGACGCTGAAGGCAAGGTGCGTATATCCGGCCTGCACCGGCGCTTTTTCCGAAGAAAGCATATCCGCCCGGTGCATGATCTCCAGCCTTGCGCCGCTGCAAAAGGTTAAAAAATACGTCCGCAGCCCGGTTTTGGGGTTGTGGTACCCGTCATTAGGGGAAGCGCCGAAAAAATCAACGAAAAATTTTTTGGCGCCCTCCAGGTCGCTTACGTACATGGCGATATGCTCGATTTTCAATAGAATACCCCCTCTAAAGACCCGTTTGTCCATATTATACCTTACGCCGGCGCCTCGATCCACTCACTTTTGTGCGGTGCCCGATGCTCAAACCGCGAGGCGCATCCGCCCGGGCGCCGCTTCCAAACGGCCGTAAGATGCGACGCTCCCGCCCGAGCCGCAGAGCCGCTCTCGGACTTGCTCCGAGCCGCTCCGCCCATGCGCTGCGTCGCGGTTTGGTTCTTCCCGGCGTCGGGCATGACTTTTTTGTAAAACCGCCCATTTCACCATGGAATATTGTTGGACCAAAATAATCGACAATTATTTGTGGATATTGTGGATAACCCCATCCTGTAAACGAATTTTTTGAAAAATGGGCGAATAAATGTCCAGCGGGGAAAGGAAAAATGTTGCGGCGGCAGAAAAATATGGAACCGGGGCAAATTTTTCGCAAGGGAAGAGGGCGCTGGCTTCGGGGCGTATCGTCGTAAGCCGGCGGGAAACCCGCCGCTTCGGCAGGCTGCCGTCCCCGGACCATTGACATAAAAAGGCTCCTTGGGGTATCATGAAGCGTAGTTTTCATGCGGACGGGCCATAAATAGGGGAAAGGGACAAACGTCCTGTGAAAATTGCCGACGAAAGATCCCGGGCCGCCTGCCGGAAGCCTTCATGGCTTTGGACGGGACCCGCTTGCATTGTACGAGGAGGAGGAACAAAACCTTGGTGAAGGCCAATGAGCTGCGAGAGAAATTTTTAGCGTTTTTTAAGGAGAAGGACCACGCGGTGATCCATAGCGCGTCGCTGATCCCGGAGAACGATCCCACGGTGCTTTTTACCACGGCGGGCATGCATCCGCTGGTGCCCTATCTTCTGGGAGAACGCCATCCCGCGGGCAGGCGCCTGGTGAACGTGCAGAAATGCATCCGCACCGGCGATATCGACGCGGTGGGCGACGCGTCGCACCTGACGTTTTTTGAGATGCTGGGCAACTGGTCGCTGGGCGATTATTTCAAGCGGGAGGCCATTTACTGGAGCTGGGAGTTCCTGACCGATAAAAAGTGGCTGGGCCTTGATCCCGAGAGCCTGGCCTTCAGCGTATTTGCCGGGGACGAGGAAGTGCCCCGGGACGAGGAGTCCTATGAGTTGTGGCGCTCCCTGGGGGTGCCGGAAGAGAAAATCTTCTTTTTGCCCAGGGAGAACAACTGGTGGGGCCCCGCCGGAACCACCGGTCCCTGCGGCCCGGATACGGAGATGTTCATCATCACCGACAAGGCGCCCTGCTCAAAGGACTGCTCCCCGGCGTGCGACTGCGGGCGCTACCTGGAGATATGGAACGACGTGTTCATGCAGTACAACAAGACCTCTGACGGCAGGTTCGAGCCGCTTTCCCAGAAGAATGTGGATACCGGCATGGGGCTTGAGCGGACCATAGGCGTCCTTCAAGGCACGGCAAGCGTCTACGAAACGGACCTTTTCCAGCCCATCATAGGCAGGATAGAGGCACTTTCGGGCAAAAAATACGGCGAGGACGAAGAGGTTACCCGTGCCATGCGGATTGTGGCGGACCATGTCCGCTCCGCCACGTTTATTTTAGGCGATGAGCGCGGCGTCACGCCCTCCAACGTGGATCAGGGCTACGTGCTGCGGCGGCTCATCCGCCGGGCGGTGCGCCACGGCCTTTCCATCGGCATGCAAAGCGCCACGGCGGGGGTGGCCGGGGTGATTGTGGACAATTACGCCCGCGCGTATCCCGAACTGGAGGCGCGCAGGGACCATATCATCCGGCAGCTTGAGCTGGAGGAACAGCGCTTTGCCAGGACGCTGCGCCAGGGGCTCCGGGAGTTTGAGAAGCGGGTGGCCCGTCTTCAGGGCGGGCAGATTGACGGAAAAACGGCCTTCAGGCTGTACGACACATTCGGGTTCCCCATTGAAATGACGGTGGAACTGGCCGGGGAACGCGGTTTGACGGTGGACACCGAAGGCTTTGAGGATGCTTTCCGCGAGCACCAGCAGAAATCCCAGAGCGGCGCGCAGCAGCGCTTCAAGGGGGGCCTGGCCGATACCGGCGAGCAGACGGCGAAACTGCATACCGCCACGCACCTGATGCTGGCGGCGCTCAAGCGGGTGCTGGGGGAGGAGATCTCCCAGAAGGGTTCCAATATCACCGCCGAGCGCCTGCGTTTCGACTTCAACTTTCCGCGCAAAGTCACCCGCGAGGAGCTGGACCAGGTGGAGAAGATCGTCAACGACGCCATTGACGCGGCCATCGACGTCACCTTTGAAGAAATGAGCGTGGAGGAGGCCAAGGCCTGCGGCGCGGAGGGCGTGTTTGAGTCCCGCTACGGCGAGAGCGTCAAGGTCTACAGCATTGAAGGTATTTCCAGGGAAATCTGCGGCGGGCCCCACGTGAGCAATACACGCCAGTTGGGCAGCTTCAAGATCAGGAAAGAGGAGAGCTCTTCCGCCGGCGTGCGCAGGATCAAAGCCGTTTTGGAGGGATAAAGTCTCTTTTTGCCCACTTTATGCAAAAGTAAAGGGCAGGCCGGCGCATCGCCGGGCCTGCCTTTTAAAAATAATGCTTTACCGGTCCGGTTCCCGGTCCTTTATTTTCCGCAATGTATCCCGGATTCGGGCGCCCGCAGTCTTCAGGAAGTCTTTTGCCCGGCGCTTCACGATCTGCCAGCCGGTGAAAAAGCCATATGCCGCCGCGGCGAACCATGCGTAGGGTCTGGGCAGAGGCGAGGGATAGACGTCCTGCAGCGCGTCGCTCCAGTAGCAGGCGCCCGGCTGCTTGGGATCGGCGGCCATGGACGCCCGAAGGCGACTGTACGCGGTCACATTCAAGATGTGGGGCAGCCGGCCGTCCTGCGCCTTTTTGGTGAAGCGCCGGATTTTGCGCAGCAGCTTTTTGCGTGATGCCGGGTCGGTGAGCCCTTCGGCCGCAGGCAGCGACAGGTGCAGCGTATCCACGTGTTCAAATCCCAGGCGCCTGATGGTGGGAACGATGCCGGCCATGGGCCGGAAATTCCAGCGCCGGCGGGAGATCCCTACCACCAAAAGCGGCGTTTTAACGGCAGAGGGGCGGCGGCGCATGTACGCCAGATGTTCTATCCAGCTGACCACCGTGGAGGGGAAGCCCCTGCGGTAGATGGGCGTGATCAGTACCAGCATGTCGCAGGAGCAAAAGTCCTTGATCAGCGAGGAGACCACTTCATGATCCGGGCAGTGGGTCTCGTCTTTTTCCAGGCAAAGGGCGCACTGCCGGCATTGGGGGATGTCGTAGGTGGACAAAAGCACCTGCCGGATATGGCTTGCGCCCTGCTCCACCACCTGTTTATGCGTCTGCAGGAATATATTCCAGGCATTGTCGCGCCTGGGTCCGGCGTGTATCATCAGATAACGCATCGTTTCCTCCCGGAGTATGGATGGCACTATTGTAACACAATCTTGCGCCGGCTTGAAAACTTTTTTGTAAGATGGCGCAGGCCCGGGGAGCGCCTGTCCCAAGAGAATCTTTCCTTGACACGGCGATGAGCAGGCTGTTAAAATAAAGTAACTTGATTCGCCGTATGAAGCGGCGGAAGGCAGGCGCAGGAAGCGCCGCCGGTGCGAAAACGGATATTGACATTGCGGAAATTTTGGCCACGAAGGTTTATGTCGCTGAAGCGGCGATTATTCGGGGCTTTTCTTTTGCCCAAAATCGGGAGGAAAACATCGTGAAAAAACACTTGTCCGTCAAAAATATGGTTCTGGGCGCCGTACTGATCGCGCTGGGGGTGCTCTTTCCCCAGGCGTTCCATATGGTGGGCGCCGGCCCGGTCTTTTTGCCCATGCATATCCCGGTGCTTTTGAGCGGCTTTGTCTGCGGCCCGGTGATCGGGGCGCTGGCGGGACTGGTCACGCCGCTTCTGTCGTCGTTTATTACCGGCATGCCGCCGATATACCCCATGGCCGTTATGATGATGTTCGAGCTTGGCGCCTACGGCCTGTTCGCCGGGCTGCTGTACAGAAAGAGCACGGCGCTCCACGTCTACGGGGCGCTGATCGGCGCCATGCTCATCGGCAGGGCCGTGATGGGCGTTGTCAAGACCATCCTTCTGGGCATGGCCGGCACTCCTTTTACGTTCCAGATTTTCCTGGCCGACGCGTTCGTGACGGCCTGGCCGGGCATTGTGATCCAGCTGATCTTCGTGCCCATTATCGTGGGCCTTCTGATCCGCATCCGCCTCATTGAGAAAAAACAGCCCGCACTGGAGGCGTAATGCAGGAGATTCGTGATTATTTCAATCATCTGGCGGAGTGCTGGGACGAGATCACCTGCCACGCGCCGGACAAGCTGGCGGCTGTGGTGAGCCTTTCGGGGATCAAGGCGGGCCACCGCGTGCTGGACATCGGCTGCGGCACCGGGGTGATGACCCCGTGGATACTGGCCAAGGAGCCCGGAACGCTGGTGGGCCTGGACCTGGCGGAGAACATGATCCAGTGCGCCGGGCGGCGGTTTTCGGACCGCCGGCTGCAATATGTGGCGGCGGACCTCTACCAGTACGAGGGCGGGCCCTTTGATGTGGCCATGATCTACAGCGCCTACCCGCACTTTACCGACAAGGACGCCTTTTTTGAAAAGGTGGCCGCCCTTCTTGCGCCCGGCGGGCGGATGATGATCGCCCACAGCCAGAGCAGGCAGGTGATCAACGGCCGTCACGACGGTATGCGCACGGCCCTTTCCCGCCCGCTTTTACCGGTGGGGGAGGAGGCTCTTCGCGCCAAGGATTTCTTCGATATCGACATCATCGCCGATACCGGCGACTGGTACCTGATCTCCGGCACGAAGCGCTAGCGGACTGTCGGACAAAGATAAAAACAAAAAACACACGCATCCGCGTGTGTTCAGACTGTCAAAAAAGTTCTTTTTGGGGGTTATTAGGGGGCCGAAGCCCCCTAATCTAAATTCCGTGGGCAAGGGCGACATGTGCGGCCGCAGCCCACTCCTTTCAGGGTTTTCCGGCCGCTGCAAAAACCTACCTATCCGTTTTTGCAGCAGGAAAATCCCTGGCATGCCCGTCAAAAAACTTTGTTTTTTGACGGCCTCAACACACGCATCCGCGTGTGTTTTTGTTCTCAGAAAGGGGTGGCGGCGCTTCCTGGGCCTACCCCATGTCCATCAGGGATTGGTGGGCGTAGCGCAGCTTTTCGCGGATGGGCAGGTGCTGCGGGCAGGCATCCTCGCAGACGCCGCATTCAACGCACTGATCTACGCCCTGGTTCATCTCGCTCAGGCGCTGGTAGGCGGAAAAGCCCTTTCGGACGTTCCCCGAGAGGGACACGTCGTTGAAGTGCTCGAAGATGAAGGGGATATCCACCTGCTGCGGGCAGGGCATGCAGTAGCGGCAGCCGGTACACTGCACCTGCAGAGACCGGTTGTAAAAGGCGCGCACCTGATTGATCACATCCAGTTCCGCCTCCGACAGGTGCCCTTGGGACATGTCGTCGTTATTGAAGATATTCAGCGTTTCCTCCAGGTGCTCCTCGCAGGAAAAGCCGCTTAAGATCACCGATACCGGCAGATTGGCCAGGTAGTGGAAGGCCCAGCTGGGCATGGAGCGCTCATTGCCGATGATGGCCCTGACCGCCTCGGGCTGCGGCCGGCCTAAAAGGCCGCCCTTAAGAGGCTCCATGATCACCACCGGGATGTTTTTTTCATGGGCCAGATGAAGCCCCCGGACGCCCGCCTGGTAGTTTTCGTCCAGTATATTGAGCTGTATCTGGGCCAGGTCCCAGCCATACAGGCCGAGCAGGCTTTCAAACGTCTCGTAACCCGCGTGGAATGAGAACCCGGCAAAGCGGATTTTCCCGGCCGATTTGGCCTTTTCCAACACGTCCAGCAATTCATACTGCTCCATAGTCACGATGTTCTTTACATCCAGCGCGTGAAGCAGCAGGAAGTCAAGGTGGTCCACGTCCAGCTTTTTGAGCATGTCGTCCACCATCGCCATGGCATGCTCTTTCGATTCCACCAGCCACGGCGGCAGTTTCGTGGTCAGCGTCACCCTGTCCCGGTAGCCGTCCTTAAGAGCCTGGCCCACTACGATCTCGCTTTCGGACGCAAGGTACGTATAGGCCGTATCGATGTAGCTGATGCCCTCGTCCACGCCCCGGCGGATCATGCGGATGCCCCGCGGCCTGTCCACGCCGCTGCCGGGGATCATGGGCAGGCGCATGGCGCCAAATCCCAGCAGGGACGCCTCCACACCGGTTTTTCCCAAAATACGTTTTTCCATGAGAGCCTCCTTTGAAAATTAAATTGTTAAAATCTTGTTATCGGCCTGGCAGGCCAAAAATGGAGCAGATGCCGCCTCCATTGATTTTCAAGCGTTATAGCCGCTTTGATTTTATCACGGCCCGCACACCTGCACAAGGGGCGG
This sequence comes from Christensenellales bacterium, assembly GCA_050944255.1. Taxonomy (GTDB): domain Bacteria; phylum Bacillota; class Clostridia; order Christensenellales; family Maliibacteriaceae; genus JBMNQS01. Next base: position 17,411 of record JBMNQS010000012.1, on the reverse strand, counting down.
ACCATGTCCCGATTCGCAGCAGCAGGCAAAAAATCCGGCGGGCATAAAAATTTTTCAGCACTATATCTGGTGGTTGCCAGCGCCCTTCTCACAACATCTCGGTAAGAGATGAAACACAGGGCCGGTTTGTGCGGCCAAACCGGCCGGACAGCCTGTCCGGTGCGGAAAAAATAGGTTTACAATGCGCCGTTTCCGGTGTATCCTATTAGTAATTGCGCGGAAAAATACGGTTTTTTTACTGATTCTTTAAAGGCAGAGCGGTCCTGGTTCCGAAGGAAAAAGAGAGGGGTAAGGCATGAGAGAACAAATATTGGACATGCTGATACGCAACGCACAGCAATATGTCAGCGGGCAGCAGATGTGCGAGGTGTTCGGCGTTACCCGCGCGGCGATCTGGAAGCACATCAAGGCCCTGCAGGCCCAGGGCTATGAGATCGACGCTTCGCCCAAGAAGGGATACCGTCTTTTGGGCCTGCCGGATCTGGTGCAGCCGGCACTGGTGCAGCGGGGGATGTACACGGAGGTTTTCGGCCGCACCATGGTGTATAAGGACACCATGGAGTCTACTAACATGACGGCCAAAAAGCTGGCAGCGGAGGGCGCTGAGCACGGCACGCTGGTGCTGACCGAGGAGCAGACCCAGGGAAAGGGCCGCCAGAGCCGCACATGGTTCTGTCCCAGGAGCTCCGGCGTGATGATGAGCCTTATCCTGCGCCCCGACATCAAGACGGACCCGCTGCCCATTACGCTGATGGCGGCGGTGGCGGTAAGCCATACGCTGCGGGCGCTGACCTTTCTTGAGACGAAGATCAAGTGGCCCAACGATATCGTCATCGGCTCCAAAAAGGTCTGCGGCATACTGACTGAAGCCGTTACCGGCGGCTCGGGCGATATCTGCGTGGTGGTGGGCATCGGCGTGAACGTGAACATGCGTGAGGAGGAAATTCCCCCGGAGCTTTCGGATACGGCCACCAGCCTCTACGTCGAGCGGGGCCTTGAAACCTCGCGGCTGGATGTGGTGCGGGGCATCTGTTACGATATGGAGCTTTTGTACAATGCCTACGTACAAAGCGGCGACGCCTCGGACATCATCGCCCAGTGCAGGGAGCATTCCGCCACCATCGGGCAGCGGGTGCGCGTCATCGACGGCGACAGCGAGATTCTGGGCGAGGCCACCGGCATCGACGATACCGGCGCGCTGATCGTCGCCACCGACGCGGGAGAGCGCAGAATTCTCTCGGGCGAAATTTCAGTCAGGGGAATCATGGGCTATGTATAAGGGGTCGATTACGCAGGTTTCGGGCATCCGGGTGGGGCACAGCGACGATCCCCGAGCGCTGACGGGCTGTTCGGTGGTGATCTGCGAGGAGGGGGCTACCGCCGGGGTGTCTGTGCGCGGGGCGTCTCCGGGCACCAGGGAGACCGACGTGGCCAGGGATGGCAACATGGTGGAGCGGGTCAATGCCGTGATGCTTTGCGGCGGCAGCGCCTTTGGGCTGGACGCCTGCAGCGGCGCCATGCGCTTTTTGGAGGAGAACGCCATGGGCTACGATACCGGCGATACGGTGGTGCCCATTGTGATGGGCGCTGTGATTTATGATCTGAATGTGGGCTCGTGCATGGTGCGCCCCGACGCGCGCATGGGCTACGAGGCCTGCGAGAACGCGGACGACCGTCCGGAAATGGAGCAGGGCGCCGTGGGCGCCGGTATGGGGGCCACGGTGGGCAAGGCCCTTGGCACCAAAGGCTCCATGCCCGGCGGCATCGGCACCGCCAGCCTCCACCTGGGCGGCGGCGTGGTGGTGGGCGCCCTTGTGGTGGTCAACGCCATGGGCGACGTGGTGGACGAGTACGGCGATATCATTGCCGGCGCCAGACTGCCCGACGGGCGGTATTTGGACACCTGGCAGGCGCTCTGCAGCGGCATGGCGCAGGATCTGGAGCGGTCGGCGGGCACCAATACCACCATCGGCGTGGTGGCCACCAACGCGGAATTGACCCGTGCCCAGGCGCAGCGCATGGCAGAGTGTGCCCATGACGGCATGGCCATGGCGATCCGCCCGGTGCACACCATGGTGGATGGCGATACGATTTTCGGGCTTTCCACCGGCACGAAACATGCGGACATGATTATTCTGTGCACGGCGGCGGCGGAGGTGACGGCCCGGGCGATCCGAAACGCCATCGAGGCGCTGGGTGAGTGATATGGCGATCGTTGGCATCGGGATCGATACGGTGGAGATTCTCCGCGTGGCGGCCGCGGCGCGGCGCGGCCGTTTTGTGGAGCGTATATTTACCGCGGACGAGCGGGCGTATTTTGCCGGCCGGGGCTGGAATTCTTCGGTGGTGGCGGGCAATTTTGCCGCCAAGGAAGCGGTTTTAAAGGCGCTGGGGCTGGGGCTTGCCGGCGCGGAGATGACCGATATAGAAATACTTCGCAAGGATACCGGCGCGCCGTACGTGATCGTGCATGGCCGGGCGGAAAAGCGGCTTCACGAGCTGGGCGGCAGCCGCATATGGATAACGATTTCACACGACCGGTGGCGCGCGGTGGCCCAGGCCGTGGCGGAGGGAGATTGACATGAGAGCAGTGACGCCGGCGCAGATACGCCAAATGGATATGCGCGCGATAGAAAGCGGCATCCCGTCCGTGCAGCTGATGGAGAACGCGGCCCGTGCGGTGGCGCGGGTGGCGACGGAACTGAAGCCAGAAGGCAGGATCGCCGTTTTGTGCGGACGGGGCAACAACGGCGGCGACGGCCTGGGAGCGGCCCGGTATCTGTCGGCGGCCGGCCATGAGGTGCGCGTGGCCGTGATCGCCGAGGATATCCATATGCTCAGCGAAGACAGCCAGCAGATGTGCCGCAAACTCTTCGAGATGGAGGTTCCCGTCATATTTGTGGATCAGCAGGTGCGGCTGCAGGAATTTATTTCCCGGGCCATAAGTGCCGACCTGGTGATCGACGCCCTTTTGGGAACCGGACTGAGCGAGGCGCCCCGGGGTATGGTGAAGGAGGCCATCATCTGGATCAACAGCCAGCCCGCGGACGTGCTGTCGGTGGACATCGCCTCAGGTGTGGATGGGGAAACGGGCAATATTCCCGGCGAGGCGGTTCTGGCGGATACCACCGTCTGCCTCCAGCATCTTAAAACCGGCCAGCTTCTCTATCCCGGCCGCGCATGGCAGGGGCAGGTGCGGGTGGCCGATATCGGTATCGGCGCGCAGTTTATTCCCGGCGACGCCGCCGAGGTGCTCTATGCACAGGATGTGCAGAGGATTTTGCCGCACCGGCCGGCCAACGGGCACAAGGGCACTTTTGGCCATGTGGTTTTATTCTGCGGGAGCCGCGGCATGGTGGGCGCGGGCGAGCTTGCCGCCAAAGCGACCTTGCGCGCCGGCGCCGGGATGGCTACGCTGGCCTGCGGGCAGAGTATCGCCGATATCTGCATGCAGAAGTTGACCGAGGTGATGGTGCATCCGCTTCCCGACGACAATATCGGCTGCCTGAACCGCAACGCCGTGCCGTACCTGGAGACGCTGCTTTCGGATAAGAGCGCCGTGGCCGTGGGCCCCGGCTGGGGAAAGGGGCTGGAGCTTCAGGCGGTGCTTCAGGCGCTGCTGTCCCAGGTGAAGGTCCCCATGGTCATCGACGCCGACGGCCTCAACGCCCTTTCAAAACTGCCGGACTACCGGCGCAGGCTGCCGCCGAACGTCGTCATGACGCCCCATCCCGGAGAGATGGCCCGCATCAATGGCGTCCCGGTAGATGAAATCGTCAAAAATCCGGTGTTCTACGCAAAGGATCTCGCCCGCCGCAATGGCGCCGTTATCCTGCTCAAGGGCGCGTGCACCGTCATTGCCGCGCCGGACGGGCGCGTCGCGTTCAACGCCACCGGCAATGTGGGCATGGGTACCGCCGGCAGCGGCGACGTGCTGACCGGCATCATCGCGGCGCTCCTGGCCCAGGGCGTAGCGCCCTACGATGCCGCCTGCGTCGGCGCCTTCATCCACGGCCGAAGCGGCGACATCGCCGTGACGAAAACCGGCATCACCGGCATGATCGCCTCGGACCTGATCGCGCATTTGACCGACGTCTGGCTGGAACTGAAGCGTTAGGTATATTGCCTCCGGCGGCCAAGGGCGCCGCCCTTGGAACCCGCCAGGGACAATTGTCCCTGGACCCGTTTACGGAAATGACCGCTTGCGGTCATTTCCGGGATTAATAAAACAAAGCTCTGAAAAACAGTTCGCGAAGCGGTAATAAAGTCTTTTTGGAGTTCTTAGAACCTTTTTCTTCTAGAAAAAGGTTCTAAGCGGGTCCGGGCGAAGCCCGGCGGATCGGCGTTTGCCGCCGGCGGCCAAGGGCGCCGCCCTTGGAACCCGCCAGGGACGATTGTCCCTGGACCCGTCTGCGGAAATGCCTATAGGCATTTCCGGGGATAGATAATAAAAAAGAAAGGCCTGAAAAACAGCCCGCGAAGCGGTGATAAAGCCTTTTTGGAGTTCTTAGAACCTTTTTCTTCTAGAAAAAGGTCTAAGCGGATTCTTAAGGCGGAGCCTTAAGCGGGTCTAGGCAGCGCCCGCCAAACAGCCGAAAATCTTTCGGCTGTTTTTAAGGCTTTGTACCGCATAAAACGGCATCGGCGGCGGGCAACCTAGACTATAGCCAAATATTGGAGGGGAGCATGCGCAGGCTTAAACAATTGAATGCTTTTGCCCACGAAGCGGTGAAAAAGTTTTTCCGGAGGTTCGGGCGGCGTCCAACAGCCGGAAGCATCGGTGGTATTGTGACCGACTGGGTACTGATCGTATTGGGCTCGGCGATTGCGGCCTTTGCGCTGGCGGCTTTTTTGGTGCCTGCACAGATTGTCGTCGGCGGCGCAACGGGCGTAGCCACCATTTTATTTCATCTATTCGGCTGGCCGGTGGGCGTGGTCAGTTTCGTGATCAATGTGCCTTTGTTTGTGATCGGCTGGCGGCAGGTGGGTCGGAAATTTGCGGTGCGCAGTTTTGTGGCCATGACGCTGCTTTCGGCTTTTACGGATTTATTCAGCATACAGGCCATCACGCAGGACGCGATATTATCCGCCATATACGGCGGTCTGATCATCGGCCTCGGGCTGGGGTTCGTGCTCCGTTCCGGCGCCAGCACGGGCGGCAGCGACCTGGCGGCGCAGCTATTGCGCAAGTGGTTTCCGACGGCTTCCATCGCGGGCATACTCTTTGTGATCGACTTTATCATTATCGCTGCTTCGGTGATTTTCTTCGGCGCCGAGCAGGCGCTCTACGCCTTTATGGCGCTGTTTATCAGCATCCGGCTGATTGATTTCGTCATAGGCGGCGTTTCCACGGGCCGCGCTTTCTGGATCGTTTCGCAGAAGCGGGACAATATTGCCGCGCGCATTGCCTCCGAACTAGAGCGCGGCAGCACCCGCATCCGGGCCACGGGCACTTACAGCGGCCAGGACAGGGACATGCTTTTATGCATCGTCGGGCGAAGCGAGGTGGCGACACTCAAGCGCCTGGTTTACCAGGAGGACCCCACGGCCTTCGTGATGATTGCCGACGCCCGGGAGGTGCTGGGGGAGGGGTTTGCGCCGCACCAATAAGCGCGCAGAGCCTATACAGTTAAAGGTGTTTCGCGCCACATCAAAAGAGGTTTTTGCGCGTGGATGTTTTTGCCATGTATCGCGGCATTTAAGAGCAACCGCGCCGGATATCGGCCTGATTGACTTTTTACACGGCCTTTGCTATACTGAGCAGCGGCCGGTTCAGGTTTTTGGCAAACGGCGTTTTGAGACGCCCGTGAAGCGTCGGCCGGCCATAACGGGCTGAACGCAGGTATAGCCATGGTTCTTTCCGGAACATAATCCGAAAATTGGAGAGGTGGCAGAGTCCGGCCGATTGCACCGGTCTTGAAAACCGGCGAACCGCAAGGTTCCGTGGGTTCAAATCCCACCCTCTCCGCCACGCCGGAGCAAACTGCGCTCCCCTGAGAATCCCCGATCGCTTCGCGGCCGGGGATTCTTCGTACCGCTGCGTTGCTCCTCCTCCCCGCAAAAAAACCTCGCGCCTGCGGCCGGGCGGCTTGTAAACGCGCCGCCTGCCCGTCCGCCGCAGCGCTACCACTTTTTTGCGGTTACCGCATTCTGCGGCGTTCTGTGTGCATCTTTTCCCTCAACACATTTCAGCCGAGAGCCTCGACACGCAATTCGCGTTCGGGACTTTTTCTTTTGCCTTAGTCCGCTGCTCGCGCCCGAAGAGTCATCTTTTTATAGCACACTGTCACCATATGTTAAAGAATAAAGACCGAAAAAAAGTCCTTTTGGGGGTTATTAGGGGGCCTTAGCCCCCTAATTTTAATTCCGTGGGCAAGGGCGACATGTGCGGCCGCGGCCCACTCCTTTCAGGGTTTTCCGGCCGCTGCAAAAACCCGCTCATCGGTTTTTGCAGCAGGAAAATCCCTGGCAGATCCGTCAAAAAACAAAGTTTTTTTGACGGCCTCAACCGAAAAAACCCGCAGATACGGGTTTTTTCGGTCTTCGATCACTTACATGCCGATTACTCTTTATGGCTATCGCTAAGAAATTCTCCCACTGCGCGATTAAATGCCTCGGGCATTTCACGTTGGGCCCAATGCCCGCAGTCTTTCAGCACGTGGAGTTTGGATCCCGTAACAAGCCTATGCGCCTCTTGCGCGCAGGCAAGCGGAACAGCGCGGTCCTTATCGCCGTTGATAAACAGCGTCGGCACGGTGATTTCGTGGAGCCGGTCAACAAAATAAGTGCCGGAACCTTTCCACAGGTACTCGCTTCGCTGCCAGGAAGAGAAGGCTTTTCCCCGGCCGGGAAGGTTTGCGTGCCGGTAGACATCTTCAACCAACTGCGGCGAAAGGCGCTCGGCCCTGTAAAAAGCGCCCGATGCAGCCAGTTGCTTGCGTATGCTTTCCCAGCTTCTTCCCATGTATCGGTAAGAGAGATCATTGATAAAAGGCAAATGAACAAACAGATATCCCGCAACAAACATCCACCTGGACCAGGTAACGGCGTAGTCCTGAATACCGCCGGGAGCCGCCAGCACCAGCTTTTTTACCCGATCAGGAAAGCGCAGCGTAAAGCCCAGGGAAATGGCGCCGCCCATCGAAAGACCCACCAGGCTGATCTTGTCCAGGTGCAGCGCGTCCAGCAACCGGCTCAAAAACTGAATGTAAAAATCGGTTGTGTACTGAATATCCGGCGTATCGCTGAGTCCGTAGCCCGGCAGATCGGGCGCGAATACTTGGGCAATCTCCGACAACGGCGCAATGGCATCTCCCCAGGACAGCGTGGCCGAATCTATGCCGCCGCCGTGCAAAAGCATAACGGGAGGCCGGCTGCTCTCACCGGCGGTAAGGCAATGAATACGCATTGCATCGACATCCAGCCAAAGTTCCTGTGAGCCTTTCCGCATGGCAATCGCCTCCTTCATATGCTTTTTGACGCGCCCTTGCGGCAATATGGCTACAGTACCGCCAGTACCGAGGATGTATTTGTGTACCATTGTATTGAATATCGGACAGCTTTTCAAGCCTCGAAGGACGCCGGCACATGAAAAACGTCAATGCTTCTTTGGTTTTTGGTAAAAGCAGGTCGGCGCCGCAAGCGTTTGAATGCGTTTTGGCGCGCCGGCCATACTATTTGAAACGGTGAAAAAGGAGAAAAGGATTGTATCCGGACAAGATATTTTACGAGCCGGCGGCGCTGGATTACGAGCTTGGCAGGCAGCTGCGGGAAAAATTTGGGCGGCTTCCGTGGATTCCGATTGAAAGCCATAACAATATCGAGCAGTTGCGGAAAAACGAAAACCGGGCGTTTCCCGCAATGAAAAGGCATTTGATCATCGGCGTGAGAAAGTCGCTCAAGTACGTGCCGAACCATAAGGTATCGGATTTTCTGGTGCCGTACACCTCGTCGGGCTGCAGCGCCATGTGTCTTTACTGCTATCTGGTGTGCCACTACAACAAATGCGCTTATCTGAGACTGTTTGTCAACCGGGAGCAGATGATGGATAAGCTGATCAAGACGGCGAATGGCGCGCAACAGGAACTGGTCTTTGAAATCGGCAGCAACAGCGACCTGGTCTTGGAAAACACCATGACGCAAAACCTGGAATGGACCATCGAGGCCTTCGGCAAAAGCGAAAAGGGTTTTCTGACGTTTCCCACAAAGTTTCATATGGTGGAACCGCTGCTTTGCCTGAACCACCGGGAGCGCGTCATTTTTCGCATGAGTGTGAACCCGCAAGAAATCATCCGCAGAGTTGAGCTTGGGACATCCTCTTTGGCCTCGAGGATCGATGCGCTTAATCAAATGAGCGACGCGGGCTACAAAGTGGGCCTTTTAATTGCCCCGGTGGTTCTTGTGGATAATTGGAAGGCGCTGTATGGGGAACTCATCGAACAGTTATCGGACCGCATTTCCGAAAAAACCAGGAAGCAGCTGTTTATTGAGATTATTTTTATGACGTACAGCTATGTGCACCGCGCCATCAACAAGGAGGCGTTTCCCGGTGCGGCGGAGCTGTTTGACGGCGCGCTGATGACGGGAAGAGGACGGGGAAAGTACGCTTACCGGGAAGAGGTCCGCTCCGCGGGCGAACAATTCTTGAGAGAGCAGCTCTCCCAAAAGCTAAGCGGTGTGCCTATCGTCTACGTGGTTTAGAAAGCCAGGTTTAAACCATCGGTTTTTGCTCATTCGAGGCAGGTTTCGCCTTTTAGGGGCAAATGCCGTTTGAGGGCAAGAAAAGCACAAAACGGAAGATATGCCAGCTTTTGATGACCCGGTACCTATTTGGGATAGTCAATGACCATACTTAATCGGATTAAAGTTTCGCCCGAATTATGATAAGAATGCGGTTTATCTGCTTTGAAACGAATCGAACTTCCGCTTGATACGGTATATTCCTCATCATCAACTCGAACGGACAGCTCGCCGTCAAAAACCGTTATAAACTCCCATGTGCCTTCTCCATGAGCTTCCGCGCCCAAGTAGCCGCCTCTTTCTATTTCTACGGAGTAAATCTCAAAACGGCGTCCGTCTTCATACGGAAAAAAAGGGTAGAGACGATATTTTCCATTATCCTCAATCAGCGGGGTGATACTGGTTTTGTCAATGATGACCGTATCAGGCTGTGAAGTGTCGATGAGGGTGGAAAAGGATGTTTTTAATCCGTTGGCGATTTTCCATACGGTTGTAATTGTCGGGCTGGACTCACCTCTTTCGATTTGGCCCAGCATGGTTTTACTTACGCCTGTCATTTCCGCAGCTTTTTCCAGGCTTAATTTTCTTTCTTCTCTTAATTGCCTTAAGTTTTGGGCAAAAACAAGATTTAAGTTTTTCAAAAAGAACTCATCCCCCTCTTGTGCAATATAACGTTCAGGTGTATAATAATAGCGAACGTACGTGATAACGTGCTTTTTGTACATGATAGCATACTTTGTGGGGGTTGAATAGCGATGTTTCCTTTGGTGCCGTTTTTATCCTATGTTTTTGTAACAACATTTACCCCTGGACCCAACAATATTATGTCTATGACAAACGCCAATCAGTTTGGATTTAAAAAGACGCAAAAATTTATTCTCGGAGTTTCGGCAGGGTTTCTAGTCATCATGCTTTTGTGCAGTTATTTCAGCTTGGTTTTATATAGCGTAGTGCCTAAAATTAAAACGGTTATGAGTATTATCGGAGCGGTATATATGCTATATCTTGCATATAAGATTGTCAGCAGCAAACCGCACAATGGTGAAAAAAGGGATGAGAAATTAAACACGTTTCTTTCAGGCATGTTGCTGCAATTTATCAATATAAAAGTCATTTTATATGGGATTACGGTTATAGCGAACTTTATCATTCCGTACTATAAATCGCACACAAGTTTAATGCTTTTTTCGTTACTCCTTGCCTTTATAGGGTTTATGGCCACTTCCTGTTGGGCGGCTTTCGGCGTTTTTTTCCAAAGGGTCTTATCCAAGTACGAAAGGCTCTTTAATGCACTTATGGGCCTGCTTCTCGTATATAGCGCGGTTTCTCTTTTTATTTAAGCGTTTCACAGGCGCCATTTATGCCTGCCGTCCGACGGTTTACAGGGAAGGACGGCGGGAAATTTTGCTTTGGCGCCTCACGCTTCAGCAGTTTCGGAGCTTGCCTTCCACGGCGTCCGTGCATGCGTAATAAATGTATTCATTTTTTTATATGGTTGGTTTCCATCTCTATCTTCTCGATTAAAAGTTGAGGTGATATTTCTAGAGCGGCGGAGATCTTAAACAAGGTGTCTATGGTTGGGCTGCGTAATCCGCGTTCAATCTTACTATAATGAGTTCTGTCCAAACCTGCCAATCCGCTTAGCACTTCCTGAGTCATTCCCTTGCTTTCGCGCAATTGTCGAATAATTCTTCCAATTATTTCCTTAGATACCATATGGCTAGAAACCTTCCTAACAAATAATTAATTTAATTGTAGAAGAGAACCATATATTTAATGAGGTCACTTGACCCCAGAGGACTTTTTGATTATACTAAGGCTAAAAGGAGTGATGACTATGAAAAGGCTATTTTATTGGATTCTGCTTATTTATTCTATTTAGTACTTTTGATAGGGGTGTGGCAACAAAGGGGCTTGAAGGAACCGTACGGGCAATAGGGGATATATGAAGTCGAAACAGGGAGATTTTTGGCGTTTAATGGAGAAGATTCGCGGTAAATATATGAAAAAATGTAAATAGTCCGTTTGAGCAATATTGACATTTTAAAGCGGACCATGTAGAATAAAACAAATTGTCGTAAATTCAACGAATTATGCTTGGACGGGTAATCTCTCATAGTCTCTTTTTTTCGCTTACGGGGAGCGTATATAATTTCTTCGGGGATAGCGTTCTTTCTTCTCTTGGGTTTCGTATTTTCGCGGCCATGCCTGAAACGTTCCGGCTGTTTTCTGGGTGCCTGGCGGATTTATGCTGACCTTCCATACTGCCGAATATTTTTACGGTTTGTACTTTGGATATCTGCGGGTATCTTTGCAACCAGTCCTATACGACGGCTCCCGCCACTTCATTTAACTTTGTTATTGTACGGTCTACTTTAAAGGGAGCACATCATAATTTAAAGGGGGGGATTTGGCGCGTCAAAAGAAACATATTCTTATATCCGGTTCATAGCATTCCAAGGTTACTGTATTGTTTTATGTCTTTCAGAACTCTAACATCTATATTTATGCGGGGCTAAAATTAACTGGAGGGAATGGTTCTATGAAAAAAACTCATCAAAGACGATTACACTAATTCTTATTATCGCCATGATGGCTACTATCCTTTACGGTTGCGGGCCTTCCGGCGAGACGACACCCGGTGGCGCTTCTGCTGAAAAACAGGAGGTTCTTGTGGGCGTCATGTGTCCGCTCAGCGGTACGATGGCCCGTACCGGCGAGCTTTACCAGGCCGCTATTGAAACGGCTGTGCAGCATCTGGAGGCAGACGGTTTCCTGGAGAATTACACGCTCAAGTTCGAATATTTCGATGATCAGGGCACCACCGACGGCGCGCCCACTGCCGCGAGCCTTGCCTTAAACAATGAGGTGGATGTTTGCATCGGACACGTTCTCACCACGATGATACTTGTTTCGGGACAGTTTTTCGAGGATGCGGAAATACCTCTGATCGGAATCGTTTCAGGGCCTGCTTCGGTGCAGCAGGGCTGGGATTACTTCCATATCGGCACGGTGACCGACGCGGACGCCGCCGGCGTGCTTGCCGAGTATCTCGTAGAGGAAAAGGGACTTGAAAGAGTCTTCCTGCTGGCTAGAAACGACGAGGGCGGCATGGCCGGCGCGGAGGCCGTCATGACCGAGCTGGAGAGGCTTGGAAAGCCCGCGGTAGGCTATGAGCTGTTTGCTACCGACGATACCGACTTTACGGCGCAGATCCTCAAGGCGAAGGGAGCCCAGGCACAGGCTATTATCGGCTATGGCCTGCAAAATGCAAACACCTATACGGCCTACCAGCAGATCGAAAGCCTCATCGGCGATGTTCCCAATGATATCTACTATTGCGGCAGCACCTCCTTTGCCCAGCCCATCATGCTCGAGCTCTGGCCGCATGAGGACCTGGAGGGCGTTGTTTTCCCCACCGGCTATATCCCCAATCCGGATGATCCTTTTGTGAATCGGTTCACGGAGGACTACACGAAGAACGATAAGCTGAACCTTCCCCCCGGCGACGTTCCCGCCCGTGTTTACGACGCGGTATACAACATAGCTCAGGCACTGAACGATATGGGCGTCTACGATGTGGATGCCGACGATTTCACGGTCAAGCTCAACGACGCGCTTTCCAACGTGAAGCGTACCGGCGTCCAGGGCGACTGGGACTATGGCGCGTTTGACGACGGCCGCGGCCTGGCCAAAGGAAACGTAGGTATGTGGCATGCGGACGGCACCATGTCCAAAGCCTATCCGAAATAATATAACCGCTTGGTAGTACCGTACTTATGGCTGGAGACGTTACACTCCAGCCATAAGTGCGTAACAACTGCTGTTACGGCAGTTGCAGGGACGAAAACCCCATTGCCGCATGAAGCCGCGATATGCGCCTGCCGGGGCAGTGACCGGAAAAGACTGTCCTTGGCCTATGCGGAAATGTTTTTTAACCGGATTTTTGTCGAAAGAGTAAGGGGAACCCCGCGGTTTATGGCCTGCAAAAAATCCCCGGGGTTGCATAGCTGTACGCGGATGCTTCGGCCGGCCGGGCGTCTTGACCGTTCTAAAATTCGAGCTTGAGGAGTTGAAATCGTCATGGCTATATTTTTGCAGTGTGTGATCAGCGGTATAGCGCAAGGGGTGCTGTATGCGCTGATTGCCCTGGGATACAGTATTATTTACAGCACAATGAAAATGGGGCACTTTGCGCAGGGCGAATTTTATATGTTCGGCGCATTTGCCGGTTTTCAGGTAGGTGTTTTGTGGGGCCTGCCCGTTTTGGTGGCCTTTTTCGGCTCCATTATCGCAACGGTGGTGCTCATGCTCATCGTCGAGCGGCTTGCCTATAGGCCCATGTATAAAACCGGCGGAATGGGCCTTCTGATTACCACCATGGGCATGCAGTTTGTCATACAAACCATTGCAAAGAGCATTTGGGGATCGGACAACTACAAAATGTCCACCATCTTTGATCCGGCGGGGCGCAATTACCAGGTTTTGGGACAGACGATCTCCATTTCTCCTGAAAGCATCTGGCTGATCGTGATCTGTGGTACCCTTATGGTGATCCTTGCCTTCTTTATGACGCGCACCAAAACCGGGATAGCCATGAACGCGGTTTCAATGAACCGCAAGGCGGCCCAGCTGATGGGCGTTAAGCTGACCAATATCATTGCCATCACGTTTATTCTGGCGGCGGCGCTTGCCGCGATAGCCGGCGTATTGATGGCGCCGAAGTTTTCGGTCAGCTTTGCCATGGGGACAATCACCGGAAACAAGGCGATGATCGCCGCGGTGATGGGCGGGTTTGGAAGCCTTCCGGGGGCCGTGCTTGGCGGGATTATCCTCGGCGTGATCGAAACGCTTGGTTCATTCTATATTTCTTCCGCCTATAAGGACGTGTTTTCTTTCGCGGTTCTTATCATCATACTCTTCTGGCGGCCGCAGGGCCTGCTTGGCCAGCGCAGCATCACCAAGGTGTAAAGGGGAAAAATTATGGAAAAAGTTAAAAAACCAACCAAGATTGCCGTGGCGGTCGCTATCCTTCTTATGATCGTCCTTCCCTTTGTTCTTCCCAGAACCAACTACTATATGAATATCATTACCTCGTTTTGCTACTTTGCGATCCTTGCTTCGAGCCTGAATCTGCTGCTGGGCTATACCGGCCAGATTTCGCTGGGGCACAGCGCGTTCATGTGTATCGGCGGATATGCCTACGGCATCTTCTGCAAGATGTTTGACTTTCCCGGCAGCCAGCTGGTGGGTATTGTGCTGGCGATTGTAATTTCCTTTCTGATCGGTCTTTTTATAGGCGTGGCCTGCAGCCGGCTGAACGCCATATTCCTGGCGATGGCCACCGTTGGCTTTGCCAGGGCGGTTTCGGCGTTTATCGTCAACGAGAAGTGGCTGACCGGCGGCGCCAACGGGCTGACCGGCATTCCCAGGTTTCAGATTTTCGGCATTGACAAGATGAAGGACTATACCTTCTACCTTTACTTTATTGCGCTGGCGCTTGCCATCGTGTGTATACTCCTGTGTTATCGTCTTGTAAATTCCAAGACAGGCCGCGCCTTCCAGGCGATCAAGACCAGTCCCATCGCGGCGGCGGCCATGGGCATCAACGTAACGGGCTATAAGTTTCTTGTCTGCGGCATATCGGCAGGCTTCGCCGGACTGGCGGGTACCATTTTCGCCGCCAATCTCACGTATCTGAGCGCCGACATGTTCAATAAAATGTCGGTCAAACTGCTGACCATGACCGTTGCCGGCGGCATGGGAACGATTCCCGGACCGCTGGTGGGCACGCTGATCATGGGTACGCTGCCCGAGCTGCTTCGCCCGTTTGCCAACTATCTGGACGGGGTTTACGGGCTGATCATTGTGCTTGTGTTCCTGTTTATGCCCACGGGGTTCTACGGCGGCTACACTTCGATTGCCACATGGATAAAATCCAAGTGGACGAGGAAAGCCATCGTGGAAACCGGCGGTAAAGGTGCGGCCTCCGGGCCGGATGCGTCAGAAACTATCGATAAGGAGACGGACTGATGGGAGTATTATTGGAAGCGAAGAATGTGACCATGCAGTTCGGCGGCTTAAAGGCGGTGGACTGCGTCGACATGTCCATTCAGGAGGGAGAAATCCGGGCGCTGATCGGGCCCAACGGAGCGGGTAAGACCACCTTTTTCAATGTAATATCCGGCATCTATATCCCCACGGCCGGCGTTGTGGAGTTTGACGGCATCGACATCACAAAGCTGAAGCCGCACAAGGTGACGGCGCACGGCATCGCGCGCACTTTCCAGAACATTCAGCTTTTTGATACCCTTTCCGCGCTTCAGAACGTCATGGTGGGCAGGCATATCGAAACCAAGAGCGGTGTGTGGGCCACCTTGCTGCATACGCCCAAAATGAAGCGGGAAGAGAATCTGTGCCGGGAGAAATCCCGGGAAATCCTGGAATTTGTAGGCCTGAGTAATTATGAATCCACACTGGCGGGGAATCTGCCTTACGGCAGAAAGCGCACACTGGAGATCGCCCGCGCCCTTGCCAGCGAACCCAAGATCATTATGCTTGACGAGCCTTGCGCCGGCATGAACCCGACGGAAACCGGAGAGCTGATCAATCTGATCTACAAGATCAGGGATTCGGGGGTGACGGTCCTTTTGGTCGAGCACAATATGCGCGTTGCCATGGGGGTTTCAGACCTTGTCACGGTGCTTGACCACGGCCAGAAAATCTGCGAAGGCGTTCCTGAGGAGGTTCAGAATACTCCGCAGGTCATCGAGGCCTATCTGGGCAAGGAGGAAGCTGAATTATGAGCATATTGAAAGTAGAAAATCTTTCCGCGTCCTATGGGAATATCCAGGCCCTCAAAGGCATCGATTTTGAAGTGAACGAGGGTGAAATCGTCGCCGTCATCGGAGCCAACGGAGCCGGGAAAACCACGCTGTTGGCCTGCATATCGGGCATTCTTCCCTATCAGGGCACCATCACCTATCAGGATGTCGATCTGCGCACGGTGGGAACCGATAAGATTGTGCAGATGGGGATTGTGCAGGTTCCCGAGGGAAGGCAGGTTTTTCCCGAGCTGTCGGTGATGGAAAATCTCAAGATGGGCGCCTATTCCCGCAAGAGACGCGACAGTCTCCAAAGCGACCTGGACAGGGGCTTCGAGCTTTTCCCGCGGCTCAAGGAGCGCGTTCATCAAAAGGGCGGAAGCCTTTCGGGCGGCGAGCAGCAGATGCTGGCGGTGGCCCGCGCCCTGATGTCCAAGCCCAAGCTGCTGCTGATGGATGAGCCGTCGATGGGGCTTGCGCCTGTTATCGTGGCGGATATTTTCAAGACCATCCGCCAGCTTAACGAAGAGGGGATCACCATTGTGCTCATTGAGCAGAACGCAAAACTGGCCCTCAAGTACGCCAACCGCGCCTATGTGCTGGAAACCGGCGAGGTGATGCTCAGCGGCACGGGCGCCGAACTGGCTGAAAACAAGAGAATCAAAGAGCTTTACCTGGGCGGCTGATTTCCCAGGTACCGCTGCGGTAAAAAAGATGCATATAAAAGAACCCGTTCCGGCTAGCCGGAACGGGCTCTTTTTTAAGAAACGCTATTTCGCCTTGAAGAACTCCCTGTTGACGATGGTGGGGGAGGTGCCGCCCTTCAGCTGGGCGGTAATGCCGTCCAGCGCTTCGATGGCCATACTGCGGCGGCTCTCGTATGTGCCGGTGCCGATATGGGGGGTGAGAAGGACGCTGTCCATTTCAAAGAGCTCGGGAGAGACCTTGGGCTCAAACTCGAACACGTCCAGTGCGGCCCCAAGGATCTGTTTGTCGTTCAGCGCGTCGATCAGGGCCTTTTCATTCATCAGGCCGCCGCGCCCGGCGTTGATAAAGTAGGCGGTGGGCTTCATCAGTTTAAACTGTTCGGCGTCCATCAGATGATGGTTTTCAGGGGTGTACATGCAGTGCAGCGTTACGTAGTCGGCCGTCTTGAGAAGCTCCTCAAAGGAGACGAAGGTAACGCCCAGTTCCTTTTCGGTTTCTTCGGGCGCTCTGAAAACGTCGTAGTAGATCACGTCCATCCCCAGGCCCTTGGCTTTTTTGCCCACGGCCTTGCCGATCTTGCCGAAGCCGACGATACCCAGTGTCTTTCCATGGACGGGCGTGGGGGACGGCGCGTCGTCAAAGGCGTCGACAAAGGCGGATATGCCGCCCACCTGGCCGGTTTTTCGCAGAAGTCGGTTAAAATTCAGAATCCTTCTTGAAAGGCAGAGCAGGATGGTGATGGTGAGCTCGGCCGTGGGCTCGGTGGTGCCGTGGGGCGCGTTCATGACCCAGATGCCCTTTTCGCCGGCATATTTATGATCGATACCGTCGTAACCGGCGCCAAAGCTGCAGGCGATCTCAAGTTTTTCGGCCTTGTCGATCAGTTCTTTATTGAGGAACCCGCCCAGGTATCCGCTGGCGTCGGACAACTTTTCCGCAAGTTCCTCATTGCTGAACCTTCCGGGCTGCGCCGCAGGATGTTCAATGATAAACTCGTCGCTGTACCTGCGGACGATCTCCTCGGGTAAATGCAAACCTGCCAATATCTTTTTCATGGCCCTTTTTCCTCCCTAAAATATGCTTTTATAGGATGTTCAGCTCTCTGCGGTCACTTTCTCGTCAGCTTCCGATGATATCGCG
>JBMNQS010000011.1:0-41005 GCA_050944255.1 Christensenellales bacterium | reverse complement strand
ACGCAATTGGCCTGCGACCTGAGAAGCCACGGCATCGACGTGGCCGGCACGCCCATCGACATCGACGAACTGGTGGAGGAACTATGCCGATTGTTATAGAGAACATGTACCATCTGTATATGCCCGGCACGCCGTATGAATCCTCCGCGCTGCGGGAGATCAGCCTTACCATAGAGGAGGGCGCCTTCGTGGGGCTCATCGGCCACACCGGCAGCGGCAAGTCCACGCTGGTGCAGCATTTGAACGGGCTTTTGATGCCCACCAGCGGCAAAGTCTCCGTGGACGGGGTGGACATCACCCAAAAGGGCGCCGATCTGATGGCGGTGCGCCGCAAGGTGGGGATGGTGTTCCAGTATCCCGAGCATCAGCTCTTTGAGGAGACGGTGGAAAAGGACATCGCCTTTGGCCCCTCCAACATGGGCGTAAGAGGCGATGAGCTCACCGGACGCGTCCAAAAGGCCATGGCCCAGGTGGGCCTTGATTACGAACAGTTCAGGGACCGCTCGCCCTTTGAGCTCTCCGGCGGGCAGCGAAGGCGGGTGGCCATTGCCGGCGTACTGGCCATGGAGCCCAAGTACCTGGTGCTGGACGAGCCCACGGCGGGGCTGGACCCCAGAGGGCGGCGTGAGCTGCTGGACCTTGTATGCGACCTGCATGAGCGCCAGGGCATAACGGTATTGATGGTCACCCACTCCATGGACGACATCGTCCGGGTTGCCCGGGAAATAGTGGTTCTAAGCCATGGGCGCATCGTCATGGCCGACAGGACCGAGCGCATTTTCTCCCGTGCCCGGGAGCTGATGGAGATCGGTCTGGATATTCCCGACGTGGTGCGGCTTTCCCGCGCCATGAAGCCCCATGGCGTGCATATTCCCGAAACCATGTTCGACCCGGCGGAGGTGGCCGCCTGCATCGCATCGCAGATGGGGGGTGAGGGCACGTGCTGAACGATATCACCATCGGCCAGTACCTGCCGGGAAATAGCGCCGTGCACCGCGCTGACCCGCGGGTGAAAATCCTGCTTCTGATCGCATTCATCGTCTTTGTGTTCATTGCCGATACCGTTACAGGCTACGTGGCCCTTGCCGGCTACGTGATCCTGGTGGCGGCCATAGCCAAAGTGCCCTTTAAGATGATGCTCAAGAGCATCCGGCCGCTGCGCTTTATCCTCGTCTTCACGATGATCTTGAACGTGTTTCTTCTCAAAGACGGCGATACCCTGTGGCAGTGGGGCATCCTGGAGATCACTGCCGGCGGCATCATCTATGCCCTCCGCCTTGCGGCGCGGCTGATCATCCTTGTGATGGGCACGTCCCTCCTGACCTACACTACGACCCCCATCGCCCTCACCGACGGCATGGAGCGGCTTTTAAGCCCTTTAAAGATTATCAAATTCCCCGCCCACGAACTGGCCATGATGATGAGCATCGCCCTTCGGATGATTCCTACGCTGCTGGAGGAGACCGATAAGATCATGAAGGCGCAGAAGGCCCGCGGCGCCAGCTTCGATACCGGCGGCCTCATACAGCGGGCAAAGGCCATGGTGCCGCTGCTGGTGCCGCTTTTCATCAACGCGTTTCGCCGCGCGGACGATCTTTCCATGGCCATGGAGAGCCGCTGCTACCACGGCGGGGAGGGCAGGACCCGTATGAAGGTGCTGCATATGGGCAGAATAGACGTGGCGGCCATCACCATCAACGCGGCGCTGCTGGGAATCATACTGCTGGGCCGCTACCTGTTCTAGGAGCAGACATGACGCGCATCGCCATGACAATTGAATACGGCGGCGCGGCCTATGCGGGCTGGCAGCGGCAGAAAAACGCCGTGACGGTGCAGCAGCGCGTGGAGGAGGCCCTGGAAGCCCTCACGGGCGCCTGTATCCGCGTTACCGGCGCCAGCCGGACCGATGCCGGGGTGCACGCAAAGGCGCAGGTGGCGCATTTTGACAGCCCTGGGCGCATACCGCCGGAAAAGTACGCCTATGCGCTGAATACCAAGCTGCCGGAAGATATTCGCATCACAGGTTCCTGGCAGGCGGAGGATGACTTCCACGCTCGGTTCATGGCCGTAAGGAAGACCTACGGCTACCTCATATGCAACCGGCCCCACGCCTCGGCGCTCTTTCATGACATGTCCTGGCATGTTCCCGTCAAACTTGACATGGAGAGGATGCGCAGAGCCGCGCAGGATTTGCCCGGCACGCACGACTTTGCCGCGTTCTGCGCCACCGGCGGCGCTGCGCGCACCACGGTGCGCACCGTGCACAAACTTGACATCGGGGAACCCGAAGACGGCTTTATCCGGATCGAAATCTCCGGCAACGCGTTTTTGTACAATATGGTCCGGATCATCGCCGGCACGCTGGCGGGCGTGGGGAAGGGCGACCTGCCCGCGGACATCATCCGCCGGATGCTGGAAACCCGGGACCGGAAAATCGGCGGCATCACCGCCCCCGCCGCCGGATTGACGCTGGAGGGCGTCGAGTACGCTCGGGCGCTTCCTGATTGGGTGGAGCCTCAGCGGAGAAATGCCCTGAAACCTTGAAACAGCGTATTGACAGGGCATAGCGCCCTGTGTATACTATAAGGTGCGCTCATCTGGTCCTCAGCCCGGAACAGAAGCGGATTTTACCGCCCGTCCAAGCGGTAAAAGGCACGAGTGCACCAAAAACAAGAGCTTTTTAGACTTTTGGGAGGTAAATGTTTTGAAGACATACATGGCCAAACCCAATGAAGTGGAGCGCAATTGGGTTGTCGTGGACGCCGCCGGACAGACGCTTGGCCGTCTGGCCAGCCAGGTGGCTACGATTCTGCGCGGAAAAAATAAGCCTACGTTTACGCCGCACGTGGATACCGGCGATTTCGTCGTGATCATCAACGCCAAAGAAGTGGTGCTGACGGGTAAAAAACTGGACCAGAAAATGTACTACCGCCACAGCGGTTACATGGGCGGCCTGAAAACGACCCGCGCCCGCGATATGCTGGCGAAGAAACCTGAATTTGTCGTGTACGAAGCCGTTCGCGGCATGATGCCCAAGAACTCTCTGGGCCGCAAGATGATGAAGAAACTCAAAGTCTATGCCGGCGCGGAGCATCCGCATCAGGCCCAGCAGCCCGTAGCGGTAGAGCTTTAAGGAGGGGAGAAGACTATGGCAATGAAGATCAATTGGGGGACCGGCCGCCGCAAGAAGGCAATCGCCCGCGTACGTCTGATTCCCGGTGACGGCAGGTTCATCATCAACAAGCGCGACATCGACGACTATTTCGGCCTGGAAACGCTGAAGATGGTGGCCCGCGCGGCGCTGGAGCTGACAAATACTTCCGGCAAGTACGACGTGTACGTCAACGCCAAGGGCGGCGGGTATACCGGCCAGGCCGGCGCCATCCGTCACGGCGTGTCCCGCGCGCTGATCAAAGCCGAACCCGAGCTTCGGCCCGCGCTGAAGAAAGCCGGATTCTTAACCCGCGATCCCCGCATGGTGGAGCGCAAGAAGTACGGCCTCAAAGGCGCCCGCCGCGCCCCGCAGTTCTCCAAGCGCTAAGGAAATAAGGTTTATATTAAAAAACAGAGGCTATGGCCTCTGTTTTTTGTTGTTGGGCTGGCCAGGGCGCTGCCCTGGACCCGCCAAAACCCGCCGGGCGCCGCCCGGACCCGCTTAAGGCTCTGCCTTAAGAATCCGCTTAGAACCTTTTTCTTCAGAAAAAGGTTCTAAGAACTCCAAAAAGACTTTATAATGCTTCGCGGCAGGGTGCTGTTGTTTGCTATTTATCCCTTCCCGCAAGCGGAGCTTGCGGCGGTAAAGTTTCTTGGGGGATTCCAAAGGGGTATTCTTTTCAAAGAATACCCCTTTGGCCGCCGGAGGCTTTCACGTTCTTCGCGAAAGTATTTTACCCAAGGGGCACCCGCATGAGAATGGGGCTGTCCTTTTGGACAGCCCCATATCCACACCTGATGATGTCATTCTATTTAGTCCTTCTCCGGCTGGCCGAAATGGTCACAGCTCTGCCCGTGAGCGCAGCCGCAGCAGGGACCTTCCTTGCGGTTTTTGATCAATCTTGCGATGATCAGGACGACGATGGCCAGTATGGCCAGGCCGACGACGATGGTGGCCAGATTTTCAACGATAAACGCAAACATTTTTATGCAGCTCCTTTAAGACTCCGGTTTGTTTTGCCTTGGAGGCTCTGGTCTGTTTTGCCCTTTCTGAAGAGCATGTAGAGGAAAAGTCCAAGCAGGACCACCGCCGCCACGGTGCCTATGGTCACGGCGCCGGTCATGAACAGTGTGCCCAGCTGATAGACGACCAGCGCCGTGCAGTAGGCAAGGCCCGTCTGGTATGCCAGGGCAAACCAGGTCCATTTGGCGCTGTTCATCTCTCTTCTGATGGCGCCGACGGCCGCGAAGCAGGGGGCGCACAGCAGGTTGAAGATCAGGAACGACATAGCCGAGAGACCGGTGAACTGCAGGCGCATCTGTGCCCAGATTTCCAGGCCGTCTTCAGCCACTTCGCCGAACCCGTAGAGCACGCCCATGGTGGAGACCACGTTTTCCTTGGCCACAAGGCCGGTGATGGTGGCGACGTTACCCTCCCAGTGGGTCCAACCCAGCGGGCTGAATACGGGAGTCAGCGCGTTGCCGATGCCGGCCAGTATGGAGGCGGATGAATCTTCAGTCATCTGCAACTGCCAATCGAAGTTGGACAGGAACCAGACGACAATGCTGGATAAAAGGATGATGGTGCCGGCCTTTTTGACGAAGGACCATGAACGATCCCACGTGGATCTCACGGTGGCCCTGGGACGGGGGAAGTGGTAGGCGGGCAGTTCCATCACGAAGGGCGACGGAGTGCCGGCAAACAGCGCGGTCTTTTTCAGTATGATGCCCGATACGACCACGGCGGCGACGCCGATGAAATAGCATACCGGGGCGACCCACCAGGCTTCGCCGAACATGGCGCCGGCGATCAGGGCGATGATGGGCAGCTTGGCGCTGCAGGGGATAAAGGTGGTGGTGATCACCGTCATGCGGCGATCGCGCTCGTTCTCAATGGTCCTGGAAGCCATAATCCCCGGTACGCCGCAGCCGGTGCCGATGAGCATCGGAATGAAGGATTTGCCCGAGAGGCCGAAGCGCCGGAAGAGCCGGTCGAGGATAAAGGCGATACGGGCCATGTACCCGCAGTCCTCCAAAATGGCCAGCAGCAGAAACAGTGTGGCCATCTGCGGCAGAAAGCCCAGTACGGCGCCAACGCCGGCGATGATGCCGTCGAGGACCAGCAATGTCAGCCACGGCGCGGTGCCGATGGCCTCCAGCCAGCCTTCCACCGCGGGGGGCAGGATGGAACCGAACAGTTCCTCATTGACCCAGTCGGTCATAAATCCGCCCACGGTGGAAATGGAGATATAGTATACCAGCACCATAATGGCGGCGAAAATGGGCAGCGCCAGAATACGGTTGGTCATCACGTGGTCGATCTTGTCGGAGGTGGACAGCGCATACTTTTTCTTCTTTACGCACTGGGCCATCACCCGGCCGATGTACTCATAGCGCTCGTTGGTGATGATGCTCTCGCTGTCGTCGTCCAGCCGGGTCTCGCAGGCGGTGATGATCTGCTCGACGCGCTGGAGCTGTTCGCCCGTCAGCTTGATGCGCTCCATGGCCTTCTTGTCCCGCTCAAAGAACTTGGTGGAGTACCACCGAAGCTGCCCTTCGGGCACCAGCGGCTCCAGAATCAATGAAATATTGTATAAGGCCTTTTCCACTACGCCGGAAAACTTATGCTGCGGCCGCATGACGGCGCCCTCGTTGATGAGAGCCATGGCCTTTTGCACAGCCTGCGCCGCGCCTGTGCCGCGTGTGGCCGTGGTTTCCACAACGGGACACCCCAGCGTGTCGGCGAGTTTGGCCACATTGATGTTGTCGCCGCGCTTTTTGACCACGTCAGCCATGTTCAGCGCGATGACCATGGGAATGCCCAACTCCGCAAGCTGCGTCGTCAGATACAGGTTCCGCTCGATGTTGCTGGCATCCACGATATCCAAAATGACATCGGGCTTATCCTCCACCAGATAGTTCCTGCTGATGACCTCCTCCATGGTGTAGGGCGACAGCGAATAGATGCCCGGAAGATCCTGGATGGTGATGTCCCTGTGGCCGCGGACGGTGCCTTCTTTCCGCTCCACGGTGACGCCGGGCCAGTTGCCCACGTACTGGTTGGCGCCGGTCAGATGGTTGAACAGCGTCGTTTTCCCCGAGTTGGGATTGCCGGCAAG
Organism: Christensenellales bacterium; assembly: GCA_050944255.1. Classification (GTDB taxonomy): domain Bacteria; phylum Bacillota; class Clostridia; order Christensenellales; family Maliibacteriaceae; genus JBMNQS01. The sequence goes on along the minus strand of JBMNQS010000011.1, from coordinate 34,733 downwards.
TGCGATCTTGATGCCCATTGGATAGTTTTTCCCCCTTCATGCCGAACAGTTAGCCGATGCTAACTGTTGGTCTTAAATGATGCAGAGAACTTCTCTGCAATAAAATATAATGTCCGTCAAAGCGTCCTCCCGGTTTATTCCACCTCGATCATGGATGCGTCGGACTTGCGGATGCTCAGCTCATAATCGCGTACGTTTAATTCAAGAGGATCGCCGAGCGGCGCCACTTTACGCACCATGATTTCACAACCTTTTGTAATGCCCATATCCATAATACGGCGGCGGACCGGCCCCTCGCCGTGCACCCTCTTGACCTTTACGCGGCGGCCGCAGGGCATCTCTCTGAGTGTCTGCATAGCGTTTCCCCCTTTAATAAAGCCTATGAATTGGGTTAGTGAATGCTAACCCATGTCCCAAAAAATAGCCGGTTAAAACCGATTAAAAGTTAGGCCTTGCTAACTATCTATACTATATCATCGCCCCATAGGGTTGTCAATGCTTTTGATGGCTCAAATCAAACTTTTTCAGTCGGGTATTTTTGGCGGCTGCCTCTATATACATTCTATGCCGCGCCGGTGATTTGAGGACTTGTTTTTATCATCGGCGCATGGAGGTTAAAATAAGGGTACATGATAAAAACGTAAATTTTTTCCGGAGCCCAAATTGAAGGGGCTATCGAATTTCCAGGCGAAATATGTTAAGATATGAGAGATCGGAAAATAAAGGAGCATGTCAATATGTTGGATACAATGGTGATCGGCGGCGGGCCCGCGGGGCTTGCGGCGGCGCTTTACGCCTGCAGGGCGGGCCTGAGCGTCCAGCTTCTGGAGAGGGGCCTGACCGGCGGCCAGATGAGCATTACCCACCTGGTGGAAAACTATCCGGGCTTCCCCGAGCCTATCGGCGGGGTGGAGCTTGCCATGAAAATGATCCAGCAGGCGGAGCGCTTCGGCGCCGAGATCCGCACCGTGGATGTAAAGAGCCTGCAGCTTGAAGGGGCGGTCAAGTCCGCCACGCTCCACGACGACAGCGTGGTGGAGGCAAGGACGGTGATCCTGGCCATGGGGGCCAGGCCCAGGCTGCTGCCGGTGAAAAACGAGCGCAAGTTTTTCGGCAGCGGCGTGTCCTACTGCGCCACGTGCGACGGTGCGTTTTTCCGGGGCAAGGTAGTGGCCATCGTAGGCGGCGGCGATACGGCGGTGGGGGACGCCATTTACCTGTCCCGCTTTGTGGAGAAAGTCTATGTGGTGCACAGGCGCAACGGTTTCCGGGCCGCCCGGGTACTGGTGAAGAACATGCTGGAGAATGAAAAGATCGAGGTATTGACGCCCCGCACCATCGAGCGGCTTGACGGCGAAAACGCCCTTGAATCCATGACGCTGAAGGACCCTGAGGGTAATCTGTCCCAGGTGGCGGTCCAGGGCCTTTTCGTGGCCATCGGAAGCAATCCGGATACGGCGTTCATTTCGGGCCAGGTAAAGCTGGACGATTACGGATACATCGTCTGCGACGACCAGATGTTCACGGGCATTCCCGGGGTATACGCCTGCGGCGACGCCACGGTGAAGCATTTAAGGCAGATCGTCACAGCCGCGGCCGACGGAGCCATTGCCGCCACATCCGCGGCCAATTACCTGAATATTCAGAAGTAACGTTTTGCCGCCCTGCGGATTATGCTGGTGGTGTACGAAGTTTTCGGGAGGAAAAATGGGACGTTTATTTGGAACAGACGGCGTGCGCGGCGTTGTGGGCGTGGATTTGACGTGTGATCTGGCCTTCAGGCTGGGGCAGGCGGGCGCCTGCGTACTGATCGGGCAGAACAAGCGGCGGCCGAGGATTCTCATAGGCCGGGATACCCGGCTTTCGGGCACGATGCTGGAGGCGGCCATGGCCGCGGGCATCTGCTCCGTGGGCGCCCAGGCTGTCAGCGCCGGCGTAATCCCCACCCCCGGCATCGCCTACCTGACCCGTAAACTGGGTTTCGATGCCGGCGTGGTCATTTCGGCCAGCCACAACCCCTACGAGTTCAACGGCATCAAATTTTTCGACGGTGACGGCTTTAAGCTCTCCGATAGCCTGGAGGACGAAATCGAGGCCATCGCCCAGGGCATAAAGCCCGGCCCCACGGAAAAGACGGATATGGAGGTGGGGGTCTGCCGCGAGCTATCCGACGCGGGCCGCCAGTACATCGACTACCTTCAGAATACGACGGACGTATCGCTGGAGGGCCTCAGGGTGGTGCTGGACTGCGCCAACGGCGCGGCGTCGGGCCTTGCCTGTACGCTCTTTACCGAGATGGGGGCCGAGGTGGTGTCCAAGGAGGACGCGCCCAACGGCATCAACATCAACCGCCGCTGCGGCTCCACCCATATGCAGGGCCTGGTGCAGGAGATCAAAAAGCGCAAGCGGCATATCGGCTTTGCCTTTGACGGCGACGCCGACCGCATGCTGGCAGTGGACGAAAACGGCGAGATGATCGACGGCGATAAAATCATGATGATCTGCGGATACGACCTGATGCGGCGCGGATTGCTCAAAGATAACACCATCGTCACCACGGTGATGAGCAACCTGGGCCTGGACATCGCCGCCCGGGACAAGGGCATCGGCCTTGAAAAGACGAAGGTGGGCGACCGCTACGTACTGGAGAAAATGATCGAAGGCGGCTACAATTTCGGCGGAGAGCAGTCGGGGCACCTGATTTTCCTGGATCACAACACCACCGGCGACGGCATGATGAGCGCCCTGCAATTGGCCAGCGTCATGAAGCGGACCGGAAAGACCCTCAGCGAGCTGGCTTTGATCATAAAGCCGCTGCCGCAGGTGCTGGTCAACGTCCGGATGTCGCAGCAGGGCAAGGAGGATTACGCTTCGGACATCTCGATCATGGAAATGATCGAGGCGCTGAGCGCCAAGTACAACGGTACCGCCGGCCGCGTGCTGATCCGCCCGTCGGGCACGGAGCCGCTTGTACGCATCATGATCGAGGGCAGCCACCAGGCGGAGATCGAAAAGGACGCCCATCATCTGGCGGCGCTGATGAAGGAGCATTTTCCCGAGTAGTGCCTTTGGGAAAATCCCATATGCAAGCCGGTCCGGCTGCGCTGTTTCAGGCCGGACAAAAAACGCCCTGTGCAAAGCACGGGGTTTTGTGTTTCACTGGCATTTTTTCATGCCGTGCGGCGAGAGCGGGCGTTTACCGGCAGTCGATCCTCAAAAACCGCCTGGCCAGCGCCCTGTAGGTGGACAGGGGACGGTAATCGCTGTCGTCGGAATGGGTGGCGATGAGGATAGAATTGAGGGTGGGGCGCGAGCCGGTTTTGACCACAAGCAGCGTGTGGGAAAAAATGTCCCGGCGAAACGAGAGCTGGATGACGTCCCCGGGCATGATGTCGGCCATGGAGATTTCCTCGGCGAAGGGACCCACGCCCTTGTTGCCGGTCAGAAAATTATACAGGTACTGTACGCCGGTCCACGCAGGCGCCCGGTCCGCGGAGGAGTTGTAGTACCAGCCGAAGGTGGGGGTGTAATTCATCCTGGCGCCTCCGGCGTGCAGGCACTGGGAGATGAAGTTGGTGCAGTCGCCGCCCAGCCCGGTAAAATTCATGTACCTTGGATTTCTTCCGTACGCCCACTTGTGAGCGTAGAATACCGCTTTTGCCCTGTCGTATGCCATATAAAGACCTCCCGGGATTCCTTTTGAGGGTTCGTTCCATGTATATGCGCAACAGAAAAAGAGACATGCATACATGTCTCTTTTTCTGTTGCCGGAAATGATTTCAGCTAGGCACCGAACTGGCTCTTCAGCGCCCAGAGCCCCAGCGCCGGGTTGGATACGTAGAAGACTTCCTCGCCGTCATCGAGCACGTTCACACCGTCCTTCAATTTGTCCGGTGGGTATTTCTTCAGCGCCTCGTCCAGATCCATATAACCGAACCCGACGCCCTCGATTTCCTCCCTGGAGAGGTGCCCAGGGCAGTAGGTGATGCCGAAGCGTCCGTTGGAGCTGCCGTGGATCAGATGGGCCACCGCGGAGAGATTGTCCTTTAAATCGTCCTGCGTGTCGGCCAGCTTTAGAAGGCGGTCCCTTCCCGTATAGCCGTACCTGCGCAGCAGAGGATCCAAGTCCGGGTCCTCGCCAAACCGATGCACACCCGGCGCGAGGATGATCAGCTCCCCGCCGTCGGCGATGGCCATGCGGGTGCGGTAGACGGCCTTGTTGCCCACCCAGGTGGTGCGGAACTCTTCGGGGTCCAGGTACACCACGCACTTTTTGATGGGGTTATCCAGCAAATCCAGATTCAGCTGCTCGCTCTGGCGGCTGGCGGCCAAAAAGGCGCTTTCGTCCCTGCCGAAGTACAGGCCGCGCAGCAGGTTCACGCCGTCCTTTGCGGCGATGACCGTCAGAATAAATTCGACGGGTCGGTGGGACAGGAAGCGGTTGAACGCCTCGTTGTACAGCCGCCTGACCGGCGTATCGGCGCGGCCCATGATCTTCTCCATGTCGCACACGGCGCCCAAAAAGTGGCTGAGGTTGATCATCTGCACACCGCCGACGCCCACCATCAGGTTTTTTGTGTAGTTGGCCATGCCCACCACCTCGTGGGGCACCACCTGGCCCACGGAAATGATCTTGTCGTAGCTTTCGTCCAAGACGGCCTTGTTGATCAGCACGTCCACCTCGTAGTCCAGCAGCCCTCCGGAGACCTCGCGGATAAAGTCGCCCTCGATGGTCCCCAGCACCACCGTATCGCGGCGCCAGTCGTGCACCATAAAGCGGTCCAGCGGAATGTCCTTCCCGAAGAAGGCGCGAAGCTCCGCATCGGTCATGGCCATGTGGGTGCCCAGCGCCGGCATGATGTCGATCTGGCAGGCGTCCTTCAATTCGTCGTAGAGCATGGCGGTGATGATCCCCGCCTTGGAGTGCCCGCGGGTCAGGTCCGGCGGCAGGATCAGGATTTTTTTCCAACTGTCGCGCTCGGAGGCGATGGCCTCCTTCAGTGCGCCGCGAAGTTCATCTTCGGTGATGGGCACTTCACTTGCCCAGAATTTTTCCTGCATGGCGTTTCCTCCTCATAATAAATTCATCCGTCCGGCGGATACGGGCTTTAAAACCACTGCGTATGGAAGGCGCCCTTTTTGTCGGTGCGCTCGTAGGTGTGCGCGCCGAAATAGTCCCGCTGCGCCTGGATCAGGTTGGCGGGAAGGCGCTCCCTCCTGTAGGCATCGAAGTAGGCCAGCGCCGAGGCGAAGCAGGGGGCCGGCACGCCATAGTCGGTGCACAGCGCCGCCACGCGCCGCCAAGCGCCCTGCGCGTCCTGCAGCGCGCGGGTAAAGTAGGGGTCCAGCATCAAGTTCTCCAGGCCCGATTTCCTGTCGTAGGCCTCCTTGATGCGCTCCAGGAACTGGGCGCGGATAATGCAGCCGCCCCGCCACAAAAGCGAGATATTGCCCAGATCAAGCGCCCAGCCGTATACCCTGGAGGCCTCTGCCAAAAGCGCGAAACCCTGGGCGTAGGAGCAGATTTTGGAGGCGTAGAGCGCCTGCTCGATATCGTCTATCAGCTGCGCCACGTCGCCGTCAAAGCGCTTGTCCGGGCCGGAGAGTATTTTAGAGGCGGCCACGCGGCCGGCCTTGTCCGCCGACATGCAGCGGGCGTACACGGCCTCGGCCACCGTGGGCGCCGCCACGCCCAGTTCCAGCGACTCCTGGCTGGTCCACTTGCCGGTGCCCTTCTGGCCCGCCCGGTCCAGGATCAGCTCCACCAGCGGCGCGCCGGTCTCCGGGTCCGTTTTGGTGAAGATGTCTGCCGTGATCTCAATCAGGTAGGAGTCCAGCGGCCCCTTGTTCCATTTGGCAAACACGTCCGCCGTCTGCGCGGCGTCAAGGCCGCCCAGCTCCTTTAATAGGAAATAGCTCTCGGCAATGAGCTGCATGTCTCCGTACTCGATGCCGTTGTGGGTCATCTTGACGTAGTGGCCCGCCCCGTCGGTGCCCACGTATTCGCAGCAGGGCGTGCCGCCATCCACCTTGGCGGATATGGCCTTCAAAATGGGTTCCACGCGGTGCCAGGCTTCGCGGCTGCCGCCGGGCATGATGCTGGGCCCATTCAATGCGCCCTCCTCGCCTCCGGAAATGCCCACGCCCATGAACAGATAGCCCTTTTCTTCCAGATATGCGCAGCGGCGCCTGGTGTCGGGGAAGTAGCTGTTGCCGCCGTCGATGATGATGTCGCCCTTGTCGATAAGCGGCAGAAGCTGCTCGATGACCGCGTCCACGGCGGCGCCCGCCTGGATCATCAGCATGATGACCCGGGGGCTGCGGATACAGGCCACGAAATCCTCCAGATCATAGCAGGCCTTCACGTTCTCGCTTGTTTTGGCCGGGCCGTTTACCAACTCGTCCGTGCGCTCCCTGCGCCGGTTGTAGGCCGCTACCTTAAAGCCGTGGCCAGCCATGTTCATCACCAGGTTCTGGCCCATGACCGCAAGGCCGATGACGCCGATGTCGCAACTTTTCATGTGTTCAGTCCTCATTTCTCTTGATATACGTCCAGCAGTTGACCGTAATAGACACTGTGGTAATCCCACGGGCGCGATTGCTTCACATACACCCTCTGGTTGACCGCCTCGTCCAGCAGCAGCGGGTCCAGGCTCTGTTTGTAGAGGATGCGGCACTCCGCATGGATCTGGCAGCCGGCGATGACCGGGGTGGGCACCTTCCTGCCGGGCAGGAGCGACAGGCCCATGGCGGCGTACTTATCCCCGTCCCGCCCGGACTTGGTGCCCAGGTAGGCCAGCTCCCGCTTCATCTGCCCCGGATGCGGCACGCTGACGGTAAAGGCGTCGCCCGATTCGATGGCCTCGTGTGTGTAGCGGCTGTGCCGCACCAGCACCGTGACGATGGGCAGGCTCCACACGATGCCTACCGTGGCCCAGCCGATGGTCATGGTGTTGGGTTTGTCCGCGCCGGCGGTCAAAAAAGCGCCGGGGCCCTTCAGGGCCTCGTAGAGCGGGATGGAAAAGGCATTGAGCATTTCAAGATCCGTCATGGTGATCCCTCCCCGTTTATTTTTCTGATCTGTTTTATCATAAACTGCGCGCACAGTCCTGTAAAGGTGCCCGTCACAATGGCCGAGAGGCACAGCATAGGCGCGTATCCCCATACGGCGCCGGTGCCAAGAAGCAGTGTCGCCACCGCCAGTTGGCCCGCGTTGTGGGCCATGGCTCCCAGGATGCTTACCACCCAGAGCTGGGCGACGGGCAGGAGTTTCACGGCGCCCCACATGATGAAAAAACACAGGAGCCCGCCGCCGGCGCTGTAGAAGAACGACGACATCTGCCCGGAGAATATGGCGGAGAGCACCACCCGCAGGGCCAGCACGATGGCCGCGTCCAGCGGCGTATACAGGCACAGCGCCATCAGCGTGACGACGTTGGCCAGCCCCAGGCGCACGCCGGGTATCCCGGTGAAGGAGGGGAGCATATTCTCCAGAAGCGACAGTACCAGGGCCGCCGCCGTCATGAAAGACAGCGCCGTGAGTTTTTTCACCCGCACAGGCGCTCACCTCCCATGCCGGTGATGCCGTCGAGATCTTCGCGCGGTTCTTGCCGCTCAATGCGGATCATCACCCGGTTGGGCAGGCATACGATGGGCAGTCCGCCCGCGATCTTTCCCTGATGCACGCAGTACTGGTCCGGGCAGTCCGCCCAGATCATCCGCGCCCCGTCCGGGGAAATCTCCGCCGTATTGCCCTCTGAGATGGCATAGGTAAACGGCGCGGCGACGTCCGAGAGCCTTACGCTGTAGAGAAGTGTCCCGTCCTCGTAGACGCGCACCGTATCGCCGTCTCCGCGCGTTCGGAAAAAGAAGATCGCCGCCAGGCAGGTCAGGGCCACCACGACAAAGAAAACGATGAACACGGCGCTTTTTATCCGCAGTTTTCCCTGGTCTTTGGCGTTTTGCATACAGTTCTCCTCTGATGGCGCTTACGGGTATTATAGCATCATTCAAAAGCCTTTTGTAGGCTTTTTTCCCGCGGTTTCGGCCCGTGAAGGAAAAAGCTCGGGCGCTCTCTTTTAAAAGCGGCCGAAGGGATTTCCGAAGCGGAGCGCGGAAAAAAACCTGCGCCTTTACTATGCGCAGGATGCCCGGTGAAAAACCCTCCGGACGCCGGGCGGCGTCCGGAGGGGCAAGTTGTTTGCAGGCTTTTTATCCTAAAATCGCGGACACGCGCGAGACAAATCCGCCTCTTAGTGGTATGATAAACTATATCAAATCCGGAGGATCAAATACAATATGTCAGTGCAACGAGTCAAAGACTACCTGAAGAAATGGAACCTGAGCGACCGCGTACTGGAGATGGATACCTCCACCGCCACCGTCGAGCAGGCGGCGCAGGCCCTGGGGGTCCAGGAGGGGCGCATCGCCAAGACGCTGGCGCTTCGCACCGAGGAAGGCTGCATGCTGCTTGTAACGGCGGGGGATACGAAGATCGACAATAAAAAGTTCAAGCAGCTGTTTTCGCGGCGCCCGCGGATGCTGGGCCATGAGGAGGCCCAGGAGTTGACCGGTTTTGCCGTGGGCGGGGTATGTCCCTTCTCGGCGCCGCAGGGCGTCAGCGTCTACGCAGACGAATCGCTGAAGCGGTTTGAAACCATTTTCCCGGCGTGCGGCTCGGGCAACAGCGCCATAGAGATCACCTGCGGGCAGCTTGAGGAAATAGCGCCCGTTACCAAGTGGGTGGACGTGACCAAGCCTATGTAAGGAGGCCGTTTAAAATGAAGGATGTATTGATCGTGGTGGATATGCAGCGTGATTTTGTGGACGGAGCGCTGGGCACTGAGGAGGCCCGCCGCATCGTACCGGCGCTGGCGCGGAGGATCAGGGGCTTTGACGGTCGGGTGATCCTGACCATGGACACCCACGACGAAGATTATCCCGATACCCAGGAGGGTAAGAACCTTCCCGTGCCCCACTGCGTCAAGGGCAGCGACGGATGGCGGCTGGACCCGGATATCCGCCGGGCGGTGAACGCGCGGCAGGAAAGCGTGACGATCTTTGAGAAGCCCGCGTTCGCATCCACGGAACTGGCGCTCTACTTAAAGGAAATGAACCGGACGGAAGGCGTCGCCTCGGTGGAGCTTGCCGGATTGTGCACCGACGTCTGCGTGATTTCAAACGCCATCCTTGTCAAGGCATTCCTGCCGGAGGTGCCGGTGAAGGTGAACGCCGTGCTGTGCGCCGGGGTGACGCCGCAGCGGCACCTCGCGGCGCTGGAGGCCATGGCGGCCTGCCAGGTGATGATAGAGGGAAGGTAATGGATTTTATTTTGCGCCCATGGGAAAGGGAAGACGCGCCTTCTCTGGCCCGCTACGCCGACAATGAAAAGATCGGCCGAAACCTGCGCGACGGGTTCCCCTATCCCTACCGCCTTGAGGATGCCGAAACGTTTATTGCCTCCGCCTGCGAAGACGCCGCGCAGATCATGCGCGCCATCGTGGTTTGCGGCGAGGCGGTGGGCGGTATCGGCGTACACCGCAGGAAAAACGTCTATAGGCGCACCGGCGAGATCGGCTACTGGCTGGGCGAGCCGTTCTGGGGACGGGGCATCGTCAGCCGCGCGGCGGCGCAGCTTTGCCGGGAGGTCTTTGAAACCACCGATATGGTGCGGATCGAGGCGGGCGTGTTCGCCTTTAACGGCGCCTCCGCCCGGGTGCTTGAAAAGGCGGGCTTTACGCTGGAGGGCCGGCTGAGAAAGAGCGTCTTCAAAAACGGGGAAATGCACGACAGCCTTCTTTTTGCGCTGATCAAACCGTAGGGGAGCGGAGCTCTATGCCGAAACTGGAACAGTTCTTTGAAGATGCGGATTACGAACGAAGTTTGTTTGATGCGCTGCAAGAGAGGATCATGGCGCTGGACGGCGTGAAGATGAAGGTACAAAAGTCGCAGATCGCCTTTTCGGCCGGTACGCAGTTTGCGTGGGTCTGGTTTCCCATGCCTTGGGCCAAGGGACGGCCGGGCAGGCCTGAAAACTGCATTATTGTATCTTTCAGCACGGATAGGCCTTTTGAGAACGAGAAGATTGTCCAGCGGGTGGAGCCCTATTCGGGCCGGTTCATGCACCACGTGGTGGTGTCGCAGCCCGGCGATCTGGACGAGGATCTGTGGCAGTGGCTTGAAATGGCGCACCGGTTTGCCCTTTCCCGTAGCCGGAAAACCGACAAAGAACAATAAAAAAGCCGGGCATGCCCGGCTTTCAGATTATCAAAAAATTCTGAGGGGTTATTAGGGGGCCGAAGCCCCCTAATTTCAATTCGTGGGCAAGGCTGCGAGCCGCAGCGAGCGTTTCGGAGGCAACCGCCGAAGGCGGCTCTTGGCCGTAGATCGACATGCGCGGCCGCAGCCCACTCCTTTCAGGGTTTTCCGGCCGCTGCAAAAACCTGCCTATCCGTTTTTGCAGCAGGAAAAGCCCTGGCAGATTCGTCAAAAAACATCGGTTTTTGACGACCTCAAAGCCGGGCATGCCCGGCTTTTTTATTGGCTGCCCGGCCGTCTTTTATTCCCTGGGCAGCTGATCGTTTACATCCATCGGCACGTTGCCGGTTATGTCGGCGTTTTCGGTGACGAAGACGGTCACTTTATCGTTCATCAGCGAACGCCAGATTTTCATGGCGCCGTAATATTGTTCAAAGGGCTCGCCGTTCTGCTGGGCAAAGGCCTCGTCGCTTTCATAGCCGGCCTGGGCGATGTATTCCTCAATGCCCGATGCGTATTCCTCCGGCGTGAGGGTGATGTTCTGCGCTTTTGCGATGCTGTGGACAATCAGCTCAAAGCCCACCTGCTCTTTTGCCATATCCGCCAGCACGGCATAGAAATCTTCCTCGGTCATGTCCAGGTTGGTCTCCAGGTATTGCGTCAGGGTCATCTGCTGGGTCTCGGCCTCGGAGAGATAAAACTCCTCGGCCTGGCCGACATACGCGTCAACTTCCGCTTGAGGATAGTCCCTGACGACCGATCCGGCTACAATGGCGTCCCAAACGGTATTGTTCAGCACCGTCAGGGCGTTGTTGTCCAGGCTCGACTGCATGTAGTCCCGCAGGAAGGCTTCGAATTCCTCGGTGGTGTCAAAGCCCTGCGTCGTCTGGACAAACTCGTCGTTGTATTCGGGGGGCACCGGCTGGGTAATGGCGTTGATCGTTACCTTGAAAATTACGTCGGCGCCGTTTAATTCGGGGGTGCCGTAATCTTCGGGAAAGGTTAAATTCAATTGGATTTCCTCGCCAAGCGCCTTGCCGATCAGCCCGTCTTCAAAGCCGGGGATAAAACGCCCGGAGCCGATGATCAGTTCGGCATCCTGGGCGGTGCCGCCTTCAAAGGGCACGCCGTCCTTTGTTCCCTCGTAGTCGATGTTCACCGTGTCCCAAAGCTGTACGGCCCTGTCGGTGATTTCCCGGGTTTCCTCCGCATAACTGAGCAGGATCATCTGGATCTGCTCGGAGATATCCTCATCGGTCAGCTGGGTGGAGGGCACGGTGACAGGGATATTCATATAGCTGCCCAGCGTCACATACTCGTCCGGATCGAAACTGTTCTGATACTGATCTTCCAGATAGGCCACCCGTTTTTCAACGGTCCAGTTGTAAATTTTATCTCCCGGATCGCTTTGGCAGGCAAACAGGGTCAGCGCCATCAGCAGCACCATGATCCCCGCGATAATTTTTTTCGTCATAGAGTTGTCCTTTCACACGATTGGTTCAAACATTCATATTTACTATACTTGAAATATCCCGCGAATAAAAGGCCTGTACGGAAAAGTTCACATAAGATTCGGATGAGCGCCGAAAATGCCGGCTTACGGCGGCCCTTGCCGGAAATTTCCTGCCCGAAGAGCGGCCGTTTAAAAGTTTGTAGCACAGCAGCAGATGCTTGCGGCGGGCCCGCGCGTATGCTACGCTATAAAAAACGGACGGATGGAGGTTGGAAAGTGGTTCATATTGATGAAAAGGCGTGTATCGGATGCGGCCTGTGCGTAGCGGAGTGCCTGGTGAGCCGGGTGCTGGTACTGCAGGACGATGTGGCACGGGTTTTAAGCGATGAGTGCATGAAGTGCGGTCACTGCCTGGCGGTCTGCCCCACGGCGGCCGTCAGCATGTCGGCCCCCTACTCCATGGATGAGGTGGTGCTCTTTGATCAGACGCCGGTGGTGGACGCGGCGCAATTGATGCTGATGCTCAAGGCCAGGCGGTCCATCCGCCACTTCAAGGCCAGGGACGTCGAGCCGCAGGTTATTGAGCAGATTATTGAAGCCGGCAGGTACAGCCCCACTGCGGTCAACGCCCAGAACGTGCGCTACATCGCCGTGCGCGATGACGTGCAGATGCTGGAGCGGGCCTGCAACGAGCTTTACATAAAGGAACGCGAAGAGGCCCGGGCGGCGGGGCTGCCGGTGCCCTACGCCAATCTGGAGATCGGCGACGGCTTTTTGTTCTACGGTGCCCCGGCGCTGATACTTACGGTATCGCCCCACGATCTGAACGCGGGCCTTGCCTCCATGAGCATGGAGCTGATGGCCGAGGCGCTGGGCCTGGGCGTTTTATACGTGGGCCGGTTCACCCGTCCGGTAAATCAGGACGAGGGCATCCGAAACATGCTGGGCATACGCCCGGAAGAAAACATCGTGTCGTGCCTGGCCATCGGCTATCCGGATGTACAGTTCCTGCGCACGGCGCCCCGCAAGGCGCCGGAGATCGTCTGGCGCTGAAAATCCGCGGAAAAGAACGCGCACAGGATAAAAGAAGGCGTCCCAAACCGGGGACGCCTTCTTTATTCAAATATTTCCGGATGATGGAAGAAAAAGAACCATTACCTGTCGAAAAACGGCGATTTACCCGTCACGGACAGGGGAATGCCAATGATGTTTTTGATGTTTTCGCCCATCATATTCAGTTCCAGGGCGCCTTTGCCCGCTGTGTACATGATGCGGTTATCCACGCGCATATCGGCGGCCATGGCCACTGCCGAGCCCAGAGAGATGCCCAGGTCCATGGGATCGAACACGCAGACGGCGCCGGCGTCCCGGCTGTCGGCGCAGTTTTTAAAATTGCAGAGCTGGCAGCGCTCGTCCAGGCCCCGCTGATGGTACTGCGTGCCAATGAGCACCACCGCCTGGCTGTCGCGGATGTTCTGCGCGTCCCGCTTGAACCCTTCGGCGCTGTAGCGCTCATACAGCCGGTCCATGGCGCCGGCCAGAGCATCCTTTTCATCGCCCGTGACGATGCAGGTGTCGATGTAGTCGATCCCCCGGGTCTTGGGCGCCGTCCGCGCCGCCGCGCACATGGCCTGCGCCACGCGCATAATGGTGGCCATTTCGGCATCGCTTGAATGCTGAATCATTTTTTACCCTCCTCAAATATTGATTGGCTCCATTTTACCAGAGGGACAACCCGCGGCACAATCCCTTTGCCGCATCCTGCGGACCCAAACCATAATTTCACCGGCTGCGCGCATATAGTACAATAGTTTGACAATAAATGAGAGGTCATAATGAGCGAATTGATCCAGTCACTCAACGACATGGTCTGGGGAGCGGCCATGCTGTGCCTGATTGTGGGAACGGGCATCTTTCTGATGGTCCGGCTCAAATTCAGGCCGCTGAAAAATCTTGGTTTCGCGCTCAGGCAGGTCTGCTCCAGGCGGAGCCTGAGCCCGGAAAATACGGGGCACGGAGACATGACGCCCTTTGAGTCGCTGATGACCACGCTGGCCGCCTGCATCGGCACGGGCAATATCGTGGGGGTCTCCTCTGCCATGGTGCTGGGCGGACCGGGGGCGCTGCTGTGGATGTGCGTTTCCTCCGTCTTTGGGCTGGCGACTATCTACGCGGAGTCGGTGCTGGGCGTGAAGTACCGTGTCACAAACCATAAGGGAGAGATGTCCGGCGGCCCCATGTACGTGCTGAAGCAGCGCTTGAAGCCCAAATGGCTGGGGCGCGCGCTGGCGTTTTTATTTGCTGTCTTTACGGTGCTTGCGTCCTTTGGCATCGGCAATATGACCCAGAGCAACTCCGTATCCGAAGCCATGTTTTCCAGTTTCAGCGTGCCGCCGTGGATCACCGGGCTAATTACCGCCGCGCTGGCGGGCATCGTGATCCTAAGCGGCGTCAAGGCCATCGGCAGGGTGTGCGCCAATCTGGTGCCGGTGATGGCGATCCTGTATATCGTCGCCACGTTGGTGATTATCTGTTTGAATATCCGGAACCTGCCGGCGGGGCTTTCGCACATTCTATCGGAGGCCTTTTCACTGCGGGCTGCGGGCGGAGGCGCCATGGGCACGGTGCTTGCCCAGGCGCTGCGCTGGGGCGTGGCCCGGGGCGTGTTTTCCAACGAGGCGGGCCTTGGCAGCGCTCCCATCGCCGCGGCGGCGGCCCGGACGGACTCCCCCGCCCGCCAGGGCTATATCAATATGACCGGCGTTTTTTTCGACACCATCGTCATGTGTACGCTGACCGGCCTTGCCATCGCCGCATCGGGCGTTTTGGGCGCCGCTGACCCGGTGACCGGAGAGGCGCTGACCGGCGGGCCGCTGACCATCGCCGCCTTTTCGGCGGCGCTGGGCCCCGCCGGCGGCTATATCGTGACGCTGAGCCTGGCGCTCTTCGGGTTCTCCACGCTGATCGGCTGGGGGTATTACGGGGAAAAAGCGCTGGAATACCTGTTCCGCTCCGACAGGGCCAGGATCTGGTACCGGGTGACGTTCATTGCTCTGATCTTCGTGGGCGCCACCACCACCATGCGGACGGTATGGGACTTTTCGGACGCCGCCAACGGCCTGATGGCCGTTCCCAACCTGATCTGCCTGCTGTTTTTGTCCGGCGTCGTGGTGCGTGAGACCGACGCCTTTGAAGTCCGGCGGCGGCGTGAGGCAAGGCGGCGGGGCAGATTCAGGCGCTGACGCAGGCGCGGCCGGAAGCGCAGCGCCGCCGAATATGCGTTTTCAACGATTTACGCCGCCATTGGCGGTTTTATTTTCCGGCGGCCCGCCCATGGGTGCGCCGGGCGCGGAAAGTGTGTTATAATGTGAAAAATTCCACTTTCCAGGAGGCGTTTTGAGGAGAGGCACCGTCAATTTCATCCTGCTGATCGGCCTGTGCGCGCTGGCTGTCGCTATCTTTTGCGCCTGCCTTTTGCCCGGCGCCATTATTTCCCTGGACCGCCTGCAGCGTTCGTCCGCGCAGGTGGATGCCTTCTTTTCGGAATACGCGCCCGATTTTTACGTCAACCGGCAGGCAGAAAGCCTGTTCGAGCAGGCGGCGCGGGAGCCGGACGGGGAACAGGACGATCCTACACTCTACGAATACCGCGCGCCGGAGGGCTTTTATATCAGGAGCCAGTCCCGGGCCTGGGACGAGGAAAAGCTAAAAGCGCTCTACGACGAACTGAAGAAAAACAGGCATGGCAGTGAGATCGAGACGCTCTGGGAGATCATCATTTATCCCGAGCAGGCCGATAATGTGCTGGGCACCCATCAGGGCGATCTGCAGACGGCCCATTTCGCGCCCAAATTCCCGGCGCTACCCGAGGGCTTTTCGGTTCAATTCAACCGTCTGGTGGGCATCATTTCGCTCTATGGAGGCGACGACAACACCACTGTGGAATCCATGGCCAGGAGCCTCAGCCATGAGTACGGCCATCATTATACCACCTTCTACATGCTCGAAGACGGCGACCTGATGCAAAGCGAATATGCCAGAATCCGCGGATTTGACCCTCAGGAGGTCCGCACGGCGATGGATGATCACTACATGCGGGAGCATCACCTGCACGTCATTGAGATTGTCGCGGAGGATTACGTGACGCTGATGGGCTCGCCCACCACTCGCCAGATCGTGGATTTCAAGGATATCCGCCAGATACAGTCCGGCGAGAAGATGGCCCCGGAGCTCTCCCTGGGCACTGCCGCCAACGCGTACCCGCAGGAAAACCTGATGATCCCGCTGGCCAATGAAATCCCGGGACTGGACGAGTACTTTTACAGCTTTATCGACGAGGCGCCGCCGAAGCTGCCCCCCAGGCAAATAGTCACGCTTCAAATTGAGCAAAAGAGCGTCGGCTACAACCTGGTGGACGGCTACCGGAACTACGTGCACTATAAACTGACGTGGAATACCCCCTACCCGGCGGGCACCGTCTATACGCTGGTGTGCTACGACGAAAGCGACTACTATATCCGGCCCATCAAAACCGTCCGAAGCGGAAGCGCCGCCGAAGCGGTGGTGGGCACGGTGGCGTATTCCAAGGGCAATTACGTTTATTCCAGTGACGATGCGGTGGCCGAGGGTACCAAGACGTTCATTGTCACCGCATTTTTGCCTGACGGCACCATCTATCTTTCCCAGCCGCTGGAATATACGTTTTAAGAAAGGCACGCCATGAAGAAGACAGCGCTGACGATCCTTTTCATACTGCTGTGCGCCGCGCTGGGCGGCTGCATGCATCTGGACATAGCCTGCGGCGTCGGGGACGACGGCGGCGAGGCCACGGCCTACCTCCGCTATGATGTGAGCATCGACCTGCCGGGGATCGACGCCGAATACCGTCCGGCGGTCCGCGCCGGCGCCCATGACATCATCGGACGTTATCAGGGCCTTGGATTTGCGGTCCTTGAGGGCACCGACATGAACGAAGGGGACGGGCCCCTGCGGATCAGGCTGGAAAAGAGCGAGCAGGCGCAAAGCTATCCCGAGGCGTACGAAAAACTGCGGCAGATGCTGCAGGACCCTGAGATAACGCCCTTTACCCGGGTGGATATGCAGTTTCTGGATGCCGGCGCACAGCAGGCCTACGCCTTTGAGGCGGTGCTTGAAATCGATGAGATCGTGCGCACGGCGAACCTGGAGGAACTGCCCCCGTCGCTGGGCGGGATAATCCGGTCGGGGATAGAGGCCTCCACCGGGGAGGTGTCCGTTACGCTGCCGGCCAGCGAGGTGGCCGAGGGCGGCAAGATGCGGGGGGATG
This sequence comes from Christensenellales bacterium, assembly GCA_050944255.1. Taxonomy (GTDB): domain Bacteria; phylum Bacillota; class Clostridia; order Christensenellales; family Maliibacteriaceae; genus JBMNQS01. Next base: position 17,718 of record JBMNQS010000011.1, on the reverse strand, counting down.
TGCCGGCGGCCGGGGCGTCGGCGCCCATATCCTACGAAGGAGAGACGAAGATCGCGCTGAAAACCCGCGTGCTGGTGCAGGACGGCGCTCCCTTCAGAGGCATCGTGGGGCAGATCGCGCAGAGGGAGTGCTTCTGGATAGTCCTGGCCGTCTCATTGATCCTGGCCACGCTGACGGTATTGATCTGCGCCGCGCTTCTGCTTCGCGCCAGAAGGCAGCGGCAATTACGGCAGCGCGCCCGGCATCCGTACTAAAGGCGCGGACACGGTTTTCAGGCTCGTTTGCGTACATAAAAAAGCGTCCGTACGGACGCTTCAGACTGTCAAAAAAGTCTTTTGGGGGTTATTAGGGGGCCGAAGCCCCCTAATTTCAATTCCGTGGGCAAGGGCGACATGCGCGGCCGCAGCCCACACCGCTCAGGGTTTTCCGGCCGCTGCAAAAACCGATGAGAGGTTTTTGCAGCAGGAAAAGCCCTGGCATGCCCGTCAAAAAACATAGTTTTTTGACGGCCTCAAGCGTCCATAAGGACGCTTTTATAACGCTGTTGCCGATACCGCTACAGGCCGGATACCACGGCCACCCCGTCGGGCAGCACCGCGATGCGGGCACTCCGGCCCTTTTGGCGCAGCGCCTCGTCAAAGGCTTGCTGCAGGCTGCCGGAGGCGGTCATTTTCATATCCTCCGCCAGGCGCCGGCTTTCCTCTTCGCAGACCAACACGACTTGATGATGAGCCAGTATCCTTGCGAGCACCTGCGTCTGCCACTGGTCGATCCGCGTTGAGTCCATGGGCACCTTCAGAATATGCTCCAGAACGGCCCGCGGCGACGCGCCGTCTTTCAGCGCCCGGTAAAACTCGTCGGAGCCCGTGCCCAGATTGCAGGCCGACACGGCGATGATGATGGCGTCCCTGGCCGCCACGTTCTCGGCGGTGGCCATGCATTTTACGGCCTGGTAGATGTTCTGGTCAAGCGGCGCGCCGCCGTTGGAGGTCACCACAATGTCCGCGGGCTTTTCGGCCTTTACCCGGCAAACACCGTCCAGATAGCGGCATCCGGCCAGATGCGCCTGATGGCTGTCTCCGGCGAAGGCGGCCACCACCTTTTTGTCGCGGTTGATCACCACGTTGACGATGAAGGTCAGGCGGGCCATCTTCGCCGCGGCGATCATGTCCTCATGCATGGGATTTTCCCGCAGTATGCCGCTTCGGGCGTTTGGGTGCGCCACGAAGCCGGCGCTGTGGTTGCCCAGCACCGTGAGCCGCGCGGCGATGCCGGGCATGACGCTCTTTCGCCCGCCGGAATACCCGGCGAAAAAGTGGGGCTCGATAAAGCCTTCGGCCAAAAGCAGATCGGTCTGGGCCGCCAGGCGGTTGATCTTCAGCACGGCGCCCGAAGGCATTGTCCCAAGCTCTGTGAGCATGGATTCGTCGTCGCAGTCGTGCACCACGATCTTCTCGTCCCGGACGATTTGCTGCCCGAACTTTTTCAGCAGTTCCTCCTTGGTGGTGGCCCTGTGGCAGCCTGTGGCGATCAGGAGCGTAATGTCCATATCCGCATTGGCGGCGCGAAGTTCCCTGAGCATGTGCGGCACTATCTTTCTGCTGGGCACCGGCCGGGTGTGGTCGCTGCAGATGATCACGGCGTTTTTCCTGCCCTTTGCCAGATCAAAGAGCGCGGGCGTGCCGATGGGCGAGGCCATGGCCTCCCGGACGATCTCATCCTCATCCTTATGCGGTTTCAACCGATGTGCCCGGGACTCCAGCACCTGAACGTCCAGCGATTCGTCTATTTCAAGGGGCAGATGCGTATCGGCGTACGGTATTGAAACGATCATATCTTTTCTTTCTCCCGTTGATTTTTGATGAGCGCGGCATTCTTTGAGGCCAGTGTATCTTTGAGGCCAGTGTATCGCCTGTAAAGCCGTTTTGTCAAGCGCGGTCAAAGCTGCAAACGCCCGGTAATGCGCGGACGCGCAACCTATCGTATAAGCCGATATTTTAATTTGGATTAGCCCTTCCCATTGCCCGGCAATGTGATAAAATTAAAATATGAAACCCAAACACGTAAAAGACGTCCACGCAAAAAAGAGTAAAGCGGGCAGTGTGGATAAAAGCCGCGCTTTTTCAGAAGGGATGAAAGCCCTGCTGATCAAAAACCGGACATTTATCCTCTTTGGGCTTTCCTCGCTGTGCTCCGCGGCGGCGGATCTGCTCGTCTTCGCGCTTTTAGTGGAGCTTTTGCGCGGGGCTCTGCCCGGCTACGTGCTGGCCAGCACCGTCTGCGCCAGAGCCGTTTCGCTTTTGATCAACTATCTGATCAACAAATTCAAAGTCTTTCCCTCCAGCGGCCAGGTGGTGGTATCCATGGTGCGGTTTCTGGTGCTCAATGCCGGCAAGATGCTGCTTTCCGGCTTGGCGGTATCCTTATTGTACCGGTGGCTCGCCTATGGCATGGGGGAGACCGCCATCAAGGTGGTGGTGGATTTCCTGCTGTTTTTCCTGGGATATTATCTGCAGAAAAAGTGGGTGTTCAGGCAGCCGCAGTAAACGGCGTTATTTTGCGCCGGGGCGCGGTCGCCGCGTTCGAACGCGGCCTTCGGCCCGGGCCGCATCGTTTTTCCATTGACAAAAAAAGGGCGGAGCCTGTATCATGTTTCTTGGGACGTGGAGCGTCCCTTATGGAGGCGTCCACCACGCTTTTGGGACAATTGTTGACGATGCGGATTGTTTTCACGCTTTAGAGATCTTCCCCGAGCGGTGATCCTGTTTAACCAAAGAATACAAAATAAAGGAGCAAGAAAAAATGGTGAGCAATTTATTCGATGTAACGGGCAAATGCGCTATTGTGACCGGCGGCGCGCAGGGGCTCTCCCTGGGCATGGCCGAGGCGCTGCTTGAAGCGGGCTGCAAAGTGGTGATGATGGACATCCAAAAGGATAAGCTGGAGGCTGCCGTGGCCGAAAACGTGGCCAAGGGGTACGAAGCCTTCGCCGTCAGCGGCGATCTGACAAAGCCCGAGGAGATTGACCGTATGTTCGGCGAGGCCATGCAGTTTCTTGGCGGCAGGCTGGACGTACTGATCCCCGCCGCCGGCGTACAGCGCCGCCACCCGCCGGAACTGTTCCCCCGCGAGGACTGGGAACTTGTCATCAATGTCAACTTGAATCACGTATGGTTCATGTGCCAGAAGGCGGTGCAGGTCATGATCAAGCAGCCCACCGGCGGCAAGATCATCATCATTTCCTCGCTGCTGGCCTTCTTCGGCGGCACCTGCATCCCCGCCTACACCGCCACCAAGGGCGCCGTGGCCCAGCTTGCAAAGAGCCTGGCCAGCGACTGCGCCGACAAGAACATCAATATCAACGCCATTGCTCCGGGCTATATGGAAACCGAGATGACCGCCAATATGACCGACGCCAGAAAGGCCGAGGTTTCCGCGCGTATTCCCGCCGGCCGCTGGGGCACCACGCAGGATATGAAGGGCCCGGTCCTGTTTCTGGCCTCCAGCGCCAGCGACTATATCAACGGCGCCATCCTTCCCGTGGACGGCGGCTACCTGGTCAAATAGGCATACTTTGTCCTTTCCTCCTGCCGCTGCATGGCCGGGCGGGGCTTGTCCGCCTTCAGCAGGCCTCGTCTGGCCACAGCGGCGAAAGAGCCCGCCATCCGGCGGGCTTTAAGGCTATGAGAAGAGTCCTTTTGGGGGTTATTAGGGGGCCAAAGCCCCTTAATTTTAATCTGTGGGCAAGAGCGGCATGTACGGTCGCAGCCCACACCGCTCAGGGTTTTCCGGCCGCTGCAAAAACCCGCCCATAGGTTTTGCAGCAGGAAAAGCCCCGGCAAATCCGTCAAAAAACATCGTTTTTTGACGGTCTCGAAAGCCCGCCATCCGGCGGGCTTTTTTCACGCCTCTTTCCGGTGCCGCAGGGGATGTGCTATACTTGAAAAAACGTACGCGTAAAGGAGAGCCCCTATGCACCGCTATCAAAAGACACGCATCGCCATGCTCGGCGCAGGATTTTTATTGGAGTACCTTTTTCCCTGCGTGACCCATCTTACGGGGAAGGAAAATTTATCCGACTGCGTTATCGGCACCACGGCGGATATTCCCGCCATCCCCGCCAAACAGGAGCGCCTGGGCGTACGCATCTGGGACAGCTCCCGCAACATGCAGATGCTCGAAACCCTGGAGCCGGACATCATCCTCTTCGCGCCGCAGCCCACGTTTGCCCCGGGCGTTACCCGGGAGATACTGGCGCCCTACTACGAGAGCCTGCGCGGCGCGGGAAAGCCCCTGCCGGATCTTTACGCGTTCCCGCCGAGTCCCGCGGGCCAGTTTTACAAGCAGGTGCTGGGGGACGATATCCTGGTGGTGAACCTTTTGCCCAATATGGTCACCTCCTTTGCCGGCATCGACGTTTCCCGCCAGGGAGTCACCGAGATCACCTTCCCCGACGGCGACGTGTGGCCCGAAGAAAAGGAGGACCGCCTGCGCGAGTTTTTCTCGCCCTACGGGGCCTGCGTCAATACGCCGCCGTCGGTGGTGTTCGCGTACCTGGGGGGCCAGTGCACGCTGCACACGGTTTCCGAGCTTGTCTATACCGCCGCCACGGCCCTTTCGCGCGCAGGGCTCTCCATTTCGTCTTTCCAGGTGGCGTCGGCCATGCGGGCGGCCTACCGGGCGCAGACCGGCTATGACGACTATCCGGTGGTGACGCCCTGCAGCCTGTCGGACGTGCCGGAGTTTCTGCAAGAGCCGCTCTCACAGGTGATCATGGCCTTCTACGGCGGCGTACGGGACGCCTGTGGCGAACTGGGCATGGACGACCGCCTGATCGCCGAACTGTTTCTCAATTACCTGGACCTTCACCTGCACAGCCTGCAGCACTACACGCGGGAGCAAATCGAGGAAAGCACCTTCCAGCACGCCACCAAGGGCGGCGTCACCGAAATGGCGCTGCGCATGTTCTACAGGCGCATCGACTATCCGCTTTCCCGGCTGTTTGCGCAGCCGCAAGAGGCGTCCTTGCTGCTGGAGGAGATCGTGCCGCTGATCCGAAGCGGCGCCAGAGAGTCCACCCACGTGGTGACAGGGCACGGCGCCAATCTGGACGGCAACACGGTAGGCGCTCTTGAAGTGGAGCACCACGCGCACCTGTACGCCATGCTGGCGGCCGCCGCGTTCAACCATCTGGGGGACGAGGCCGACGCCCTGATTGAAAAGGCCACCCGGCGTTACGGGCGGCAGAGGGGCGAGCGGATGCGCCTGCGCGCGCTGAAATACGGTATCCCTCTGGATATGGCCGGCTTTTACGCCCTGAAGGAGTGGCAGGCAGGGCTCGACGATTTCGTGGGCGCGCATATTTCCAGCGATCCTTACGATATCTCCGAGCAGTACCTGTGCCCGTGGAACCAGACCTGGAAATGCTTTGCCAAACAGAAGGAGGGCAGGCTCTACTGCCGTTATGTGGATCACGCCGTTTTAAACGGCTTCAATCCGGCGCTGCGTCTTCAGATGCCCGCCACGCTCAGCGCCGGCGACTTAAAGTGCGAGTTTCACTTCATGGACGCCACATCAGGCCAGGCGGAGCGGCAGCGCATCGATTCGTACGTCCGGAAGGTGGACGCGGACGCTCTGCGGCCGTTTTCCTACCATACGGCGCACCTTCTCACTGCTTTCAAAGAGGTTTTTGAAGAGGAAGCGGGCGAGCGGGGCCGCGCGGCCGTCGACGAGGCTGTGGCCGCCTTCCGCGACCAGTACAGAAACGGTGCGTGGGAGCTTCTGGAGCCGGAACTGAGCTGTGACTTCAGTGCCATCTGAGGCGACAAAAAGGGCCGGTATCGCGCGCGATACCGGCCCTTTTGCATGGCTTATATTCAGCTTGGCAGCACATATCCTTCCTTGGCGCTGTTTCTGGTCTTGTAAAAGCGCAGGGCGTAGAAGAGCCCTCCCACCGCCACTATGGCCTGCAGCAGGTACGCCGGCAGGTAACCGAAGACGTCGGTGATGGTGCCCGCCAGTATGCTCGAGAGCGTAAAGGGCGCCACCAGAAGCGACAGCAGCACGAAATACTGCGCCCTGTCCCGCTGCGGCACGATGCTGATCACATGGTGGTTGTAGGCGTGGTGCGCGCCCAGATTAAAGGACATGAAAATCATGGCCAGGCCCATCAGCACAAACACATTGGCGCCGCCGGGCGCCAGCGCCAGCGCCGCCAGCGTGCACACGGCGCTCAGGACCATCACGCACATGGTGGCCACGATCACCCGCGGATACCCAAAGCGCCTGGAGTACCACGTCCAGAACATGCCGCCCAATATACTGCCGATCACCGGCATGTACATCAGCATGCCCGCCTGATTGTGCGTGATATTGCCGTGATTGATGCAGTAGAGTATGTTCAGCGGCGCGCTCATCATGGCCATTTGAAAAAAGGCCTTTGCGCCGATGGTCTGGCGCACCTCCTTCTCCTGGGTGAACAGCGGCATAAAGCTCCTGAGGTACACGCCCCATCCCGGCGATGTCTTTGGCCTTTCATCTTCGGGCGGCAGATCGCGGATCAGATACAGGAGGATCGCATTGATGACGCACGAGGCCAGCGCCAGTGAAAAGATCAGGATGAATTTGGCGTTCAGCGCCATCTGGGACGACAGGGTCCTGCGGATGATCTCCGCACCCAAAAGCCCTACGATGCCGCCGTAAATCCGCTGCCTGCTGGTGATGGCCACCCGGTTTTCAAGGGGCTGGGTGCGCACCAGGATCTCCGTCCACAGAAGATTGATATTGCCTTCGCCAAAGTAGTACAGCGCGTAGCAGAAAAGAAAGATGATGCCCAGCGTCACCGGCGGCAGATCAAATATAAGCGCCAGCACGATGAATATAAACGTGGGACGCAGAAAGAAGCTCATTATGGCCATGGTTCTCTGCTGGTTTTTCAGCGCCGCGATGCGCCGCCCCATGTAGAGCGTGCCCAGAAGCGGAAACAGAAACGCAATGGCGCTGGCCACGCCGGACCAGACGGCGGTGCCCATCACCGCGTTTAAAAACACCGACACCACGCTGCTGGCGTCCAGAAGGGATATGGTCAGCACAAAGAGCGATCCTTCCATCACCATGACGGTGGCATTGTACCGGGCGACCTTTTTTATGTGCTCCTGCGAATAGGGCATACGCGCTCCCCCTTTTTTGCATTTCGATACCCATTCTATCATGAAATGCCGGCGCTTTAAACGCTTTTTTAAATTTCTTTATTTAAGTTGCGGGATGCGTGTGCGGCGGGAAAATCCCGGCTATGAACCGGCCGTAAAGGGCATGGCGGTCTACAGATCGGGCGGGATGTTTTTCGGTGATGCGATGATCCTCCCGTGGCGAGCATCGGTTTTTTGCGGTACCCGCCGGCGCAAGGCCGCCCAAGCCTTCCGCCGGCGGGTATAGCTGCCAGTTTCAGCCAATTTTTCCATGATATGGGATAAAATATCCGCTGAAATATTTTTGTAACAAAAAAATAACATATTGCTATAATCTGTTGTTTCCGAAAAATATATGTCGCAATCAGATTATCATATACGAATTTTAATAAGAGCATCTTGCGTATTCAAGCACCTCAATACCTTTAAAAACAATAAAAAATTTTTAAAAAAAGTCAATGTCAAACCTTGTTTTTGCACGAAAAGCGGTTTTTACGACATATTTGGAATCGCTTGCCTGGGATGATTTGCCAATAATTTTTCCATTTTCTGAATAAATATTTAGCATGCAAAATTAATAAATTAATTAGTTTAACCAAATAAAAAGGTGCTATTTCCACGGCGTTCAGCAATAAATTAAAATAATTCCCATTCCTATATTGACGTTCCGGTTTTTTCCATATAAAATACAGAAACATCACCGCATTTTGTGCATACGATTGCTTGCGTTTGCATCGGCGCGTAAAAAAAGGCCGGGAGCTGAAGATCAATGGATTCGCCCACGGCAATTTTTTTCAGGCCGATTTAGTCAAATGTTCAATCAAAAAGGTTATGGCGGGGTAAAACATCATAAACTTTATAAACTTTAAGGCCAGATAACGACAACCTGATAACCGCGGTATATCGCGGCGGACCGGCAAGAAGGAGTATCCAATCGTGAAAAGGCGCACCAAAACACCAAGAACATTGTGTGCGGTAGTGGCAATGATCATTGTGCTAGCGCTTTTACCCGTGGGCGATGTGTTCGCCGCGGGCGGTCCGGATGCGGCCGCGGGGGCAGTGGTATTTGACGCGGCGGGAGACAGCGCCCAGACGCAGGAACATGCCGGTACGGATGAAAGCGCCTGGCTGCAAGCCGGCGCGCAAGGAGCCGAAGGCGCCCCGGCCGAAGAGGGCGAAGACGAGAATGCCCAAGACGATAAGGATGCCCAGGCGGACGAAAGCGCCCAGGCGGACGAAGATACCAAAACAGACGAGGGCGATCAAACGGACGGGAGCGCCGAAACAGGGGAAGATACCGAAGCGGACGAAGGTGCCGAAGCGGACGAGGATGCCGAAGCGGATGAAAATGCCGAAACGGACGAGGATACCGAAAAGGATATTTTGGAAGAGGACCCGGATCAAGCCGCGCAGCAGAAAAACGCCGGACTTGAAGAAACGGAGCTTGAAGCTGAACTGCAGGAGGAATCCTTCACCGCAACCATCGATTTAGGTGTCGCCGCCACGCTGACGGGCACGGGATTCTCCCGCAGCGGCACCACGCTCACCTTTAATACGAGCGCAAACGGCAATGAGTATCAGATCATACAGACAGGCACATCGCTGATCAACAGCATCGTCATTGCCTCAGGCGTAAATACGGCTATTACCATCAGCGGCATCAACGTGACCAACGGCGGCGGTCATCCGCTGGCGCTGCAGGGAACGGCCAGATTGAACCTGAGCCTCGCGGGCGTGAGCAGCCTGACGGCCACCGGCTCCAACAGCGCCGGATTGTACGTGGCGCCGGATGCACAGGTCACCATCGGCGGCGCCGGCAGCCTGGAGGCGCGCTCAAGCGGCGGTGCAGGCATCGGCGGCGGCTCGTCCTGGAACCAGAGGGTCGGCGCCATCATTATCGGCGGCGACGCGCATATTACGGCTGTCGGTGGCAACGGCGCGGGCATCGGCGGAGGAGCGGGCAATCCCATCGGCACCATCACCATCGGGGGCAACGCGCGTGTGACGGCCACCGGCGCCGCCGGCGCAGCGGGTATCGGCGGCGGCAATATGTATAGCGAATTGGCCGGCGTCATTACCATTGAAGGCACGGCGCAGGTGACGGCCATCGGCAGCGGCGACGGAGCGGGTATCGGCGGCGGCCAGGGCAACCCCGGCGGAACCATTACTGTCCGCGGCGCCGCGCGGGTGACGGCCACAAGCGGCGCCGGCAACGCGGCGGGCATCGGCGGCGGTTCAAACAGAATAGGCGGCACCATCACGATTGAGGGCGAAGCGCAGGTGACGGCCGAGAGCAGCAGCAGAGGCGCGGGTATCGGCGACGGTTATAACGCGGCGGGCGGTACCATTACCATCGGCGGCACGGCGCGGGTGACGGCTACAAGCGGCGGCAGCGGAGCGGGCATCGGCAGCGCCGAGAATTGGTCCTCAAGCACCACCGCCATCGTGATTGGAGGCGGCGCGCAGGTGACGGCCACAAGCGGCCCCGGCGGCGCAGCGGGCATCGGCGGCGGCTACGGCAACCGCGGCGGTGCTATTACTATCGGCGGTACGGCGCGGGTGACGGCTACAAGCGGCGGCAGTGGCGCAGGTATCGGCGGCGGCCAGGTTTGGAACTTGGCTCCCGACGCCATCGTGATTGAAAACAGTGCGCAGGTGACGGCCACAAGCGGCATCGGCGGCGGAGCGGGCATCGGCGGCGGCTACGGCAACGCCGGCGGCAACATTACCATCCGCGGCACGGCGCATGTGACGGCCACAAGCGGCGCGGGCGCCGGCGGCGCAGGCATCGGCGGCGGTCAGCCCAGCGGCACGGCTCCCACCATCCATATCGCCAGCACCGCTTCGGTAAAGGCGTATGCTTACGACCCCAGCAGGCCCGCCCTGCACATCGCCGGGTCCAATACCGGCGACGGCTATTTCGTCAACGCCCGGTTCAATCAGGTGCCCAGCGACACGAGCGAGGTCCATATTGCCGTTTACGCCGACGGCGCCCAGGAGGGTAGCGCTCCGAAGCTCAACGAGCTGATTCTGCCTGCCGGGTACAGCAATTTCGCCTATACCACGGGCCATACGTCTGCGCAGAACGACAACCTGTACGCGTACGCAGGGTCCGAAATGCTGGGAGGCGTCCTGCGCGTGGCGGACAATTCGCCGCAGATTCACTCGGTGAACAACAACAGCACGCTGCCCGTCAAACTGCGCAGGTTCCCCTCGGCGGGCACCCCTTCGGTGGAGAATGTCGGCAAGACCTCGGCGGATATGATCAGCACAAATCCCGCATTGAACGGCTATACGCTCATTGAGGGCGGGTTCAAATATTCCACGCAAATCGACGGCAGCGGCAACCTGGCGGGCAGTATCGTCACCGTGCCGTGGACCGGTACCTATGGCGGCGTCATGACGGAGCCCGTAGAGGGCCTGTCCGCCAACACGCACTACTATATGGCGGCGTACATGCAGGCGCAGGACGCTGCCGGCCCGATCGCCGTGCAGAGCCCGGTAATTCCTTTCACCACGCTGCCCGATATCCTTAGCGCTTCGGCGGATATCGGCGCGGACGCCACGCAGATGCTCATTGAGGCGTCCTTCTTCGTGGGCAGTGCGGATATTACGGACGTGACCATCTACTATGATACGGGCACGGTGGACACATCGTCCCCTTCAGTTACGCTGGACGCCGGTGATTTTGACAACGCCGGTTTTGAAGGCGCGCTGCTGGAGGGCCTGGCGCGGCGAGAATATAATATCATGATTGTCGTCACCAATGAGGACGGCGGCACGGACACCTATACATTCTCGCATACGAACGGCCATATCGTCACGGAGCGATATGTGGATGCGGACGGCCAGCCCGTTGATCTTGTCAGCTATCCCAATACGATAAAGTCCGTACCGGACGGCCAGAATTATTCGCACAGCGCGCCGGATATTCCCGGGTACACCTTTATCGGCTACAAGCTGGACGATTGGAGCGCCGCCACCATTTATGAGACCGTGGCGGTCATAGGCGGGGTCAGCGGCGATCACACCGTATACTTCATTTACCACGAGGCGGATACGCTGCTGAAGGTTTCGGTGCCGGTGAAGCTGATTTTTGCCTCCTTTTCCGGCGGTGACGGAGAGGTGGCGTCCCCGGATTATAGAATTACCAATCTTTCGGCGCTGCCTGTCAAGGTATTTCTGAAGGAATTCAACTCTTATGATCTGGACGGCCTGACCCTGGTGCAGAATGAGCCTGCGGCCGAGGGCGAATTGCAGCTGAGCCTGGTGGGAACCGAGGGATTCGGTACCGTGAGCAATCTGCCGGACGGTCCCCTGGTAGGCGGCAGCGGCTATATGGGCCAGCTGGGGGTCAAAGGCAGCGCCACCGATACGGGACGCTTTATCATAGGCGGCCGGTACAGCGGCAGTTTCACTACGCCCAGATATCCGACGTTCAACGCGGCGTTTACCTTTGAGCTTGTCCTTCCCACTACACCATAGATGGGATTGTGATACAAATTTTATCGAAAGGAGGTAATGGACAGTTTATGGGGGACAAAACCAAGAGACCAAGAAAGCAACACAACCCGTCTAAAAGTGGGAAGAAGAGGCGCAGGCCGATTACGGTCATTGTAATTATCGTATTGATTCTGCTTTTGATCCTTCTGTTGCGCCAATGCGGCTATTTCAGGTTCCCGTGGGAGACGCCGCCCGCGCCGATTGTGGCCGGCGATTTATTTCCCGATGTGGTGGATGCCGTAGACGGGCATCTCTCAGGCATGACGGAGGAGGAGATCCTGGCTCAGATGCAAAGAATTGCGGACGAATCGCAGTTTTCCTTCAAGATCAACGCCAAACCGGAATTTCTAAACGGCTGGAGCGCCGGAACGCTGCGCATTGAAAATCCCAACTACAACGTCTATCCCATGGTGGTGCAGATTGTGCTGGATGATACCGGTGAAATTATCTACGATTCCGGCGGAATACTGCCCGACCAACACATTGATACTGCCAGGTTAACACGCGTTCTCAGAAGAGGTACCCATAAGGCGACAGCGCACCTGTACGCCTACGACCCCGACACCAAGGTGTGCCAGGGTGAATCCAACGTAAAGCTGGAGATCACCGTAAAGAACTAATTATTATTAAAAAGGAGACCGACCATGAAAAAATTCGTTACCTTCCTCTGCGTGGTGGCGCTGCTGACGAGCCTGTCGCTGACGGCGCTTGCGGCACCGGCCTTCGTTCCGGCAACCAGTACCAACAAAGACTATACTCTCAGTGACGAGGACAATGAGCCCACCGTCACCACCCCCGTATACGGCTATGTGGGCCCTGACGCCATCATCACCGATCCGGATCCCGAGGACCCCGATGCACAGCCGGAAGTTGAAGTCATTGCCACCGATATGGAAATTTCCGTTCCCGTGAAGCTGATGTGGGCGGCCTTTGCCAGCGGCGGCGGCACCATCGTATCGCCCAGCTATACCATCGAAAACAAGAGTCCCTTCGCGGTAGACGTGGAACTGACCAGCTTTACCAGTGATACTGATGTGCCTGATCCCGTGAAAGACGCCGGTATTGTTCTGAATCTGTCCTCTTTGGCAGCCGCCGCGACGAACGTTCCCGGCACCTCCGGCCTTACTGTGCCCGTAGTTGTTGGCACGCTTACCGCAGCCACCGGCGCGGCGCCGTCCAAAGCATTCTCCATCGGCGGCACGTATACCGGCTCCTTTGCCGCTGTCTACCAGCCGACTTACCAGATGGTGCTGACATTCTCCATCAACTAAGACCGGAAGAAGGGCCGGCGGCATAAGCCAGACGCAGCCCCCTTCATCCTCCGGCGTATGCCGGAAGCGGCACTGAGCGCCGCCTGCTGCAGGATAAAAACTCCCGGGACCTGCCGGGCATTTCATCCCGGCCAATAAGTTTATACTGTGCATGCCATGGCCAAGCGCACAGCATGCACCGGACATCCGAAGGTATCCCGGCAGGCACTCCTGCGGCGGGCGGCGGTTTCAGTGCGGCAGTATACCAGATGCTGAGACACACGCCTTCGCCGGCATGGACCACTTATAAATAATAGCGTCGCATAGCAAGCCGAAGGCGGAAATCTGAGACAGAGCCCTGAGAACGCTCGTGTCAGCTTGCTCATGATATGTCTGTGATCACAGACGGGCATAAAATGGCTGCGCTTCCATATTTCACGTGTGGAAACGCGGCCGTTTTTGCTTTTGCACGATGCGCGGCAAAGCCATAGAAGAGAGCCGCCGCGCATTGCGGCAATAGCTGAAGGGATCGACCGATTTTTGATGATATCTGCCCGGCATAGTAGCCAAAGGCAGCGGACAAATCCCATTGGAAAGGATAGAACAAATGGCACGGACCAACACAAAGACGAATATATTTAACGCAGCGGTTAAACTGTTCGCGCAAAAGGGATACAATGTGGTGACAGTCAGAGAGATTGCGGCGGCGGCCAAAGCGAACGAGGGTGTTATATACTACCACTATAAAAATAAAGAAGATATTCTCAACGATATATTCAATGCCTTTGAAAAGAAACTGGAGGCCTGCCAACTGACCGAAAACGAGGCAGACGCCTCTATTCTGACGGATACTTCGCCTCGGCAACTGCTTGAGCGGTGCACGCAGGTTTTTCATAATGACGACGCCGTGTTTATGCTTCACGCCTACCGGATCGTGTGCATGGAACAGTTTTCAAACGAGCGGGCCATGCGTCTGGTTTCGCGGGTCCTGCACGACAAGACGGCCATGCGCTTCAAGTATGTGTTGGATAAATTGATCGAGCATGAAAAAATTCCCTCGTTTGATACGCAGTCTTTTTCCGTCATGTGGACCGATTTTATGTTCTCCCGGACGATGAAGTACGCCAACCATTTATTTGAAGATGAAGTGGAGGAACCGCAGATGGATGATTTGAATCACCTGGGCAGTTTCTGGATTGAAATGGTGGTCAGCGGAAAGATTCCCGACGAACGGATGCAGATGACGTTATAAACTCGAAGCAATCCGGCTCAAGCCCTCCGGTTTTTACAAAAAAATTAAAACAAAAAGCGCGGCGCTTATGCGCCGCGCTTTTGCGCATACCGCGAATTTGCAAGCGGCTGACCGGTATGCCGCGCGGTCAATTTAAGGATTGGCCCAGCCGAAGGAGCGCTTCACGGCTTCCTGCCAGCCGCGGATCAGTTTTTCGCGGTAATCGTCCTGGATGCGGGGCGAAAACATCCGTTCCACCGCCACGTTTTGGACGATATCCTTTTTATCCTTATAGAACCCAACGGCCAGGCCGGCCAGATAGGCCGCCCCCAGGGCGGTGCTCTCAATCACCGACGGGCGCACCACGTCCACGCCCAGGATATCGGCCTGAAACTGCATCAGGAAGTTGTTGGCGCTGGCGCCGCCGTCCACGCGGATGGATTTGAGCAGAAGGCCCGAGTCCGCCTCCATGGCGCGGATCACGTCGTAGCTCTGATAGGCCAGCGATTCCAGCGTGGCGCGGATAAAATGCTCCTTCTCCACGCCCCGGGTCAGCCCCACGATGACGCCCCTGGCGTACTGGTCCCAGTAGGGGGCCCCAAGGCCCACGAAGGCGGGCACCACGTAGATACCGGCGGCATCCTCCACCTTTTCGGCGTAAGCCTGGGTAAAGGCGGCGTTGTCGATCATCCTCAGGCCGTCGCGCAGCCACTGTATGGCGGCCCCAGCGATAAAGACGCTGCCCTCCAGCGCATACTCCACTTTGCCCTGCGCGCCCCAGGCGATGGTGGTCAGAAGCCCGTTTTTGGAGGCCACGGCGGTTTCGCCGGTATTCATCAGGATAAAGCAGCCGGTGCCGTAGGTGTTTTTGGCCATACCCTCCTCGAAGCAGCACTGCCCGAACAGCGCCGCCTGCTGGTCGCCTGCGATGCCAGCGATGGGCACCGTGCCGCCCAGAAGCTGCGAGGACGCGTATCCGTAGACATGGCTGGAGGGCTTCACCTCCGGCAGCATGGACCGGGGAATCTGCAGTTCTTCCAGCAGCTCGTCGTCCCACCGGAGGCTGTGGATATTGTAGAGCATGGTGCGCGACGCGTTGGAATAGTCGGTGACGTGGGTCTTTCCGTCGGTGAGCCGCCAGATGAGCCAGGTATCCACCGTGCCGAAGAGAAGGTGCCCCGCCTCGGCGTCGGCCCTGGCGCCCTCCACGTTGTCCAGTATCCACTTGATCTTCGTGCCGGAGAAATAAGCGTCGATGATCAGGCCGGTCTTCTCCCGGACCACCTGATCGAATCCGGCGGCCTTCAGCTCGTCGCAGTACGCCGCCGTGCGGCGGCACTGCCATACGATGGCGTTGTAGACGGGCTTTCCGGTGCGTTTATCCCACACGATGACGGTTTCCCGCTGGTTGGTGATGCCGATGGCGGCGATGTCCGCGGCGTGGATGCCCAGCTTGGACTGCGCCTCTGTGAGCACCGACATCTGGCTGGACCAGATTTCCATGGGATCGTGCTCCACCCAGCCGGCCTGCGGGAAAATCTGCCGGAACTCCCTCTGGGCGCTGGCGCGGATATGGCCCTTTTTGTCAAAGAGGATGCAGCGGGACGAGGTGGTGCCCTGGTCCAGGGCCATCAGATACTTAGCCATAGAAGTCTCCCCTCACATTTTGATGGATTCACGCGTCGCGGGTGGCGATAATGTCCACACCGGTATCGCAGACATTTTGGACGATGACGTCCCCGATGCGCACCGGGGCGGCCACCGACACGCCTGCAAGCGCGCGGATGCAGTCGAATATCTTTGATTTGGGAATAGGGCCCGCCGTGCGCACCGGCAGCGCGCGAAGGTGCGAGCCGGTGAGCCTGACCGTGGACGTGACGGTGCGCACCGGGTTTGTACACTCCATTTTAGCATAGATTTCGCCCCGTTTGCACCGGTTTCCCGACACGGACAGCATGTTTTCGCCCTCCAGCATCGCCCGCATGCTGCAGCCCAGCGGGCAGCGGATGCAGGTGAGGGCGATTTCCCGGCGGGTTTTGTTTTGGCTCATGTCTCGTCCACCTCCCGTTCGATGGCCACGGTGATCTCTTTTGTGTCGGGGTAGGCGTCAAACACATCCTTTTTCAGCGTGACGCTCTCCATTTCGCCGGGGGAGAGGATGATGCTGCGCTGGTGGCAGTGCCTCCTATCGTCGAAAAAGACGGAGGCGCAGCAGTTTTCGTAGACGCCGGCCACGCGGAAGCGGATGGTGACGGCGTCGTCGATATTGTCCGGATGGATACTCTGGGGCACCGCGTAGCGGACGCCCTCACCGGCCTTTACGGGAATGCCGCCGGTTTTAAAGCGTTTGCCCTGGAGGTAATTGGCGGCGCTTATCCCGGCCGCCTCACCCTCCTGGGAGACGTAGTCCACCAGGTCGTGCACGTGAAGCGCGTTGCCGCAGGAAAAGATGCCCTCCACATCCGTCTGCAGGCTCTCGCCCACCAGGGCGCCGCCGGTGACGGGGGACAATTCCACCCCGGCCCATTTGGAAAGCTCATTTTCCGGCAGGAGGCCCACCGACAGAAGCAGCGTATCGCAGGGGATATACTGCGCGGTTTCCTCTATAGGCCGCCGATGCTCATCCACCTGCGCCACGGTGACGCCGCAAAGGCGCTTCTTCCCGTGGATCTGCGTGACGGTGTGCGACAGCATCAGCGGGATGCCGTAGTCGTCCAGGCACTGCACGATGTTGCGCTTCAGGCCGCTGGAATAGGGCAGAAGTTCCACCACGGCGTGCACCTTGGCACCCTCGAGCGTCATGCGCCGGGCCATGATCAGTCCGATGTCGCCGGAGCCCAGGATCACCGCCTCGCGCCCGGGCATGTAGCCGTCGATATTGACAAACTTCTGGGCGGTGCCGGCGGTATAGATGCCCACCGGACGGGTGCCTGGGATGTTCAGCGCGCCCCTTGGCCGCTCGCGGCAGCCCATGGCCAGTATGACGGCCCTGGCGCGGATTTCATGGATGCCGTGGCGGCTGGCCGCCACGATGACCTTGTTTTTGTTCAGCGTGAGCACCATGGTGTCCGGCATATGGGGGATGCCCAGTTCCCGAACCTCCTTGACGTACCGGGCGGCGTACTCGGGGCCGGTCAGCTCTTCCTTAAAGCGGTGCAGTCCGAAGCCGCCATGGATGCACTGATTCAAAATGCCTCCCAGGTGGCTCTCGCGCTCCAATAGCAGGATGTCCCGGGTGCCCTGCTGCCGGGCCGCTATGGCCGCCGCCATGCCCGCCGGGCCGCCTCCGATGATCACAAGCTCCACGTCTCTCATTTTTCCACCTCCGCAAGGGCCTTGTTGGGCGACACAAGCAGATTGGTGCCCGGCTCGTTTTTGCATACGGCGGTCACGGGGATACGCAGTTCCTCCGCGATGATATCCAGCATGCGCATCCAGCAGAACCCGCCCTGGCAGCGGCCCATGCCGGCGCGGGTGCGCCGCTTGACGGCGTCCAGATCCCGAACACCCAGCGGTGAGCGCAGCACGTCCAGAATCTCGCCCTTTG
>JBMNQS010000010.1:0-41288 GCA_050944255.1 Christensenellales bacterium | reverse complement strand
AGCGCCAGAAACAGGAAAACCGCCAGGATTTTATTTTTTCTCATAACTTCCTTTCGCGCCCGTTTTCGGGCCGTACGCATTGATATTTCGGAGAATTCATCCTATAATAAAAATCATCATGGTATCGTTTTTAAGAGAGGACGCGGCATGAAGGGAAAACTCTGGGTCAACTGGAAACAGCGCATCGCCATGCCCCTTGGGTATTTTGTCAGCATCACGCTGGACTTCATACTCTTTTTGGTGCTGCGTTTCTTCCTGCGCATGGACGTGACCATCGCCCACAGCCTGACCACGGGCCTGTCCATCTTTCTTTTTTATCAGCTGCGCCGCCTGGCGAATGCTCTGGCGGGCGTCAAGATATCCTACGCCCAGTATGTCCGTTTTCTGGGCTTCAACGCGGCGCTGGCGATGGCTACGCTCTTTCTCGTCTACGTTTTCAATATTGTCCTGGAGTACAACCAAATCGTCACCAAGCTGGTGAACGTCGCCATCATGAGCCTGTCGAACATCTGCATCAGCCTGTACGAGCGCAGCGTCACGAAAAACGGGCAGTTCTGATAAAGACGGTTCCCGCCATCTTTTTGCGCCTTAAAGCGCCGCAATTTCTCCGGCCGGGCGGCCTGCCTCATCCCGATAATAGGCGGCCGCAGTATAAATATACCACATATGCGCCACGCGCCGGAGGATTCATTTGTAACGTTTTTATGGACAATCCATGCTTGCTGAGTGAAAACTGCGCCTTGCCAGAGACGCTACGAGGCCGTCAAAAAACCATGTTTTTTGACGGGTATGCCAGGGCTTTTCCTGCTGCAAAAACCTCTTCACCGGTTTTTGCAGCGGTCGGAAAATCCTGAGCGGTGCACCCTAAAGGGCAGGCCTGGGCTGCGGCCGCGCAGCGTCGGCTCCCTTGGGTCTGTCGATCTATGGCCAAGAGCCGCCTTGCGGCGGTTGCCTATCTTCGCGTTAAGAGCCGCGGCTGTGCCGCGGTTACGCTCGAAACGAATCTGCGGATTCAGCCGAAACGCGAGGATTCGGCTCGCAGCCTTGCCCACGGAATTTAAAATGAGGGGGCTTTGGCCCCCTAATAACCCCCAAAAGAACTTTTTGACAGTCTCGCCGCGCCTTGCCAGAAGCGCCGCTTCGGCGCTATAATCATTTCAATGACATTTTTACAAATCAAGATTTGCCCCAAGGCATTTGCCGGAAAGGAGCCCTATGGAAAATTTCGTGTACAACATCACTACGAGGTACGTCTTCGGCCGCGATACGCATCTTCAGGCCGGCGAGCAGGTGGCCGCCTTCGGCGGCAAAAAGGTATTGATCCATTACGGCAGCCGTCACGCCAAGGCTTCTGGCCTGATCGATCAGGTCAAGGAGAGCCTTGATCGCGCCGGCATCGAAAGCGTGGAGCTGGGCGGCGTGCTCCCCAACCCCCGCCTGTCGCTGGTCTATGAGGGGATCGAGCTGTGCCGCAGGCAGAACGTGGACTTCATTTTGGCCGTGGGCGGCGGCAGCGTGCTGGACAGCGCCAAGGCCATCGGCATCGGCGTGCCCTACGGCGGCGACGTGTGGGACTGCTACGACGCGGACATCAATCTTGTTTTGAGCGAGTCGCTGCCCACCGCGGTGGTGCTGACCATTCCCGGGGCGGGCAGCGAGTCCTCCGGCGGCAGCGTCATCACCCGGGAGGAGGACAACTTAAAGCGTGACGCCAAGACGCCCCTTTGCAAGTTCGCCATCTTGAATCCGGAGCTGACGTTCACGCTGCCCGCCTACCAGACGGCGGCCGGTGGCTGCGACGCCATCGTGCACATTATGGAGCGTTATTTCTCCCCGGTGAAGGACGCCTACGTGGTGGATAGAAACGCCGAGGCGCTGATGGCCTCTTTGATGCACCTTCTTCCTCTGGCCATCGAAAACCCGGACGACTACGCTACGCGCGCCAACATCATGTGGGCGTGCACGCTGGCCCACAACAATTCCGTGGGCGTGGGCAAGATCAACGATTTTGCCTCCCACCGCATCGAGCACGAGCTCTCCGGGCTTTACGACATCACCCACGGCGCGGGCCTTTGCATCGTAATACCCGCCTGGATGAAATTCACCTACAAGCATGACCTTCGGCGCTACGCGGACTACGCCAAAGGCGTTTTCGGCATCGATGATCCGGCCATGCCGGACGAGGAAAAGGCGCTGGCGGCCATCGCTGAAACCGAGGCGTTCTTCAGGAGCGTGGGCATGCCCACCCGGCTGTCTGAGGCGGGCATCGACGACGCCCACTTTGAGAAGATGGCGACGCTGACCGAGCGCAACGCCGGCAGCGACAAGGTGGGCTTCTTCGCGCAGCTGTCCACCGCGGATATCGTGGAAATCCTGAAACTGGCCCTGTAAAGGAGAATACCGTGAGAAACTTTGAATTTCATTTAAGCACCGATCTGGTCTTCGGAAAGGGTGCCGAGGAGCAGACGGGCAAAAAAATCAGGCAGTTTGGCGGCAGCCGGGCGCTTCTGGTCACCGGCGGCGGCTCCGTGAAGAAAATCGGCCTGTTTGAAAAGGTGACCGCGTCTCTGGACGCTGAGGGCATCCCCTACATGGAGCTTTTCGGCGTCCGGCCCAATCCGCTGATGAGCCTGGCCTACAAGGGCATCGATATGGCCCGGGAGAACGATCTGGACTTCATCGTGGCCGTGGGCGGCGGCAGCTGCATCGACACGGCCAAGTGCATCGCACTGGGGGTCCCCTACGGCGGCGACGTATGGGACTTCTATGACGGCACCGCATCGCCCGACGGCGCCCTTTCTGTGGGCTGCGTGGTCTCCATCGCCGCCGCCGGAAGCGAGATGGGCCCCGTATCGGTAATGACCCGGGACGATCCCCGGCAGAAGGCCAGCGCCAGGATACCGTTCAACCGGCCCAAATTTGCGCTTTTAAATCCCGAGTGGACCTATACCATGGACGCCTGGCAGACGGCCGCCGGGGCGGTGGATACCATTTCCCACGCCCACGAGCGGTATTTCTCCTCCGATGAAAACGGGGAGCTGACCGATTATCTGTGCGAGGGCATTTTCAAAACCGTGGTGCATCAGGCCCCCATCGCCCTTGAAAACCCCGAGGACTACAATGCCCGCGCGGAGCTGATGCTGTGCGCCTGCTACGCCCACAACGACGTGGTGGGCGTGGGCCGCGGCGGCAGCGACAGCGGCAGCCACTCGCTGTCCCACGAGCTGGGCGCCCAGTTCGACGTGACCCACGGCGCCTCTTTGGCGGTGGTGCTTCCCGCGTGGCTGCGCTACAATTACAAGCGGGCGCCCAAGCGCTTCCGCCAGTTTTTTATCCGCACCTTCGGCGTGGACGAAAGTCTTCCCACCGACGAAATCATCCAGGAGGGCATTTCCCGCTACAAGGCGTGGCTCAAGTCCATCGGCATGCCCGTTACGCTGGACGAACTGGGCGTACCCGAAAGCGCCATCGATTCAATGACCGAAAAGTGCCGCAGCGATAAAAACGGTTACACCGGCAACCACTTCCCGCTGTCCAAGGACGACGTGCGCGCCATTTACCGTTTGTGCCTGTAAGGGCACGACAATTGATCACAAAAGCATTACGCAAAAGCAGAGAGCCAAGGCTCTCTGCTTTTGTGTTTGATACTATGAGCAGTCACCCGAAACTAATCCATTTCCTTCTTCATCAAAAACCCAAAGCCAAAGCGCATAAGACCTCCCAGGGCTTTTCCCAGAAGGCGGCGCACACGGTGCCCGTTCAGCGGATAAAAGTACGCTCCCCGATCCTTATAGTAAGCATGGTCCGCCGGACAGACTTCCCGATAGGCTGCAAAGGCGCACATGGACTTAAACGAATGGAACCAGGCCCATTCTGCCGCTCCCGGCAGCTTTCTGGCGGGTTTCTTCAGGGCGGCATAAAAGGCCTTCGAGGCCTTTTGGATCTTTCTTTTGGCCTTTTGGGCATAGCCCGTCATGGGAATCGGCGGCGTGGAAATCCCAAGTTTTTTCACCAGCCTTCCGCCTCCGGACAACAGGGCCAACTGCTGCAGCGCCTGCTTCGTCCCTATGACGCCTCCCACGGTGGCGACGGCCATAAAAGCCTTGTCGAAAAACTGCGGCCGGTGACAGGTATAGGCAAACCGGTCTATAAAGCTCTTCATGAGAGCGGGCACCCCCATGGCGTAGGTGGGCGCGGCAAAGATGATGCCGTCGGCCCCGGACATTTTGGACGCGATCACCACCCGGTCATCCTTTAAGGGGCAGTGCTCCTCGCCCCGCGCAAAGCACGTGAAGCAGCCCGCGCACATGGCGAGGTTATAGTCCTGGAGAAAGAGAAATTCAAAGTCAATGCCTTTGTCATAAGCCAACAGGCTTTCTTTTATCCGTTCGACCACGCGGTAGGTGTTTCCCCTCTTTCTGGGGCTTCCCATGACGGCTAAAACCTTCATTTTTCGCTTCCCTCTCTTCTTGCCAGAATATGACGCGCATAGAAGTCGTTGTGCTGGTCCATTTTTCTTTCGATCTCATCAAAGCTCAGGCTTTCTTTCAGGAAGTTCTGCTCAAAATACAGATAGACAATATAGGCATTGTACTCCTGGGCCAAAACCCGGGTATCCACCGGATCGATCAGGCCGTTTTCCAGCATCAGGTCAAAGGCGTACCGGAGCGCTTCATTGGGTTTCTCAATGAGCTCCCGCATGAAAAATTCCCTGACGGATTGATTGCGCCGCTGCTCCATGGTAATGATCCTGGCTATTTTGACCATCTTCGGGTCCCACATGATCCGCTTGAAGTATTCGAAGGACGTCTTTAGGTAACTTTCGGGAGAAAGCACGGGCATCTTACCGCGAAGCTCCTCCTTGGAAAAGATGCTCCGGGCCATTTTCTCTTTAAACAGCAGGAATATCTGTTCAAGGATATCTTCCTTGCTCTCATAGTGCTTATACAGGGAACTGGCCTTGATGCCAACGGTCTTTGCGATCTCGCGGACGGAGACGTCTTTAAACCCCTTTTGTGCGAACAGTTCCATGGAAACATCCAGTATCTTTTCTTTGGTAGTCAATTCCCACACCCTTTTCCTTCAAGGCTAACAGTTGTTACCCTCATTGTAGGCTAACAACTGTTATCTGTCAATGGAAAATAAAAATCATTGCCTGCGCCTTTTTCGTGCGTACTTCCCAACCGGATTTTGCCGCAAATAAAAATATTTGCACTTTCCCTTCGGATGTGCTATATTGATTTACATTCATATACTATTAAAGAAGCGTTAAAGAACCAGCCGCTTGTCGGATGCGCCCTCAAGAGAGTCTGTCCCCCGGGCTGAAAGGACGGACACGGCGCAGATGAGCTTTCCCAGGTTTTCAGCTTCGGGCAAACCCCGACGCAGCGCCTGCGTTACAGGCCAATGAAGTGAACCGGCTGCGGCCGGTTAACTAGGGTGGTACCGCGGAATTCCCGTCCCTATCGTAAGATAAGGGCGGTTTTTTGTTTACTTACAAGCGAGCGCCTCCCCTTTTTCGGCCCGGCCCCATGCCGCCGGAGAAGCCTGTCCCATACGGCTTTTTGCAAAGCGCGCGGCACTTTGGGAACGACGGGGGAATGAACATTCCCCCGCCGGGTTCGGGCAGGCCCGCGCCCCGGCGTTTCGTCTCGCCGGATATAAACTTTCTACAATCGTCAAAGGAGAATACCATGTCCAACAAAAAGCAGGAATTTGTACAGCACATCGCCTCGCGCAGCGAGAATTTTTCCCAGTGGTACACCGACGTCATTTTAAAGACCGAGATGGTGGACTACGGCCCGGTGAAGGGCACCATGGTCATCCGTCCCTACGGGTACGGCGTCTGGGAGCTGATCCAAAAGGAAATGGACGACCGTTTCAAGGCCACCGGCCATCAGAACGCCTATTTCCCGCTTTTAATACCCGAGTCCCTGTTAAAGAAAGAAGTGGAGCACGTGGAGGGGTTCGCGCCGGAGGTGGCCTGGGTCACCCGGGGCGGCCAGGAGGAGCTGGCCGAGCCGCTGGTCATCCGCCCCACCAGCGAGACCATCATCTGCGCCATGTACAGCAAGTGGGTCCAGTCCTGGCGCGATCTGCCGCTGAAGTACAACCAGTGGTGCAACGTGCTGCGCTGGGAGAAGAGCACCCGCCCCTTCCTTCGCACCAGCGAATTCCTCTGGCAGGAGGGCCATACGGCCCACGCCACCGAGGAGGAGGCCATGGAGGAGACCCTGACCATGCTGGGCGTGTACAAGGATTTCGCCGAAAACGTGCTGGCCATTCCGGTCATCACCGGCCAGAAGAGCGATTCCGAAAAATTCGCCGGCGCCTCGCGCACCTACGCCATGGAGGCGATGATGCAGGACGGCCAGGCGCTGCAGGCGGGCACCAGCCATTATCTGGGCCAGCATTTCGCCAGCGTGTTCGACATCCAGTTTTTGGATAAGGACGGCACCCACAAGTATGTCCACCAGACGTCCTGGGGCACCTCCACCCGCATGATCGGCGGCGTGGTGATGGTCCACGGCGACGACCGGGGTCTGGCGCTGCCGCCGAAGATCGCCCCCATCCAGGCGGTGATTCTGCCCATCGCCATGCACAGGGAAGGTGTCCTTGAGGCCGCGGGGAAACTGGCCGATACGCTCAAGGCCGCCGGGGTGCGCGTGCATGTGGACGACCGCGAGGGCCAGACGGCGGGCTGGAAGTTCAACGAATGGGAGATGCGCGGGGTGCCGGTACGCATTGAGATCGGTCCCCGGGACATCGAGGCCGGCCAGGTGGTGGCGGTACGCCGCGACACCATGGAGAAGATGACGCTCCCCATCGAGGGCATCGATAAATCGGTCCGTGATCTATTGGTCAGCGTCCAGCAGGGGCTTTACGACCGGGCGCTGGCGCTTCGGGAGAGCCGCACCTTCACCGCCGTCAATTTTGAAGAACTCCGCGAGGGCATCGAGGACAAAAAGGGGTTCGTCAAGGCCATGTGGTGCGGCGATCCCGCCTGCGAGGCCGAAATCAAGGCCCGCACCGGCGCCACCAGCCGCGTGATCCCCTTCGAGCAGGAGCAGCTTGCAGACACCTGCGTCTGCTGCGACGAAAAGGCCAGGTACATGACCATTTTCGCCCGCTCGTACTAAATGGTTTACCCACAGCGAAGCAACCCGTTCCCGCCGCCCGGATTATATCCGGCCGGTGGGAATTGCTTGCTTTCGCACTTTTCAGCTAAAATTCAATTTTCTGTCCCGCATACTTCACATTTTTTGTCTAATGATATAAGCTAGTATGTGGATATAAGGATAAAATGCGTTCGACGCCATTTTACATAAGAACAGGAGGCAACGGGTTTGATACAAGTGAAGCATCTTGTCAAACGCTATGGCGGCCACCTTGCCGTAGACGATGTCAGTTTCGACATTCTGGACGGGCAGATTTACGGTTTTTTGGGCCCTAACGGCGCCGGCAAGACCACGACTATGAACATCATCACCGGCTGTCTTGCCGCCACCAGCGGGCAGGTGACCATCGACGGCCACGACATTTACGACGAGCCGCTGGAGGCGAAGAAGTCCCTTGGGTATTTGCCGGAGCAGCCGCCGCTGTATCTGGACATGACCCCGTGGGAGTACCTGCATTTTGTCGCCGAGGTCAAGGGACTCGCCCGCAAAGAGCGCGGGGAGCAGATTGAAAAGGTGATGGAAAAGACGCAGATCACCGACATGCGAAAGCGGCTGATCAAGCATCTTTCCAAGGGTTACCGCCAGAGGGTGGGTTTTGCGCAGGCCATTTTGGGCGATCCCTCCACCATCATTTTGGACGAGCCCACCGTGGGGCTTGACCCCATACAGATCGTGGAGGTACGCGATTTGATCCGCACTTTGGGCCAGAGCCATACGGTGATCCTCTCCAGCCATATTCTTTCGGAGGTCAGCGCCGTCTGCGACCGGGTGCTGATCATCTCCAAGGGAAAACTGGTGGCCGAGGACACCACCGAGAACCTGTCCTCCCACCTCAAGGGCACCGTGAAGCTGCTTCTGACGGTGCGCGGCGAGGAGGCCGGGGCAAGGCAGGTGCTCTCGGCCTTTAAGGACATTTTGAATGTCACCGTCAAAAACGGCCGCGAGAGCGGCTCTCTGGACATCTGCGCGGAAATCTCTTCGGACAAGGATATACGCGACCAGCTCAGCCTGGCCTTTGCCAAAAAGGAGATGCCTGTGCTGTCCATGAGCCAGGACACGGTCTCGCTGGAGGACATCTTCATCGAGCTGACCGGCATCGAGCAAGGGGCCGCCTGCGAAAAGGCCGGGCCGGCCAAAGAGGCAAAGCATCTTTGGAGCTTTTTCAAACCCGGGAAAAAATCCGTCGATGACGATACAAAGGAGGGTTAAGGGATGTTTGCCATTTACAAACGCGAACTCAGGGGCTATTTCACGTCCATGACCGGCTACGTTTTCCTTGGCCTGATTTTGGCGTTCGCCGGCATCTTCATGAACAATTACAACCTGGCCGGCGCTCATCCGGCCTTTGAATACGTGCCGGGCAATATGACGTTCATCTACCTTCTGGTGGTGCCGGTACTCAGTATGCGGGTAATCGCCGAGGAGCGCCGCCAGAAGACGGACCAGCTTCTCTACGCGCTGCCTCTGAAGGCGTGGAGTATCGTTCTGGGTAAGTACCTGGCCATGCTCACCGTGCTTTTTATCGCGTGCCTTATGATGTGCACGATGCCCTTCGCGCTGACCGTATTCGGGCCCATCCATATCGCGGCGGCCCTCAGCGGCATGCTGGGCTTTTTCCTTCTGGGCGCGGCGCTTCTGGCGGTGGGTATGTTCACCTCCAGCCTCACCGACAACCAGATCATCGCGGCGGTGCTGTCCTTCGGGGCGGTGCTCTTGTTTTTCATCATGGGCGCCGTGGCGGGCATTATCCCCGCGTCCTCCAGCGCGTCGCTTTCGGCTTTCTTCGTGGTGGTGCTCATCATCGCCGCCATCGTCTACGCCATGACACGAAACATCAACACCACCACCGTCTTCCTGATCGTGGCGATGGTGCTGCTCTTTGGGCTCTACATTTATGACAGCAAGCTGTTCGAGGGCGCGTTTTCAAGCGCCCTGATGACCCTGTCGGTTTTCCAGCGGATGAACAATTTCGTCTACAACATACTGGATATCACCGGCATCGTGTATTATCTGGGCATCGTCTTTTTATTCAGTTTCTTTACGGTACAGGCATTGGAGAAAAGGAGGTGGAGCTGATGAAGCTGTTTGCGAAAAAAAAGGCGCCGGATAAGGCGCCGCAGAGCGTAGCGGATTCCCGCGTCCGCCGCACGAAGGCCGGCGGCTACGCCACGGTGATGAGCCTTCTGGCGCTGGCCATCGTGGTTGTGGCCAATCTTATCGTGGGCCGGATACCCGCCCAGTATACGAAGATCGACCTGTCGCAGAACCGGCTGTTCTCCATCTCCCAGCAGACGCGGGAGATCGTGGGCAACGTGAAGGACGACATCACTATTTACGTGCTGAGCGCCCCATCGAGGCAGAACGAGGTGATGGGCGAACTGTTGAGCCGCTATTCGTCCATGAACGGCAGCATTAAGATACAGTACCGCGATCCGGTGCTGTACCCTAATTTCGCCTCCCAGTACACCGACGAACCGCTTTCCACGGGCAGCCTCATCGTGGTGAGCGCCAAGCGCCACACGGCGGTGGATTACGGCGAGATCTATATCAACACCTACGACTACACCACCAACGCGGCCGGCCAGATGGTGCCCTACATCAAGGACACCTCCTTCGACGGCGAGCGGGCCGTCACCAGCGCCATCGACTTTGTCGTAAGCGACAACCTGCCCAAGCTCTACAACATCACCGGGCACAGCGAGCGGGAGCTTCCCGCGGCCATGCTCACCTCCATTGAAAAGCAGAACATGCAATTGGAGAGCCTCAACCTTCTCTCAGGCGACATTCCCCAGGACGCTGACTGCATCATCCTGCACGATCCGCAGGCGGATATATCGGCGGAGGAAGCCGATATCCTGCGCGGGTATCTCTCCGGCGGCGGCAATCTGCTTTTAGTCACTATGTATTCGCAGGCCGGGCGGCCCAACCTGGAGGGCCTGATGGCGTATTACGGCGCCGAGCTGGTTCCCGGCGTGGTGGCCGAGGCCGATTCAAGCCGCTATATTTTCCAGAACAACTATTACCTTAACCCCATTTTGGTGCAGCACGACGTCACACAGCCGCTGATCGACAACCGCCGGCCGGTGATTCTGGTCAACGCGCAGGGCATTCAAAAGACGGAGCTTGCCCGCAACACGCTGAGCCTTCAGGGGCTTTTGTCCACTTCGGACAGCGCCTATTCCAAGGTGGACGCCACCACGGCGGAGACCATCGAGCCCGAGGAGGGCGACATTTCCGGCCCCTTCCATCTGGCCGCCGTCATCACCGACGACACGGGCGCCAGGCAGTCCAGGATCATCTGGGTCACCACGGGCTATCTGCTCGATGAGACGGTGGACGCCCTGGTTTCGGGCAGCAACAGCAATTTCTTTCTCAACGCGCTGGGCTGGATGACCGACCGGCCCGAGTCCGTCACCCTGCACGCCAAGAGCCTGACGGTATCGCCCCTTGTCATTTCCTCGGACAGGGCCAACACCATGACGCTCTTGTACGTGGTGATCCTTCCCGTAATATGTATTCTCATCGGCGCCGCCGTCGTCATTTTAAGGAGAAGAGGCTGATATGGACAGACGCAAAAGGAACATCATCGTGGCCTGCGCCGTGCTGGTGGTCTTGGTGGCCGGATACATAGCGCTGTCGCTGCTGGACGGCGAGGATCAAGTGCCGCAGGACGCCCTTATCGACGTGCTGACGCTCACCGAGTCGGACATCGTGGGCATTGCCTATGATTTTGCCGGCGACGATCTGTCCTTCACCCGGGTTTTGGGCGAGGGCTGGCATCTGCGGGAGGACCGGGATTTCCCGCTGGATGAGACGCTTCCTGAGAATATGGCGCACGTGGCCTCGTCCATCCAGGCTAGCGGGAAGGCCGAGGGCGCGTCGCTGACCAATCCGGATTTCGGCTTTACCGATCCTATTTCCACCGTCACGCTGACGCTGAAGGACGGCAGCGCCCGCACGTTCACAATCGGCAGCAAAAACGCCGTCACCGGGGAATACTACCTGAACCTGGACGGCTCCGAGGATATCTATCTCGTACCGGCGGCGACGGCGGAGAGCTTTTTATACAATCTCAACGCACTGGCGGCAAAGCCCTGGCCCTTCCAGGAAGGCGACACGTACAGCCGCGTTTCGGTGGCCTCGGAGGATCTGGCCATCGACTTCATCAGCTACGAGGAGGGCTGGAGCGACTACTACAGCCGGGAAATCTATTGGTTCGTGGACGGCGTGCATGAAGAGCGCGTGGCGGGCAACATGCCCAATATCCTCACATTTTTGGGCAACGTGGTCAGCCTGCCGCTTGAAAAAGCCGTCGACTACAAGCCCTCGGAGGAGGAACTGGAAAGCTACGGCCTCACCCGGCCTGTGCTCAGCGTCAATATCAGCTACCAGAGAAAAAGCACGCTGCTGACCAGGCTTTCCGCCGTTATCGATATCGGAGACCTGGATGAGAGCGGAGCCTTCTACCATGTGCGCTTCCGGGACCAGGACGTCATATGGCTTTCGCCCAGAGGCGATGTGGAGCGGATACTGAACTTCAAGCAAGAGAGCTTTGTTTCCCCGAAGGTGCTGGCCATCTCCAGCGAGAACGTCCGCGGCATGGATATCACCGCCCGCGGCAGGGAGTACCGCATCACCGCGCAGGGCGAGGGAGACGATCTTTCCTATGCCATCGGCGGCAGGGAGCTGACGGCGCGGGCGTTCAAGACCTTCATGACGCAATTGACCAACCTCACCGCCGACATCGTCACGCTGGAGGCTTCCGGCGAAGAAGAGCCGGTGTTTTCCATCAGCCTCACCGGGGCCGGGGGCAAGAGCGTCTATGTGGCGTTCATCCCCTACGAGGACAACTTCTACATCGTGCGCATAAACGGCGGCGAATACCTTTTGATCTCCACCGAAAAGGTGGACGCGGTCATTGACGCCCTGGAAGCGCTGTAAGTGCCGGCGCCCGGTTACAATACACACTCAAAAGGGAGCCTCCTTTTTAGGAGGCTCCCTTTCATCGATCTTCATGCCCGGCACACCGCTGCATTTACGCGTCCTTGTCGTCATACTTTTTGCATTTTCCGGAAATCTCCTCTATACGCACTTTCCACACGGCCGTAACGGCCAGGAACCTGGCCACCTCCGCGTCAAAGTCGTGCATATTCTCCGGCGTATGGCGCCGGCTGATCAGCTCCAGCGCCCGCACTTTCTCTTCGTCGCCGGTGACTTCCCGCGCCGTGCCGGTGACAACGGCCGACTCATACTCCACGGCAAATCTTCCCTTGGGCACGCGGACATCGCCCACGCAGACGAGGCACGCGCGGGGGCTGTCCCTGAGTATATCGGTTTTTTTGCCCCGCCGCGCGCAGTGGAAATAGATGTCCTCGCCGCTTCTGGCAATGCTCAGCGGCACCGCGTAGGGCGCCCCCTCCGCGTCCGCGCAGCCAAGCACCGCGTAGACGCATTGATCCACCACATCAAGAGCAAACGCCCTATCCTTTTCTCTTTCTTTACGCCTCATACCTCTATCATCCTTTCGCGTTCATACATTCAATATAGCACAAAGCCGCATCGAGCGTATAGTCCTGCGCTTTTTAATATGCTATACTAAGATGAAGAACGATTGAAAGTAGGGATGCCCATGGCGAGAAAGGTTTATATCCTCCTGTTGACCTTTGCGCTGACCTTGCTGTTGCTGGCGGGCTGCGCCGCCGGCGAGCCGGATGTCATCGAGCCGTACGCCGGCATGCAGGAGGCGCCGCCGCCCGCGGCCCCGGCGGCGCCCGGCGTCAAGGAGCTGGCGTTCATCAATTCCGGGCCCGTTACGGACCACTCGCTCAATCAGAGCATCCATGAGGCCATGGACGCCTACAGCCGCGCAAACGGCATGGGTTACGGCGTCTACACCCCGGTGGAACTTGACGACGATGCCATCGCCGCCGCCATTGAGCAGGCCATAGACGGCGGAGCCGGGCTGATCGTTTTAAACGGCTACCGGTTTGAGACCGCCCTTTTCACCGCACAGGACAATTACCCCTACATCCACTTCATCCTCATCGACGGACAATCTCAAAGTCTCCAGGGCGATATCTTTATAGCCGAGAACACCGCCTGCGTCCTTTTCAGAGAGGAACAGGCGGGCTTTCTGGCCGGTTACGCCGCCGTGCGGGAGGGCTACACCGACCTGGGTTTCATCGGCGGCGAGAAGATTCCGCCGGTGGACCGTTTCGGCTACGGATTTCTGCAGGGCGCCGATTACGCCGCCGGGGAAATGGGCGTGCGGGACATCACGGTCAAATACGCCTACGCCGGCACCTTCGAGCCCGACGACGGCACCCGGTCCATGGCCGCGTTCTGGTACGATGAGGGCACAGAAGTGATCTTCGCCTCCTGCGGCGGCAGCATGGCGTCGGTGATCGCCGCCGCGGAAAATTCCGGCGGCCGCGTGATCGCCTCGGACGCCGACTTATCCGCTCTTTCGCAGGTGGTGATCGCCTCCGCCGTCAGGGACGTGCAGGGCGCGGTCGCCTCCTGCCTGGCCGATTATTATCAGGACAATTTCCCCGGCGGACGCACGCAGCGTCTGGGCGTTTCGGACGGCGCCCTTTCCCTGTCGGTCTCCCGCCTGGAGAAGTTCACCCGCAGCGACTACGCCGGCCTTGTCTCCGCTCTGCCCGGTACCCGCATCCTCGGCGACAGCGACTCCGGCGGCAACCCCTACAACATTTACGATCTGGATTTAAAGATTATTCAGTTTGTTCCCGAAAAGTAACGTCCCTGTTCCGCTATGCTTCAACCAAAAGGGATACCTGTTCTCAGGTATCCCTTTTGGTTCTCATCCTTATCAGCTTTTCATCCTTATCAGCCTTCATGCCTCTGCCCGGCCACGGCGGAGATGATGCCCGCTATCACGCCGAAGCAAATCCCGGCTATGGGCCATACGATCCAGGTAAAATGCCAGGCGCTTGTGATGAAGCTCCAGGCCAGGTAGACCGCTACGGTCAGCGGCCAGTAGATGCCCGCCACCACGTCGATCACCTTTTGGCCCTGCCTTTTCTGCGGCGCGTACTCCTCCTGTTTCAGCAGTATCTTGTAGGCGGAGAAGGCCATGCTCGGATAGCAGAGGAATCCGCCGGCGCTGATGGCCACGGTAGCCAGCAGGCCCACCACGCCCAAAAGGACATACGCTTCGGCGATGACGGCGGGAATGATCACCAGCAGCGGCGAGAGGATGCACAGTATGACGCCGATGGCCGTGGAGACGGTGGGCTGGCTGCGCGCTGCCCGTGCCTGGAGGTTGCCCTTGGTGGAAAGGGACAATACGAACTCACCCTTCTCCAGAAACGCAAAGCGTCTCATGCGGCTTTCGGCGTAGATGAACAGTCCCACCGCGACGGCCACAAAGCCCAGCAGGCACGACAGCCCGGCGATGACGGAGGTGTTTTCGGGCAGGTACTGGGTCATGCCGATGAGCATGGCCGGCGCCAGGATGCACAGTATGATGCCGATGCTCGTCAGCCGGGCGGAGGCCCTCTTTTCGGCGATGAACTCATCGGCGGTAGCCTGGTCAATAGCGGGCAGGTAGCGCTGCGCGTCGGCGCTGCCTACGGGGGCGCCGTCGATCTGAGCGCCAAGCTCGCCGGCCAGTTCCTCTATGTTGCCGAATTCGGCGATGACGATGCCGATGGCTTCGTGTTCGCTTTTGCCCGACGCCTTGAGCTCATTGTACTTATCGAGCATACTGGAGTAGAGTTCGTCCCGAAGGCGCTGCGTCTGCGCGGTATAGGGCAGCGCGGCAAACATATTGTCCAGATAGGTGCGGATAGTTTCCATGTTCAGTCCTCCAATATAAATTTTGAGATCACTTTTTGAGTCATGGCCCATTCCCTGCATTTTTCGCTGTAGTACTTGCGGCCCCGGGGGGTGATTCTATAGTAGGTGCGCGGTCGCCCGTGGGTCTTCTCTCCGGGAAACGATTCGATAAATCCGTTTTTTTCCAGCCGGGAAAACGCGCTGTAGAGAGTGGTTTCCTTGATGACGTACTCCTCTTGCGCCGTTTCGCGGATGCGTTTGGATATTTCGTAGCCATAGGACGGCTCATCGAGGATCACGTACAGGATCATCGTATCGATGTAGCCGCGAATGACGTCGCTGGAAATCAAGCGCATCCCTCCTTTGTCGTTACTTCGTCAGACGTACTACGACACACATACTACGTCTGTCAAAGTAAAATTACCACAGTCTCCTCTCTCTGTCAATACCCTGTTCAAAAATATTTTTCAGGGTATTGACAAAGCTGCTCATAGTGTACATACTGTATATGTACACACGTACAGATGAAAGGATGAGTTTGTGCGCATCATTATTTCCAATCACGCCGGCGTGCCCATATACGAGCAGATCAAGGAGCAGATCAAGTCGGCCATTTACTCGGGCGAGCTTAAAGAGGGCGATGTGCTGCCGTCCATCCGCCAGCTGGCCAGGGATTTGAGGATCAGCGTCATCACCACCACCCGCGCCTACAGCGATCTGGCGCAGGAGGGCTTTGTGGTCAACGTCCAGGGCAAGGGCTGCTTTGTTCTGGGACAAAACCGGGAGCTGGTCCGCGAGAACGCGCTGCGGGAGATCGAGGCGCATTTAACCAAGGCCATCACCGCGGCCAAGATCGCGGCGCTTTCGGATAAAGCGCTGCACACCATGCTGGACGTACTGATAGGAGAAGGCGAAGATGAGTGACATACTGCAAGTGGAAAACTTAAGCAAATCCTTTGACTCTTTCAAGCTGAAGAACGTCAGTTTCAGTCTGCCCGCCGGTTACATCATGGGATTCATCGGTCCCAACGGAGCGGGCAAGACCACCACCATCAAATCCATTTTGGGGATGCTCCGCATCGATTCGGGGGACATCCGCATTTTCGGCCGGAACATCAGGGACGGCGCGCAGTCTGTCAAGCAGCAGGTCGGGGTGGTAATGGATCTGCCCTTTTACGTGGGTCAATGGCGCGTATGGGAAGTGGAGAAAGCCCTTGCGCCGTTTTACAGCCGCTGGGACGAAGGCGAATACCGGCGCAGGCTCCGCGAGTTTGATATCGACGGCAAAAAGAAGGTGGCGGAATTGTCCCGCGGCATGAAAATCAAGCTGATGATCGCCGTGGCGCTGTCGCACGACGCGCGGCTTCTGATTCTGGACGAACCCACCAGCGGCCTCGACCCCGCGGCCAGGGACGAACTTCTGGAAATACTGGGCGATTACATGAGAGACGAGCGCCGCGGAATTCTGTTTTCCACCCACATCACCTCCGATCTTGAAAAGATCGTCGATTACATCACGTTCATCCGGGACGGGCAGCTGCAGTTTACGGGCCTGAAGGACGACCTGCTGGACAGCTACCGCATCGTCAAGGGCGGCCCGGAGGACTTATCGCCGGACGAGCGCGCCTACATCTTGGGCCTTCGCGAGCATCCCACCGGCTTTGAGGGGATGATCCGTACGCCGGACGCTAAGCACCTGCCCGGCCAGGTGCTTTTAGAACCGGTCAGCCTGGATGAAATCGTCGCTTATCTGAACAGGGAGGGAAAACATCATGCACAACGCGCTTAAGCTGGCGGCACTGGATTTCCGCACGGTCAAGCCATATCTGGCGGGAAAATACCTGGCTTTAATGGCGGCCTGCCTGCTGGTAGTGGGCTTTACCCTCAAAGAGCCCGCCATATTCGTTTCCATTATGATGCTCTGGGGCATCATGTACTGCACCTACCCGTTCTCCATCGGCGAGCAGGGCAATCTGGATACGCTCTACGCCACGCTGGCGGTCTCGCGGCGCGACGTGGTGGCGGGGCGGTATCTGTACGCGCTGGGTATAGGCCTGTTGGCCATGGCGCTGGCCGTGATATCCGGCATCCTCTTCGCGCTGCCGCGGCAGATCCCCTACGGGCCGGACCAGGCGCTGGTCCAGGTGGGCGCCTGCATGGCGGTATTGGTCGTCCTGGTTTCGATCCAGCTTCCCATCTACTTTAAGCTGGGTTATGCCAAGGCCAAAATGCTGGCTTACCTGCCCATGTTCGGTTTCCTGCTGTTTGTCCCCTTTGGCGACATGCTGGAAAAACCGCTGGCCGGCATGATGCTTTGGATCAGCCAAAATACGCTGGGCTTCGCGCTGATCTGCTCCGGCGCCTGCCTGGGCATTTTCACCCTGAGTTACACCATCTCCGCCCGGCTGTACGAAAAAAGGGATTTTTAAGCATCTCCTTTTCATTTGCGCCCGTACAGAAAAGGCGCGCCATAGGCGCGCTGAGGCCGTTAAAAAACGATGTTTTTTGACGAAACTGCCAGGGATTTTCCTGCATCAAAACCAATGAACAATTTTTTCAGCGGCGGGAAAACCCTGAAAGGAGCGCCCTAAAGGAGCAGGCCTTCTCTGCGGCCGCGCGTCCCCCCTTGGGCCTGCCGATCTGCGGCCAAGAGCCGCCTTCGGCGATTGCCTATCTTCGCGTTAAGCGCCGCGGCTACACCGCAGTTACGCTCGAAACAAATCTGCGGATTCAGCCGAAACGCGAGGATTCGCTCGCAGCCTTGCCACGGAATTAAAATGAGGGGGCTTTGACCCCCTCATAACCCCAAAAGGACTTTTTTGACAGCCCGAAGCGCGCCCACTGGCGCGCTTTTATCATGCGTTCATAAACCCGGGCATATTTTTGCTTTACAAATCCGGTGTTC
The DNA here is from genome assembly GCA_050944255.1 of Christensenellales bacterium. Lineage (GTDB taxonomy): Bacteria > Bacillota > Clostridia > Christensenellales > Maliibacteriaceae > JBMNQS01. The sequence goes on along the minus strand of JBMNQS010000010.1, from coordinate 23,405 downwards.
ACCGCCAAAACCTTCAGACGTTCCCGAAGCCTTTTCCCCCCTGCTGCGCCCGTGCGCCCATCATTGACAGCCGCCCGGCCGCGTGGTACGGTGATAGGGATCGCTGTAAACATCCCCATGGAAAGGCGGCATTCTCCTGGAAAACCTACTGTTCTTTTTTATATGCCTGTGTACCAGTATCGTCGGAGCCATCAGCGGCATCGGCGGCGGCATTATCATCAAGCCGGTGATGGACGGCCTCGGCCTGCTGCCGGTGGCCACCGTCAGTTTTCTGTCGGGGTGCACGGTGCTGTGCATGAGTGGCGTATCCATCGCCGGACGCGACAAATCCGTCCGGATCAGAGACGGTGTCAGCGGCTATCTGGCCATCGGCGCCAGCGTCGGCGGCGTGGCGGGCAAGATGCTGTTCACCGCACTCACCGCCGGCCTTGCCCGCCAAAACCTGGTGGGCGTCATCCAGACGGCCATTTTGCTGATCGTCAACGTCGGTGTGCTGGTATACATTTATCACAAGGAAAAGCTCACGCGGCCGCCGGCTTCCGGCGCCGCCATCTGCCTTCTGATCGGCTGCCTGCTGGGCGTAATTTCCTCTTTTCTGGGCATCGGCGGCGGCCCGCTGAACATTGTGATGCTGGCCTACTTCTTCGGCATGCGCGGCAAGGAAGCGGCGCTTAACTCACTGTTCATCATCTTCTGCAGCCAGATGACGAGCCTTCTCAACACCGTATTTTCCGGCGCCGTGCCGCCCTTTGCCTGGCAGGCCCTTTTGGCCATGTGCGCAGGTGGCGTCATCGGCGCCGCCTGCGGCCGCAGGGTCTCCGCGCGCATCGACGACCACAAGATGGACAAACTCTTCAAATGGACGCTGCTGTTTCTCATCGCCCTGAACATCGTGAACCTCGTCCGCTTCCTGGCGGGCTGATCTTGTTTTCTTTTCTGCAAAATATCAGTTTGACTTTGCCTTAACTATTTTGCAGTATGCTCCTACTCCGCATCCTGCCAATGTAAACAGATACAGCAACAAAACTACAGCCATAAATTTTTTCACCTGTATACCCCTTTTTCTTTTTTTTGCTTTCCCCTTGTTACCATAATTTTTGATTTTATAAATACAAACCATCAATGCTGGGGTGGCTTTTTGCCGTTGAATTATAAACTCGGTGTTATGCCCGGCGAAAGTAAGGCTTTAGTTGACATCCTTAATTAGAAGTACAGCTTGTTAATTTGAGCGTCCATAAAAAAGCTTATTGAGGACATCTATGCATAAAGCTTTATAAAGTCCCTAACATCCCAGTCGCAGAATAAATTTTTTAGCTTAAACCTCTGACCTCTTGAATGCTGCTCAATATCATTCACAGCGTACACAAATTTCATCAGGCTGTTCATAGGTATGTATAGAGGACGAAAGCAGTTTATTCTGTAGAAAAACAGCAGAAAATATCTTCTTTTAGATTTTCTTGTAGTTAATCAAAAACTATGATAAAATGTATGCATATGGGAGATGGAGTTTTTTCGTGTTATCCCGGAATAGGGCGTTGTATCCGGGACTTATTTATTTGTGCAGATAAAAGGCCTGAAGTTATAACAAAATGCGGAGAAACAGCTATGTTATTGAATGGAAAGCGATTGATGATAATCGTATCCTGTTTGTTAATATTGGTACTGGGAACAGGCGCTGTTATTTTATTTGAAGGATATTTCATCGGTTACAGCCCGATTAACAGTCTTGCATTTATTGTACGTAATAAGGAAATGGATGAAACGATTAATATCTGGCATGAACCATCCGATGGGAACTATTACGTATTTCTTCCTTCCCATGCCAGATTGCAGGATGTATCAATAAAAGGCTTGCCCATATCGTCTTCCTTAACAATAAACGGGAATCGATATCATCAAACACAGACCCTATCGAACCTTTCTCCTAACGTCAAATATCCAATTAAAATATTGAACTTGAATGGAACAGTTGCCGATGTGGGAACCATTATTTTCATGCAGTCAGCGAATATTGCTTCGATGTTTATTGCAACGCAGTCCGGCGGCATGGATAGGGTTCATGCGTCCAAAAATAATAAAGAGCGCGGCCAAGCAACGCTTTTTACGCATGAGGGCACCGTTGATTACAGTGGAGAAATGAAGCATATAAAAGGCCGTGGCAACAGCACATGGAGGTTAGCCAAAAAGCCATACTTCATTCAACTGAACTCAGCCCAGAATCTTTTGGGGATGGGCCTGTCGAAAAATTGGATACTCCTTGCAAATTATATTGATCGCTCCTATATACGCAGCAAATTGGCCTACTCGTTCGCACAGAAAATTGGTCTTGCACAGACACCAAACTCGGAGTTCTGCGACTTATACATAAACGGCGAATATTACGGTTTATACCAGCTTACAGAAAAGGCAGAAACAGGCACCAGCGGAATTGACATTCCGCTGGCTACGCAGGATAGAATCTCGGGCGGTTATTTGTTTGAAATATCCAGATTAAACCGATTTAATGACAGTATTGACGTCGGCTTTCTTACAAGCCAGGATATACTTGTTTTAGTCAGCGAACCGTCTGCAGTAAACAAACAGCAGCTTGATTATGTCCACAATTTGGTTCAGGAGGCGGAAGATGCGCTTTATCCCGCGGAGGATCCTGGAAAGCCATACCATGAGTATTTTGACATGGATTCATGGGTAAAGACCTATTTGGTCCATGAAATTTTTGAGAATCAGGATGCGGGGGGCGTCAGTACATTTTTTTATACAAACGGGAACGATGCGCGAATATATTCGGGCCCGCTTTGGGATTTCGACCTGTGTCTGGGAAACGGCTACGCTTCAGTTCGGAATCCGAGCGTTTTTTCCGTGAATACGAAAAAAACATGGTACAATGCATTATATAAAAAAGAAGAATTCAGGGAAGAAGCGACGCGGCAGTATGAGCAACTATGTCTTCCGATTTTGAATCAATATCTGGAAGAAGAGATAGAGGCTTTGGCCAGGCAAATTTCAGCATCCGCATCCATGGATACGGTTCGCTGGATCAGCTACGGCAAATCCGCATGGTCATATGAAAGCCAGTTAAGCTACGGTGAACAGATTGCGTATCTGCAGACGTTTTTATCACAAAGAGTGGTTTTCCTTAATTCTGCGTGGCTGGATGGAATAGATTATTGCAGAATTCAAATATTCTTAGGGGATGAACAGCCTGATTATGAGAGATGGCGTTCCTATTCAGTAAAACCCGGGGAAACCTTTGAGATCCCAATTATTCCGGAACGTACGAATGCGTCTTTTGCCGGATGGTACTATGCGAACACGGATACGCCATACGATCCCAATATTCCGGTTACAAAAAATATTTCAGTCTGGGCTCGATGGAAATCCATACAGGAGGACAATATAACTGAAGCTGTAGCCGCTGCGATACAACCTGATAACACGGCAGCAGACGACTCCGTATCGGGTTCAATGGATGATGATAATATAGCCGAAGCTGTAGCTGTGATGCGGCCTGGCAACATAGCAGCAGGCAGCTCCGTGTCGGCTTCAATGAAACGTTTACAACGGATACTGTCGGCTATAGAGAAAAATACGCTGCTTTTCTGTATGCTGATTGCATTCGGATTTTCAGCCATATGGATGCTTGTAGCAGATATCAGGCGACACTGGCTGCCATATAAGCGCAAGGTAAAGGAAAATATATCATCATCAAGAGATAGAAACAGCGAAGGAATACCAGATCATGAATAAAGAGACGTTCCGCCATGAGCACAAGTATGTTTGCTCACAGGCACAGATTGTTATGTTTAAGACTCGTATGACAGGTTTACTGAAGCCCGACATACATGCAGGTCAAAACGGTCAGTACAATATAAGGAGCTTGTATTTTGATGACGTGGATAACACCTGTTATTTTGACAATGAAAACGGAACGGATCCTCGGGAGAAGTTTCGTATTCGTATCTACAATCATGATGCGGAGTATATTTTATTGGAGCTTAAGAAAAAATGGCGTGGCATGACACAAAAAGCTGCCTGCGTTCTCACAAAAGCGCAGTGCGGTATTTTAATGGCGGGCAGTATTCCTCCAACAGATGAAACCTCTCCATCGCTTTTACGCAAGTTATGTTTACTCATGAGGACAAGCATTATGCGTCCCGTTATTATTGTGGAATACAACAGGACGCCTTTTATTTGCGGAACAGGCAATGTGCGCATTACATTTGATCAGGATATATCGTCGTCAAACTATGTGAGAGGATTTCTGAATGGGGAAATTCCAAAGAGATCCGTCATGCCTCCGGGACAGAATATACTGGAAGTCAAATGGGACGAGTTTCTGCCTGACTATATAAAACGCAATTTGCAGACAGAGAGGTTGCAGCAGACAGCCTATTCAAAATTTTATATTTGCAGAAAATTCAATTTAGACGGAGGAGGACGGATATGAACTTTCCAGACATTTTTAAAAAGGCATTTTTAGAGGGGTATGCACCTGCGGACATTAATGCGGTCAATGTTTCCATTTGCCTGGCGATCACGGCGGCAATAGGCTTATACATCTTTTTTGTCTATCGCCTTTTGACCAGAAAAACATTTTATGATAAGAGTCTGAATATTTCTTTGCCGGTACTTGCGGTAATCACAGCGGCCATTATACTGGCTATTCAGTCAAGCATTGTTATTTCTCTGGGTATGGTAGGCGCTTTGTCGATTGTTCGCTTTCGAACGGCCATTAAGAATGCAATGGATCTTGTGTTTTTGTTTTGGGCCATCAGCGTAGGCATTATTTGCGGCGCCGGGTTAGCGGAAATAGCCGTTATTTTATCTCTGGGTCTTACCGTTGGAATCCTGATTTTAGATTTTATTCCGCTGGCAAAAGCATCCATGCTGTTGGTCGTTAATGCGGAGAGCTTTGATGTGGAAGAAGAGATTGTTTCACTTGTAAAAAAACACAGTAAGCATTACAAGATAAAGGCGCGCAATCTTTCCGCTGGTTCTCTGGACATGATTATAGAAGTCAGAACGCGCGAGGAGAGTGTGCTTGTACGCGGCGTAATGGAGGTTTCAGGCGTATCCAGCGCATCGTTGGTATCGCACGACGGCGAAGTGACGTTTTAAAAATAATTATAAAAAAATATAACTTAAAGGAGATAGATTAGAGACAGGTGGCAATAAAGCCGCCTGTTTTAATATCTGTTCCAAAGAAGGCGGCGTTCAATTCGCTGTTCATCATCTTCTGCAGCCAGATGACGAGCCTTCTCAACACCGTATTTTCCGGCGCCGTGCCGCCCTTTGCCTGGCAGGCCCTTTTGGCCATGTGCGCAGGCGGCGTCATCGGCGCCGCCTGCGGCCGCAGGATCTCCTCGCGCATCGATGACCACAAGGTGGACAAACTCTTCAAATGGACGCTGCTGTTTCTCATCGCCCTAAACATCGTGAACCTCGTCCGCTTCCTGGCGGGTCAAAATGTCTCAAAACGCCAGAATAGGTAAAAACCTAGAGAGCCAAAATCTCTAAGGATTCGGTGTGATGGAGCGCTACCCATCAATTCCGGACCCAAGACGGCTTGATATGGAAATTAAATACCTGCTTTCCAACAAAATCAGAGGACCATGGGGTACACTTTTGAGGCAAAGTCTAGCGTGTTATGCCTGCCCTACCATTTGCCTGGAAAGCGTCAACGCACTTGCATTTCGGCACTTCGAAGCAACAGGAAAACAGCATGAGTTTTGCACAGGCGGTGTGCAAATTAAACAGCGGTTTTGGAAGGGTTATCTGTTAAAGATTGAATTATAAGGAACTTCAAAAAAGTTTTCCAAACGTTCGTTAGCAATTTTAACGCATTGAGGATCAATATCAATACCAATATATTTTCTATTAAGGCGCTTTGCTGCCACACAAACTGTGCCTGAACCAGCAAAAGGATCTAAAACGACTTGACCTTCAACGGTTACTAATGAAATCAGCAACTCCATTAATTGTAATGGTTTTTGAGCAATATGTTTACCCGTATCAAAATTATCTGATTTGATTTTAATGATATTTGCTGAGCTCAAAACATTTTCAAATAGAGAATACTCTTTTAACGCATTTTCATTCCACGCACCTACTTTATTCTCCAACACATTATCAGCAATTGTGCCTCCGACCTTGTATGGTTTTTGGAACCAAAGAATTGGCTCAAATACAGGTCTCAAATTAGCTACTCGCCATCCCTGCCATTTATCTTGATTTTCTTTATCATCTCTGCGCTCAAATATAACCGAAAGCCTTTGTGCCCGATGAGGGGCCTTCGATTTTTCCCAAGCAATCATATCCTTGAAAGTAAAGCCTGTATCCTCTAAAGCGACAATGCATCTATGTGCAAAGCGTCTGCCCGCAAAAATAAAGCAACTGCCTCCAGGTTTTAGGACTCTCAACCAATCAGAAGCCCAAGACGAACACCATTTTTGATATTCAACAGGAATCTGCTTATCCGCATCACTCCAGCCATTAAGGGGTTTGCCACGTCGTTTAAATAAAGCGCCGGCTTCGTTCTGTGCTTTTGATGTGCCACCAAACGCAGAGTTTGTGTTGGTATGTAGAATATCCCAATCATCATACCCAATACCATAAGGTATATCCGATACAATTAAATGGATGCTATTATTTTGTATCTCTTTTATGAGTTGAATTGAATCGCCTAAGACTACACTATTAATCAAAATTTTAACCCCTTTATATATGAGTCGATCTGCACAATTTTTCCACCTATCTTCTTTGCGCGTATTAATTCCTCAATAGCCTGTTCCCGTGTATATTGTTTTATTTTTTCTATTTCATTTATCCAATAATCCTTTTCCGTATCTCCGCGTTTTTTCAGAATATTTATTTGTTGAGATAGGTATTCATGAAATCTTCTCGTTTTAAGTCCCGTTATGCGAATCATTTCTGCGTCTAGATTTTCAGTAAAATTTGCTTTTCGATTCGCAATTGTGCATGTCTCGGAATAAACTGATGAATAATTCCATAATTGGGAAAGATCGACGTCTTCCGATTCTTTGATACCATTTCGCATCATAAAAAGTAGATGCTCCCAACTCAGCAAACATATATTTTCAAGGATAGCTTGAGCATAAATCTGACTACTTTTATTTGGATACTGAAAATAAGGAGAACACAAGACAGCATAGTCATTATCTTTTCTCCAACCAGATAATGCTGTAACCTTAAAATCTTTCTGATTTTTTGCTGTTCTACTCATGCGAAATGCTTTTGCATCTGCAACAAGCGTGTATCCGTAAATCTGTGATTCGGCAATTACATCAGCTGAGTCTGCTCTTTCTGAAAGAACTGTCGATTGTAGACCAACCTCTCTGAATGCCCGAGACAAAACAACGTCTGACGCTTTTGAAAACAACTTTTCTTCACTAGAGTCGTGATGAATACTCTCTGGAATAGTACCTATTTGTTGTAGCGTATCAAAGAAACTATCGCTATCTTGTCCGTCTACAAATTCCGCCAATTTGCGCGATGCTCTGATAAAATCTCCCAGATTTGCAACTTCTTTAAGTTTACTTATTAAGCCTGCGAACATTCACTCATCCCCATACAACAACACTTTGCAATAAGATGCAATAAGGCGATTATATCAGAATCATAAGACTTGTTCAATATAAAGCGTTTATGATTATACTCGTTAAGTTGCACAATATGCGTTTATTCTGGTTTAGACTAGATTTATTAATTTATGGATACATTGTTTAATTGAGAAGGAGCAGCCTCCTTCAAACTCGTATCCCGGTGACAACGATTTCCATATCTGCCATTGATGTCCCTTCAGGACATAGCCACCAAACACCCAGCCCTGTCCATTTCTATAGATACATGTATCCAGACAAACAACAAATCCGAATCCATCACCAATCGGTAACTGATTCGGATTCTATTGCTGTGGTGGAGATAAGCGGGATCGAACCGCTGACCTCTTGAATGCCATTCAAGCGCTCTCCCAGCTGAGCTATACCCCCATGTTTTGGAAAAACTATTCAATTTTTAATGCCATTCACGCGCCCGTGATTTTTGGGGTGGTTTACCGTACAGCTCGCGCTCCCAGCTGAGCTATACCCCCACGCGGCACAAAAGCTATTATACATGAACTTGCCCTGCCCGTCAAGATTTATGCGCAAATATCCTGCGCCACTATACCGGAAATGTCTGTCATGGCAAGCCTTCATTTCATGGGCGCCGGCCACGCATAAACGTTTCTGCACGTCATCGCCGCAGCAGGCAAAAAGCCGGCCTATTCATCGGGCCAAGCAGCCGCTCTCACGTCATGCATATGCAGAAACTCGTCCACAGGTTCCATTGTAAACCGCCGCCAGGTAACATCAAAACGCGCCGGGCATGCCCGGCGCGTTTTTAGTTTCGCAAAAAATACGCTTATTTGATCTCCACTTTCGCGCCGACTTCTTCCAGCTTGGCGGCAACGGCTTCTGCCTCTTCCTTGCTGATGGCTTCCTTGACCGCTGCGGGGGCGCCGTCCACCAGGTCTTTGGCTTCCTTGAGGCCAAGGCTGGTCAGCTCGCGCACAACCTTGATGACCTTGATCTTCTCGGCGCCCACCTCGGCCAGCACCACGTCAAACTCGGTCTTCTCCTCAACGGCGGCTCCGTTGGCGCCGGCGTCGGCAGCGGGCATCACCGCGCCCATCATGGGCATGGCGGCGCTCACGCCGAAGATCTCTTCCAGTTCGGAGACCAGCTCGGACAGTTCCAATACGTTCATCTGTTTAATCGCTTCAATGATTTCAGCTTTACCCATTTTCATTTTCCTCCAAAAATTCTAGTGATGTCTTTGGTTTCTTATCGTGTTTAAGCGGATTTCTGCTCGCCGATGGCTTTCAGCGCCACCACCAGGCCTCTGGCCGGGTTGTTCAGCACGCCCACGAGCTTTGTAAGCGGGGCGGACATGGTGCCCAGCAGCTTGCCCACCAGCATTTCCTTCGAGGGCAGTTTCGCCAAGGCATCCACAGCCTGTGCGTCCAGTACGTCGGTGCCCAGGACGCCGGCCTTGATCTGCATCACGTTGGCCGACTTGATGTAATCGGCCATGATCTTGGCGGGGGCCACCACGTCGTCGTAGCTGAACGCCACGGACGTGGGACCTTCCAGGTACGCATCCAGCGCATCGATACCGATATTCTGCATGGCCAGTTTGATCATCCTGTTTTTCAGGACCTTGTACTCCACGCCTGCCTCGCGGCACTTGGTGCGAAGATCGTTGGCCTGCTGTACGGTGAGGCCGCGGTAGTCCATCAGAACGGCGCACTTGGCGCGCTGGAATTTATCCGCGATATCCTCCACGATGCCGATCTTGTTCTTATAGTTTTCCGATGTAGGGAATTTTGCCATTGTTTCACCTCCCATGGCTTGGCTTTTATGGCAAAAAGAAAATGTCCTCATGCCGCGGAGCACAAGGACATTCAAAACACACATTGAACGTTGGCTTATGCCTCGGCGGGTCGCCATTACGCGTTTATGCACTGCACCTGCTGTCTCGGGCGAGAAAATATTTTCTTTTTGGACACTTGGACAGTATACGGTATCTGCCGCCTGATGTCAAGCATTTACCGGTTCAGGAACCGCAGCGGATTGACCTTGACGCCGGGGCCCATGGTGGTGGACAGCACGGCGCTTTTCAGGTATGTGCCCTTGGCGGCTGCGGGGCGTGCGCGTACGACGGCATCCGCCAGCGTGTTGAGGTTCTCCAGGAGCTTTTCCGGCCCGAAGGAGACCTTTCCGATGGGCACGTGTACGATACTGGTCTTATCCACGCGGTACTCCACCTTGCCGGCTTTGATGTCGGATACCGCCTGGGCCACGTCCATGGTGACGGTGCCGCTCTTGGGGTTGGGCATCAGGCCCTTGGGACCCAGCAGGCGGCCGAGGCGGCCCACAAGACCCATCATGTCCGGCGTGGTGACCAGCGCGTCGAAATCGAACCAGTTTTCCTTCTGGATTTTTTCAATCATGTCCTCGGCGCCCACGAAGTCGGCGCCGGCTTTCTCGGCCTCGGCAGCCTTGTCGCCCTTGGCGATGACCAGCACGCGCACCACTTTACCTGTGCCGTGGGGCAGCACCACCGTGCCGCGGACCTGCTGGTCGGCGTGACGGGGGTCCACGCCCAGACGTATGGACAACTCCACCGTCTCATCGAATTTGGCCTTGGCTGTTTTCAGCGTCAGGTCAACGGCTTCTGCGGGATCGTAGAGCTCCTGTTTATTGTAGAGAGACAGGCTCTCGCTGTATTTCTTACCGTGTTTCATATTTCTTCCTCCTTATGTGGTACCGTCGGGATTTCCCTCCCACATGAGCCTTTAGTCAACCACCGTCACGCCCATGGAGCGCGCCGTACCCGCGATCATGCGCATGGCCGATTCCACGGACGCCGCATTGAGATCGGGCATCTTCGTCTCGGCGATCTCCCGGATCTGCGCCTGGGTGATCTGCGCCACTTTGGCACGGTTGGGTTCGCCCGATCCGCTTTCGATGCCGCAGGCTTTTTTAATCAGCACGGCGGCGGGGGGCGTTTTGGTGATAAAGGTAAAGGAACTGTCCTGATAGACCGTGATGACCACGGGGATCACCAGGCCTGCCTGTTTGGCGGTACGCTCGTTGAACTCTTTACAGAACCCCATGATGTTGACGCCGTGCTGGCCCAGTGCCGGGCCCACGGGGGGTGCGGGCGTCGCCTTGCCCGCGGGAATCTGCAGTTTGATATAACCGGTAATTTTCTTGGCCATGTTTTACACCTCCAAAATTTGATTGTGGTCCCTTCGGAGCCAATGGCCGCAGGCTCCTCCCACTGACAAGGCGGGGCGGGGCCCTGCCTTCAATACAAAGCCGGAGATCCGGCGCGTATTTCGCTACTGTACTTTCTGCACCTGCAGGTAATCGAGTTCCACCGGGGTATCCCGGCCGAACATGGAGACGTTCACGCGCATTTTCTGCGCCTGCGGGTCCACCGAGAGCACGACGCCCACGAAGTTTTCCAGCGGGCCGTCCGTGACGCGCACGCTCTGGCCCACCTCGATATCCATTTTGACGCCTTTACGGTGCACGCCCATATTTTCGATTTCTTCCTTGGTCAGGGGCACGGGCTTGGAGCCGGGGCCCACAAATCCGGTGACGCCACGGGTATTGCGCACCACGTACCAGCTTTCGTCGGTCATGATCATCCGCACGATGACGTAGCCGGGGAACACCTTGCGCTGGACGGTTTTACGCTTGCCGTTTTTAATTTCCACGGACTCCTCCATGGGCACGGAGACTTCCATGATTAAATCCTGGAGCCCGCGGTTTTCCACGGTTTTCTCCAGGTTCGCCTTGACTTTATTCTCATAGCCCGAGTAGGTATGCACCACATACCACTGGCCGCTCTGTTCGTCTTCTTCGCCTGATTGCGGGCCGGAGGCCGTCAGTTCAAGCTCCTCGTCCAGATTTTCGTTTTTCACTTCATCGGACATGTTCTCACCCTATCTTTTTTACGAACCGATCAGCCACTGGAAGGCCGGCGTCAATCCCAGATCGATCAGCCAGATAATCAGTGTAAAGAGCGTTACGAACACGACGACCGCGATCACGGCGTTGATAAGCTCCTTACGCGTAGGCCACGTGACTTTTTTCAGTTCCTGAATGACGTCCTTGATGTAGCGGATCAGGTTTCTTTTCTTCTCCGCGCCTTTCTTGACGTCTTTTTTTGATGTCTTGGCATTTTTATTGGTCTTAACCGCAGCCACTGACTTCACATCCTTTAACTATGATAAACCGCCTGCGGGACTTCAGGGTTCAGCGGGTCTCGCGATGCAGCGTATGGGATTTGCAGAATCTGCAGTATTTTTTCATTTCGATACGGTCGGGGTTATGGTTTTTATTTTTCTTTGTTTCATAATTTCTCTGCTTGCACTGAGTGCAGGCCAGTGTGACTTTAACACGCACCTTCAAGACACCTCCAAGCTTTCGGCGCCGCCTCAAGCGACACCAAAATAATATACCATATACACTATGCCGGTGTCAACCGTTCTTTGATATACAAAATCCCTGTTACCGGCGGATTCTGCCGTCGTAACAGGGATTGCGCGAGGCGTTTATCATCTGCCGGTTCAGCTAGAGTATGGACCAGTTTAACATCTGTTTATACCTGCATGGCTTTCAGGCGGCTCATTTGCATGCATCACGGTTACGGCCGCGGCTGTCCGCTTTGCGGGGGGCGCTGTCCCTGTGGCCTGGGCTGCGCGGCCTGCGGGGGACGCTGTCCCTGCGGCCTTGGCTGCGCGGCCTGCGGGGGACGCTGCCCCTGCGGCCTTGGCTGTCCGCTCTGCGGCGGGCGCTGTCCCTGCGGAGGCATCTGGCCGGGCCGCACCGGCCGCCCGGCGGCGCTGGAGGCCACGTTCTGGGCGTCCGCCATCCGGCGTATCCGAAGCGTATCACCCACCTGGGTCACCTGCATCTGCCGCGGGGGACGGCCCTGTGCCAGCCGCTGTTTGGGCGCCGAGCCGGTAGATTGGCTGCTCATGCGCCTCTGCTGGGAGAACTGCGCGCCCCTTCGGGTGGCGTAGAACACGAGGATGCAAACGGTCACCACGATCAAAAGCAGGATAACCACCACAAGCCGCGATAAGAACTGGCCGAATTTCCGCAGCCAGTCACGGTCGGCCTTCAGGAGCATCTCCATGACATCCGCGTCCTGCTGCTGGTTGCCTGTGGAGCCAAGGGTCGGCGACGGCGAGGTGCCCGGCGAAGCGGAGGACTCCGGCTCATCTTCCTGCGGCGGGGACGCCGCCTCGGAGGGCGTACCGGCCGGCTGCGACGGGGACGCGTTTAAAACGGGTACCGCCGCCATCAGCACCATCACGGCAACCAACGCCATGAAAAGCCATCTGAATTTTTTATTCAAAAACATAGTGTTCCGCTTTATCCCTTCCGGAATTCTGTCTTGACTTTCGGTCCTATCAAGTATAGCCTTATTGGTCCGTCCTTGTCAATCTTACCCGGCGGCGTCCGGGCAAATCTTCTAAGCGCCGGCTGTCAAAAGGGCGCTCCGCATCCTGTGCGAAGCGCCCGCAGACTGTCAGAAAAGTCTTTGGGGGTTATTAGGGGGCCGAAGCCCCCTAATTTCAATTCCGTGGGCAAGGGCGACATGTGCGGCCGCAGCCCACTCCTTTCAGGGTTTTCCGGCCACTGCAAAAACCTACCTATCCGTTTTTGCAGCAGGAAAATCCCTGGCATGCCCGTCAAAAAACAAAGTTTTTTGACGGGCTCAGGGCGGCGTCAGTCCAGATCGACGCCCCAGCCGAAGGGGTCCTCCACGCTGCCCAGCTGGATACCGGTGAGCGTATCGTAGAGCTTCTGGCTCAGCTCCCCGATCTTACCGTCGTTGATCACCATGACATGCTCGCCCTTTTTCAGTTCGCCCACCGGGGAGATCACTGCGGCGGTGCCCGATCCGAACACTTCCAGCAGTTCGCCCTTTTGGTGGCGCTCATGGACCTCGTCGATGCTCAGGCGCCGCTCATTGACCGTCACGCCCATATGGCGGGCCAGCTCGATCACGCTCTTTCTGGTGATGCCCGAGAGGATGCTGCCGCCTTCCAAAGAGGGGGTCACCAGTTCGTCGTTAAAGCGGAAGAAGATGTTCATGGCGCCCACTTCCTCCACGTACCTGCGCTCCACGCCGTCCAGCCACAGCACCTGGGAGTACCCCTGCGCCTTGGCCTCTTCTCCCGCGAACAGGCTCATGGCGTAGTTGGCGGCGGCTTTGGTAAAGCCGGTACCGCCGCGCACGGCGCGGACGAACTGGTCCTCCACGTAGATTTTCACCGGCGCCAGGCCGCTTGCATAGTAGGCGCCCACCGGCGAGAGGATCACCATCAAAAGGTAGCTGTAGGAGGCGCGCACACCCACATTGGCCTCGGTGGCGAATATGAACGGGCGTACGTAAAGCGACGTGCCGGGACTTTTGGGAATCCAGTCGCTTTCCATCAGCACCAGCTTTTTGATGCTGTCCAAAAGAAATGCCTCGTCCACTTCAGGGATGCTCATGCGCCTGGCCGACACATTGAGCCGCCTCATATTTTCTTCGGGGCGGAACATACGGATCCTTCCGTTTGCACCCACGTAGGCCTTCATGCCCTCGAAAATGGCCTGCCCGTAGTGCAGCGTCATGCACGCCGGGTCCAGCGCGATGGGCGCGTAGGGCTCGATGGTGGGGGTATGCCAGCCTTTGTCCTTATCGTAGCGCATGACAAACATGTAATCGGTGAAATGCTGTCCGAATCCCAGCTTGCTCTCGTCCTGCGGCTTTTCCTTGAGCACGTCCCGCTTGATGATTTTCAGTTCCTGCATGTTGCTGCCTCCTGTCGATTTTGCTATAAACTAAATTTGTAATGGATGTACACATGTGATGAGCGATTCAGCCATTGTCCGTCTCCGGCAGCGGCCACGGCTCATAATCCGATTCGCCCTCCCGGGTGATCCGCGCCCTGGCGCCTGTCCAGTCCAGCATCTGGGCCCCAAAGGCCTCAAACTGCCTGAGCCGTACGGCCATTAAGAGCGTCACGCCGCCAGCGTAGTCGGTAGAGAGCGTCCGGTACTCGGTGGCAAGCAGTCTGTTTTCCACCTTCCCCAGAAGGTCGTAGGGCAATGAAACCTTCGCCCTCTGCGTCAGTTCGTACAGCGCGAACCCGGCGTCTTCCATGGCCTGGATGCCGCAGCCGCCAAAGGCCCTGATCAGCCCGCCCTTGCCCAGCTTCACCCCGCCGAACCAGCGGGTCACCACGCACAGGCACCGGGTTAAATTTTTGGCTGCCATAAAGTCCAGCAACGGAAGGCCCGCCGTTCCGGAGGGCTCGCCCCCGTCATTAAATCGCCGCAGGTTCCCCGCGTACCCGTCGATGTAGGCGTAGGCGTGGGCGCTGGCGTCCCTGTGCTCGCGTTTGATCCCTTCGATGATTTGAAGCGCGTTCGCCTCGCCGTCAATCGGCGCGGCAAAGGCAATAAAGCGGGATTTGTCCACCACGCTCTGCGCCCGGCCGGCTCCGGCAAGGGAGATGTAGCTGCCCGGCCGCGCGCTCATTCCTTAATGCGTACGCGGCGGTGGTTTTTCTTGCCGCGCCGCAGCATGATGTCCGCCCCGGGTGCGCCCTCCACCATAAAGTCGATGGAGTCCACCTTCTGATCGTTCACGCTGACGCCGCCGCCCTGCACGTTGCGCCTGGCCTCGCCCTTGCTGCGGCACAGCCCGGCAACCACCAAAAGATCGATGATCCGGCGGTTTTCGTCAAATTCTTCCCGTGTCAATTCCACCGTGGGTATGCTCTCATCATCCCCGCCGCCGCCGAAGAGGGCCTCCGCCGCCTGCCGGGCCTTCCGGGCCTCGTCGGTTCCGTGGACCACCTCGGTGACCTTGAAGGCCAGTATCTTCTTGGCCTCGTTGATTTCGGCGCCCTCAAGCGCCCCAAGCCGCCGCACCTCGTCCATGGGCAAAAACGTCAGCAGCGCCAGGCATTTTTCCACCATGTCGTCCTCCACGTTGCGCCAGTACTGGTAAAAGTCGTACGGCGACGTCTTTTGCCCATCCAGCCACAGCGCCCCGGCCACGGTCTTGCCCATCTTCACGCCCTGGTTGTTGACCAGAAGCGCGAAGGTGAGGCCGTAGGCCTGTCCCTGCTCCTTGCGCCGGATCAGGTCGGCGCCCGAGAGGATATTGCTCCACTGGTCGTCGCCGCCCATCTGCAGCTTGCAGCCGTAGTCGCTGTAAAGGCGCAGGAAGTCGTAGCTCTGCATGATCATGTAGTTGAACTCCAGGAACGAGAGGCCCGCGTCCTTCTCCATACGGATTTTGAAGCAGTCCGCCCCCAGCATCCTGTTGACGCTGAAGTGGGTGCCCACGTCCCTTAGGAACTCGATGTAGTTGAGCTTGCGCAGCCAGTCGGCATTGTTGACCATCAGCGCCCTACCCTCGGAGAAATCAAGAAAGCGGCTCAATTGCTCCTTGATGCGCGCCGCGTTGTGGTCGATGGCTTCGGTGGTGAGCATCTGGCGCATGTCGGCCTTTCCGGAGGGGTCCCCCACCATGCCCGTGCCGCCGCCCACCAGAGCGATGGGTCTGTGCCCGGCGCGCTGCAGGTGGGCCATGGCCATCACCGGGATAAAGTGCCCCACATGCAGGCTGTCCGCGGTGGGGTCAAATCCCACGTAATAGGTCACCTGCTCGGTTTCAAAGAGCTTCCGAAGCTCCTCCTCGTGGGTCACCTGCGCGATAAATCCTCTTTCCTTCAGTACGTCGTATACGCTGTTCATAACTCTCCCTCGTTTTATAGCGGCGGGCTATCCGCCCAGAATATCGTTCAAAGCCTCTCCCAGCGCCTGAATCCCGCGCCGGATACGCTCGGGGCTGGACGCCGAAAAATTCAGCCGCAGCGTGTTTTGGCCGGTGCCGTCGCAGTAGAAGTGCTCGCCGGGCACGTAGGCCACCTTGGCGTCCACCACCCTGGGGAATATCTTCGTAGTATCGATCTTCCCGGGCAGCTCCACCCAGATGAACAGTCCGCCCTGGGGCACCGTGTAGTAGGCGTCCTGCGGGAAGTGCTCCCGCATGGCCTCCAGCATCGTGTCCAGCCGCGCGCGGTACTGCCCGATGGCCGCCGGCAGCCGCTGCGCCAAGAGTCCCCTCTTCAGGAATTCCGCCACCATGGCCTGATTCAAAATGGCGGTGTGCACGTCCGTGGCCTGCTTGCCGATAATCTGCTTGCGCAGTATTTCCGGCGGAGAGACCACCACCCCCACCCGCAATCCCGGGGAAATCAGCTTCGATACGCTGGTGGAATAGATCATGTTTTCCGGATTGCCCAGCCCGTAGAGCGCCGGCAGCGGCTCGCCCGCGTAGCGCAGGTCCCGGTACGGGTCGTCCTCGAACACCGCCACCGAGTATTTTTCCGCCAGTTCGCCGATGGCCTTTCGCTTTTTAAGGCTGGTGGTGCGCCCCGTGGGATTCTGGAACGTGGGCACCAGATACAATAGCTTGGGACGGTGTTTCCTCATCTTATCCTCAAGCTCGTTTAAATCCACGCCATCGGCCTGAAGGTTCACCCCCACGGCCCGGGCCTGGTACGTCTTTAAAATATGCAGCACCGCCAGGTACGTGGGCCGCTCCACCAGCACCACATCCCCCGGATCGATAAACGCCTTGAGCGTTAAATCAATGCCCTGCTGGCTGCCGGTGATGATCAGCATATCCTGTGGCGCGGCGCTCACGCCCTTATCTTCAAGAAACGGCACCAGCGCCTCCTTCAGCGGATAGTAGCCCTCCGTGGCGCCGTACTGCAGGATGGTCCTGCCCTTTTCACGCAGCAGTTCATTTGCGATCTGCGCCAGATCCTCGCAGGCAAAGCTCTCCGCCGAGGGCATGCCCCCCGCGAAGGAAATCATTTCCGGATCGCCCAAGAGCTTAAATATCTCGCGGATGGCGTTCCCCGAGATATCTCCCATACGTTCTGCGAACCTGTAGTCCATCATGCACCTTCATCCCGCCCATATTCCGGGCCTTTATTTCCTTATTCTATCTATTATTGTCCGTTGCCCCCTTATTGTCAAGAAAACCGGTCTAAAAAGCCATGGCAGGTCCCGGCCGGGCACAAAATCATTTCTTTTATCCCTCCCTATTATTAAATCTTTCTTAAGTCGCTTGATTTCCATAGACGCGCCCCGTTTCAAAACAGTATAATAAATTTAACTTTTCCCAGCGGTAGCGGGAACCCATTTCATCTGTCTTTCGTCTTAAGTTATAGTCATCCGGGCTTTGGAGGTCAACTTTTTATGGAAAGCATCATCTGCACATCCGGGCTCACCAAGATTTACCGGATCGGCCAGACGCGCATTCAGGCGTTGCGCGACGTGGACCTGGAAATCAAAAAAGGTGAGTTCTGCGCCGTTACGGGTACCTCCGGCAGCGGCAAATCCACGCTTTTAAACATGCTGGCCGGCTTGGAGCGGCCCACCCGCGGACAGATCGTGGTGGGCGGCCAGCACATCGAAAAATTAAGTGAAAACCGTCTGGTGGTCTATCGCCAGAAGCAGGTCGGGTTTATTTTCCAGTCCTTTAACCTTATGCCCCATTTAACCGCGCTTGAAAACGTGGCGCTGCCCATGATCTTTTGCGGCATCAGCCCGGCGGCGCGGCGCAGGCGCGCCATCAAGACGCTGCAGTCCCTCGGGCTGTCCAAGCATTTGCGCCACAGGCCCACCCAGCTTTCCGGCGGCCAGCAGCAGCGGGTGGCCATCGCCCGCGCAGTGGTGACCGATCCGGACATCATCTTCGCCGACGAGCCCACCGGGAACCTGGACAGCCACACTTCCCGGGAAATCCTCACCTTATTGAAGTCGCTTTCGGCCGATCAGGGCAGAACCGTGGTGATGGTCACCCACGATATCAACTACGCGCAGCTGGCGGACCGCATGATTAAACTCTCCGACGGATCCATTGTGGATATCATTGAAAACAAACAGGGGGAAATTTCCAATGAAACGAATCAAATGGCTTAGCTTTATCCTGGTGCTGGTGCTTCTTGTGGGTCTTGCGGCTCCGGCGCTGGCGACAGACGAGGATGAAAACGGCGATCCCGGTCCGGGAGTGCCCGGCGATGCCGGCAACGCGCTGCAGATCAACGCCACAAAAAAGGTGCCCGATGACGGCGGCGCGTCCTTTTCCGGCGGTTACACGCCCACCGACGACAAAAAGGGCGGCACCGTGGATATTTACCTGCCGCTGATGAACAGGTCCGGCGACGCGCTGACGGACGTGACCGTGGCGCTTCAAAACGCGTCGTCCGACGCCAATTTCCCGTTTGAAGCCAAAAACCTGATAAAAAAGCCGGTTTCGTTTGAGACGGGGAAATCTCAAAGCGGCATTGCCAGCAAGGAGACCGTCTTATTTAGATTTGATAATTTAAAAATTGGCAGCAACATATACAACGGCAACTATCCGGTTTCGTTCATTGCCAGCTACCAGCAGAACGGCCAGACGGCGCAGCAGGAATTCACCGTCTACGTCAAGCTGGCCAAGCAGGGCACGCAGCCTACGGGCGAGACGACGCCGCTGCCCCAGCACCAGCCTAAGCTGGTGGTGACGTCCTACAAGGCCAATCCCGGGGAGATTTTTTCCGGCGACGTATTTGAATTGGAGATCGAGCTGACCAATACCCATAAATCCAGAGGGATTCAGAACGCCCGCATCGCGTTTTCTTCCGAGGAGAACGTACTGATTCCCTACGAGGGCACAAGCTCCCTGTTCATTGCCGAGCTGAGGGCCGGCGCCAGCGCTTCGCAGAAGATCAAGCTGCAGGTGCGTCCCGACGCGCCCGCCAAGAGCCATCCCATTACGCTGACGATGGAGTACGACGACGCGCAGGCCACCTCCTACACCCTTACCGAGACCATCACCATCACCATCAGGCAGCAGCTTCGGGTGGTCATGGACGATCCCGCCATTCCCTCGGCGGTGATGGACGGCCAGAGCTTCTCGATTCCCATCAGCATCTACAATCTGGGCAAATCCAAAATTTACAATGCCATGGTGCGTCTGGAGTGCAACGGGCTGATGCCTGAGTCCAGTTATTTTGCGGGCAACATTGAGCCCGGCGCTTCGGCCAATAATGAAATCTACGTCACGCCCGTCATGGGGTACATTGCGGGCACGGGCGACGGCGGATCGGATGCGCCCGAGGACGGCATGGATATACTGCCCGACGGCGACGTGGACATTCTTCCCCGGGAGGCTGAGGATTTGGCCCAGCCCATGAGCCTGAGCAGGCCGGCGGTAGCCAAACCCATGCCCGGCGGCGTGGTCGTTGATCCGGGCATGGAGGATCCGGGCATGGAGGTGCCTGCCCCCGAGTTCAATTCCGGCAGGATCATCCTCACCTACGAGGACGAATTCGGCGAGGAGTATTCTCAGGAGTTCGCCTTTGACATCACCATCGAGTCTTATTCGGGCGGGTTTGACCCCTGGCCCGTGGAACCCGAGCCGGAGCCGCAGGGTAGGAACCTGACCTGGCTCTGGGTAAGCCTTGGCGTCGTAGCGGCGGTTGCCGTCGTGGTCACCGCTCTTGTCAGGCGCGCAAAACGGCGGAAGGAAGAACAAGCCTATGAGATTGACTGATCTTCTGGCCATGTCGCTGCAGTCGCTGTGGCGGCGGCGGCTCCGCACGGTGCTGACGGTGCTGGGCGTGGTGATCGGTACCGCGGCCATTATCATCATGGTTTCCTTGGGCGTGGGCATCAACCAGGGCTATGTGGAGGAGCTGGAATCCCTGGGCTCTCTGCGCCGCATCGACGTATACGGCGGCGGCTATTACGGCATGCCCGGCGGCGGTTCGAGCGAGAACGCCCTGACCGACGATACGGTGCGGCAGTTCAGCGCCATGGCGCACGTTTCCGACGCGGTGGGCTATTACAATATTTGGGGTATCACCATCAAAGCGGGCAAGTACCAGTACGGCGGCAGCATTCTGGCCATCGATCCGGAAAACCTGCCCAAGCTGGGCATCGAGATCCAGGAGGGCACCACCCTTTCTCCCGGCGCCAATTTCGACATGCTCCTGGGCTCCTGGGCCAAGCAGAATTTTTACGATCCCACCAGTTACGTATGGACATGGAATGAGAACGGACCGGACATCGACTGGCTGAACACCCGCTACAACATTTTGGCCGGCGACTCGTACATGGCCGAAAATCCGGACCAATTCCCGGACCTGCCCGCTCCCAAGCGCTACAAGGGCAGCATCAAGGGGCTGATAACTCCCAGCAACAGCGAATACGACAGCTACCTGATCATGTCCATCGAGTCGCTGCGCAAGATGGAGAAGGATAACCGCAAGATCTTCGCCTACCAGGGGATCGACCTGACGCAGTACAGCCAGATGGCGGTGTTCGTGGACGACATCGGCAACGTGCTTTCGGTGCAGGATGAGCTGCGGCAGATGGGGTACCAGACATTCGCCATGGCCGAGATCATCGACTCCATGCAGGAGCAGTCACGGGGCCTGCAGACGCTTCTTGGGGCCATCGGCGCGGTATCGCTGCTGGTGGCGGCGCTGGGCATCACCAACACCATGCTGATGAGCATCTATGAGCGCACCCGCGAGATCGGCGTCATGAAGGTGCTGGGCTGCCGCGTAGGCAATATTGGGGCCATGTTCCTGTTTGAGGCGGGGATGATCGGCCTGATCGGGGGCCTTTTGGGCATTGTGTTCTCCTTCGGGGTCTCCACGCTGATCAACTACCTGATCTCCGGCGGCACGGGGGAACTGTCCATGATGCGCAGCGTGATTCCCGCCTGGCTGATGCTGGTATCGCTGATCTTCTCGGTGCTGGTGGGCGTGATGGCGGGCTACTACCCGGCGCGCAGGGCCACAAAGCTCTCGCCGCTGGCCGCCATACGAAACGCATAATCAAGGCCGTCAAAAACCATGGTTTTTGACGGGTATGCCAGGACTTTTCCTGTTGCAAAAACCGATGAACGGGTCTTTGCAGCGGCCGGAAAATCCTGAAAGGAGCACCCTAAAGGGCAGGCCTGGGCTGCGGCCGCGCAGGGTCGGCCCCCTTGGGTTTGTCGATCTGCGGCCAATAGCCGCCTTCGGCGGTTGCCTTCGAAACGCGAGGATTCGGCTCGCAGCCTTGCCCACAGAATTAAAATTAGGGGGCTAAAGCCCCCTAATAATCCCCAAAAGGATTTTTTGACAGTTTGAAGCCCCGCGAATTCGCGGGGCTTTTTGTTTGGATCAATTTTCAGTCACATCGGGTCCCGGTCCTAGGTGTCCTCATAGTATTCAGCAGGATTCAATTCCCAGTCCATCCACTCAAAGTAATCGTCCAGGTTTTGAAGCAGCGTCTCTTTGGCCAGCGCCGCGCTGCGGTTGTACAGCCTGAAATCATGGTCCCGCTTCGCCCAGCGGGCCTGCAGCGTGCCGTCCTTGTGCACGATGTAGGAACTACGCAGCTTCTCGTTGAGCACCTCCTTGGCCTCCCGCCGCACGCCCGGGTCCTCGTCGTCCAGCAGGCCCGCA
Organism: Christensenellales bacterium; assembly: GCA_050944255.1. GTDB lineage: Bacteria > Bacillota > Clostridia > Christensenellales > Maliibacteriaceae > JBMNQS01. The sequence goes on along the minus strand of JBMNQS010000010.1, from coordinate 1,303 downwards.
ATGTGGGGCACCGCCGAATCCGACAGGTAGCCCAGCGTACGCACGTCCATATCCTTGATCTGCCCGCTTTGATAGGCCGCTATATTGTAGCGGGCGATGCATGTGTCGATGTCGGCAAACCCCACCGTCAGAAGCAGCAGGGCGCAGAGCACCGCCGCCACCTTCATGTACGGAAATTTCCTGAAGATAAGCCTCACTGCCAGCGCCAGGCAAAGGATGAACACGGCCGCCATGAACACCGAGGCGAAGACCCTAAGCTGCGTCATGCCGAAAATGCCCACGTACAGTGCCATTTTGGAGATGGCCGCTATGATCAGCACCATATTGAAGGCCACCATAAAGAGCGCCAGGGTGCGGGTGGATGCGGGCACGTTGCCCCTCTTGCGTTTGACCAGCACGCACGCGCCGAATACGAAAAACAGATTGATGACGGATATGGCGCACATTTCAAAGAACCCGCGCCTGGCGTATTCTGCCGGGGTGAACGTGTAGCCCTCGGGCAGGAACCCGGAAAACGCGCTGAAGAAATACCCCAATTGGGCCACCAGATAGAGCACATAAAAGGCGCAGATCGCCGACATGGCCGCATTGACCCCCACCGGGTCCGTCACATGCAGCACCCTGAAAGGATTGCCATATGTTTTATCCTCTTTGGCCCGCTTTTTCTTCATGGCATACATGGCAGAAAAGAGGAAGATGGCCATGACAAGCCCCAGCAGTATCTTGAACAAAAGCTCCGGCAGGTTCTGTATGTTGAGCACCTGCTTCATGATGTTTTCAAAGGCCGCGTCCGACGCCATCAGTAGCGGGAATACCAGCATCAGCGCCGGTATCGCCGCCAGCAGGCCCACGAAGATTTTCAGGCCCACGCCCTTCTTGCCCGGATTCATCTTCTTTGAAAAGAAGGCGACGAAGGGCCTCCCGGCAAATTTCAGCGGCAGGTAAAAAAGGGCGGCCAGCCCGTCCAGCAGCATCAGATAACCACCGGAGGGATAGCGCGCCGCCCCGCAGGCGTAGATGAAAAATACGGCGGCGGCCAGCACGATGGAACAAAACAGCACGAAGTTGACCCCCGGCATGGCGTACAGGGCGAACACCGCCGAGGCCAAAAGCGAGTAGGCCCCGCAGAAGAGGGAAAAGGGCGTCATCCGCATGTCCTTCGCCTGGTACGAAAGGCACAGGCAGAATAAAAGCGCGTAGGCGATGGAAAACCCCATATTGAATCCGCCAAAGAGCGCAAAGTCCACAAAGATAACGCAGCCCGCCGCAATAAGCCAGGCAAATACTTTATCGTGTGCGGTGG
>JBMNQS010000009.1:0-43160 GCA_050944255.1 Christensenellales bacterium | reverse complement strand
CATAGACGCCGTAGAGATCCCTCTCGATGACGACAACCTTGGCGATATTGCCGTCCTTTACATGCTGAAGAAACTGCACATAGGCAATCTCTTCTTTTTTGGCCGTCGCTTCCGCGCCGGAATTTAAGGTGATCGTGGTCAATAATATAGCGAATATCAACAGCGCTACAAACAGGATTGCACCACGGTAGTTTTTCTTCAACTGGAATCCTCCTAACCCACTTATCAATCTAGATACGGCTTCAAAAACCGTATTAAAACATTATATCATAACGCTTCGGCTCATTCAATGTCCTGGGCGATATCCCCATAGGCTCTGGGCGAGAGTACGCCGATATCCGGGATATTGCGGTAAAGGCCGTTGTAATCAAGCCCGTAGCCCACCACAAACTCGTTTGGAATCTTAAAGCCCACGTAATCGGCTTCAATCACCACTTCGCGCCGCTGCGGCTTATCGAGTAGGCAGCACGTTTTCAGCGACGCCGGCTTTCTGGCGGACAGGTTTTCCAAAAGATAGTTCAGCGTCAGGCCCGTATCGACGATGTCCTCCACCACCAGCACGTCCAACCCCTCGATGGGCTGATCCGTATCCTTCAGAAATTTGACGGCGCCCGTGGATTTGGTGCCCGCTCCGTAGCTGGAGATGCCGATAAAGTCCATCTGCAGCGGCAAGTCGATGCTTCTAACCAGATCGCTGTAAAAAATAACCGCGCCTTTTAAAATACCCAGAACGAGTAAATTCTTTCCCTGGTAATCTTTCGTCAGCTGCGCGCCCAGTTCAGCGACCCTCTTTTGAACATCTTCCTTCGCTATCAGTATACGCTGCACATCATTTTTCCAAGACATAAAAACCTCCCTACCAATCATCGGGTATAAATGTTAACAATCTTTGTTCACATGATGAATTTTTGTCGAAATAAATTCAAGTTTCATGCATCTTTCGCCACTTTTTACCTTTATTGCCTCATCGGCGCAAAAACCCACCAGCCAAAGGATCTTTCCACCGGATTCAAGGACCAAAACCTGCCCTTTTTGCCAGGCGGGCACGCGGGCGTCGGTGAGGATGTCGCTGACCAGTTTCGCGCCCCGAAGGCCCATGGGCCTCATCCTGTCGCCGGCGCGCCAAGGGCGGATCACGGCGCCTTTAAGTATACCAACTGGGACAAGCTGCGTAAAGGGCCCTGTCGCCGGATTGCCGCAGATCACCTGTGAGGCCGTCAATACCCCCAGCGGCGTCGCCGTCCGGCCCGGCGCGGCGACGGGCACCGCATTCGTCATTTCCGGCGGAAGATACGCCAGCACCATCACCCCGCCTGGCGACTTATAGGCCGTGCCCTCGCCGACGGGCACCTTTCTGCCGCTCTGGCTGCCATGCAGCCCCGCGATGCGCTCCACCGTCTCTGAATCAAACGGGAGGTTCAAATTCATCAGGACAAGAACGATCACCTGGCGCAGGATGGCCGGATGGCAATCAAACAGCTCCCTTTTCAGCAGGCGCCCTTCTTCGGACTCAAGCGTATGCGCTTCATAGGCCCCCCGCGCCATGCCGTGGATAAAATCGGATTCCTGCGCCCAAAGCCCGGCGCTGCGAAAGAGCGTATCGACAATGGCGGGATTGTACCGCTCCTTCAAAATCGGAATCAGGTGGCGGCGGATTTTATTTCTCAGAAATTCATCGCTGTCGTTGGTTTCATCCTGCGCGAATGCAATGCGGTTTGCCCGGCAGTAGGCTTCGATGTCGCTTCTTTTAGCCTCAAGCAGCGGGCGGATCAGCGTGCCGCGCTCATCCTGCGTCATGACGCGCATGGCGCCAAGGCCGTGGAGAGAGGCTCCGCGGATCAGCCGCATAAGCACCGTCTCGGCCTGATCGTCGGCATGGTGGGCCAGGGCGGTCACCTGGGCTCTGGCCTCGTCCCGCATCCGGCCCAGGGCGTCGTAGCGCAGGCGGCGCGCAGCCTCCTCCACGGATTCCCCCTGCCGCTTATTCTGCGGCACCCGTACGTGCCGGACAAAAAAATCAAGGCCCCGCTCTTCGGCCCGCGCCTGAACGAAGGCTTCGTCCCGCTCCGCCGCCTCGCCGCGCAGGCCATGATTGACGTGCCCCACCGCAAGCGTTATATCCATTTCATCCGCCAGAGCGCACAAAACATCCAGCAGCGCCATGGAATCGGCCCCGCCGGATACGGCAACCAGCACCTTCGCGCCGGAAATATGTAGCGGCTCCATGGCCGCCTTCGCCACCAGAATCAAAACGGTTTTATCCACCTTTATGCCTCCGCGCCTTTTATTGTAGCTTCTTTTATTCGCGCCTGCAATATGCAAACATCCGTCAAAACGTGCTATGATAACAAAAAGAGCTTTAGGAGGCGCCCATGCATACACCCGAACACGTCCGGCAGCAGCTAAACGAAACCGTGGAAAGCAAGAAAACCGTCTTTGAGGGCAAGGTGGTGGACATCGACCACTGGACGGTCAAAATGCCCGATAACCGCACGTCCCTTCGGGAGATCATCCGGCATCCCGGCGCGGCGGCCGTGGTGCCCGTGGACGATGGCGGCAATGTGATTCTGGTTCATCAGTTCCGTCACGCCATCGGGCGGGTCACGCTGGAAATCCCCGCCGGCAGGCTGGAGCCGGATGAAGACCCCTATGTATGCGCCGCCCGCGAACTGGAAGAGGAAACGGCCAAAAAGACCGGAAAGCTCGTGCTGCTCAATGCCATGGCCTCCTCCCCCGGCATCTTCTCGGAAGTGATTCACATCTACCTGGCCACCGAACTGTCCGAAGGCCGCTTTCATTTTGACCGGGACGAATTCATCCACGTGCGCACCATTGCCATGGACGATGCCATCGATATGGTGATGACGGGCCAGATACAGGACGCCAAGACCATCGTGGGGCTCTTCGCCGCGCGGGAATACCTGAGGAAAAACGGTGAGTGACGGCGGCCCGTCAGCAACTTTTATATAAAAAAGCGGAACGCATGCGTTCCGCTTTTTTGGGCGGCGCCGCCGCCCAATCCTTGAACCCTGATGCCTTCCTGCCTTTCCCCGTGCCCCCCTTCCGTCAAATTCATACAGCCGCATCCACGCGATGCGGAAAATCAAAAATTCCCGGCTAGCCCGCCTTGCGCATCCAGCCCACCAGGACGCTCATGTCGTCTTTGACCGTCTCGCCGCTGCACTGCATGGCGGTCTCCAGCACCATGTCCGCCAGCGCCTGGGCGTCGCCCTTGGCCTGCGGCCACAAAAGCTCCAGCAGCTCCGTCATCACGTCCTCCCCGATCACGTCGGTAACGCCGTCGGAGAGGATCACCACCCCGTCGCCCTCGGACAACTGCCACAGCGTCGTGGCCGAACGCACGTCGTCCACAATGCCTATGGGCAGCGTGTCCGACGGCGCTTTTTCCACTTGTCCCCCCGCAATCACGTACCCCGGGGCCGCCCCGATCTTCGTCATCTCCATCACGCCTTGGGTCAGATCGAACAGGCACATGTCCACCGTGGCGAACATTTCCTCGCCGCTTCGAAGGATCAGCAGGCGGTTGATGGCGCGCATCATCACTTCCTTGTCGAATCCGGCCTTCATGAACTGGGCCAGAAGCGATACCGTGGCCCGGCTCTCGGCGCAGGCGCGCTCTCCGGAGCCCATGCCGTCGGACAGCGCCACCAGCACCCGCTGGTCGCTGAGCTTCTCATAGATGTAATGATCGCCGCTGATACGCTCCTTCTTTTTATCCGCCGCGCCCACCTCCACCTCAAAGCGTACTTTCGGCGCGTAGGTGCACCTGCACAGGCCGTCCTCCGCCGTGTCGCACTGGTAGTCCTGCAGCATCATGGGCGTGGCCAGCGCCTTGGACACCGCCAGCGCGCCGGCGCGCTTACAGGGCATTTCACCGCCGTCGCAGGCGCGAAGCGATACCTGCACCTGCCATCCGTCGGGCCCCTTGTAGGCCACGATATCGTCGCTTGCGTAGATGCCCGCCTTGTCGAATTCCACCCGGATTTCCCTCTCCATCTCGCCGTCCATTTCAACGTCCACCTTGATTTCGTCGGCCAGCGACCTGACCACCCCCGATACGCCTTCAAGCTGCTCGGCCACCAGAAGCCGGCTGTCGTCGATGCGACCCTCCCACTGCTGTTTCAGCGTGTAGAGATAAAGCGCGTCGTCCACCGTCACCGCCAGGTCGTTTAAACGCATACAGCGCCTGGCGAATGTGGGATCAATCTTTTTCGCGTCAAAATGACCGTCGATGCGGGCATTTTCCATGGCTTCCTGCAGCCAGGCGAACGTCTGGTCGTACTCCCGCTGCCAGCAGCAGCCGTGCAGCGCGCATCCCCCACATACGCGCTGAGACACGGTGCGCATCATGGCGGCTACCTGCGCGTTCGCCGGCCCCTCGTCCGCGCAGGCAACGCTTTTGAAAGCATCGGACATGGTCCTGAACATACCGCCCAGCTCCGCCACTTTACCCGCGGCCATTTCCTGCACCCGTTCCACCAGTATTTGGCTCTGCACCCGTTTGCGGGCGCCCTTATCCGCAGCGCCCGAGAGCCTGTCCATCCATTTCCTGGGCGTCAGAAGCAGCATGCCCCAGGCCGGAAGCGTTTCGGCCAGCGGCATCAGTACCGTGTTGGAGCCGTTGATCATCAGCGTCAGCATAGCGTTGACCAACAGAAAAGACAGCCCGGAGACGCCCCGGCCCATCTTGCGGAACATCCCCGCCGCCAGGCCGCACATGGCCAGATTGCCCATCAGTTCATACCGGCCCGCAAAGCCGATGCTCAGCGCCACGCCCGCCGCTGCGCCGCAGGCCGCCCCCACCGCGGGGCCCGAAGCATACGACAGCGCCATTACCACGTAGAATGTCAGTACGGACGCCAGGGATACCCCCCATATTCTTGCCGGCGCAAGCGCCGAGAGAATGATGCAGGCAAAAAGGCACAGCGAAAGAATCTCCTCCTGGGATAAAACCCTGCGGCGTTTCGCGCTGTAAAGTACTTTCGCGGCCGTCTGCATGGTGCCGGATAAAATCAGCACCGCCACCAATTGCACGCCCAGCACCAGATAGTCATAGCCCAGCATTTTCTGCATCAATATGCGCGAGAAAAACAGCACAATGGCAATCAATAGGCCCTCCACCCAGGCGCCAAGGGCCTTGCCCCAGGTCTGCCGCGCGTAGAGCATGCCCGATAAGAGAAGCACAGCCAGCACGTCCGCGCCCAAAAAGGCATCCGAGACTATGGCGTAATTGATCACCCGGCCCAACAGAAGGCTGGCCATGGATAAGGGAAGATTGCTTCCGTTTCGCACAACGGCCGCGAATACGCACAGCATGAGCGGCGATACTGCCGCCTTCATGGGCATCAGGGCGCAAAGCGCGCAGGACAGTGCGCTGACGGCCTGCCAAATCATCGGTTCGATCTGCTTTTTGGAAAGCTTTGCCTTTGCCTTATTTGCAATGCCCTGCACGCCCACACCCCCGTATGAAATGAATCTTATATTAAATCGTCTGTTTTCATTAAAGTTACCATACATATCCTGCGCTTTTTGTCGGCTGGGCGCGCATAAAATTTCGCATGAATTCGCGCAGGCGCTGCGCGTTTCGCCACAAAGGCGCAAAACCGGGACATCAATCGCATCAATTTTTCCCATTTACCCCCTCGCCAAGAGCGTCCATACGGCTTATAATGAGAGAGAACCAAAAACCCCGGATAAAAAATCAACCGAATCAGTTATTATTTTTATGGAGGTATATTCTATGGCAGACTTCTTCAACGAACCGCTGGAACTGGTGCATAACAAATTCCATCGGTCCTACCAGGGCGGACGCGAGACGGACCGTTTTCGCGGCATCCCATCGGATCAGGACGACGGCAGGCCGGAGAGCTGGGTCGGTTCCTGCACGCTGGTTTCAAACGCGGCCCAGCTTGAGGACAAAAATACCGGCTACGCTGAGGTGATCACCCCCAAAGGCGAGAAACTCTACCTGAAAGACCTTTTAAAAGAGCATCCCGAAGGCTATCTGGGCGAGGCGCACGTGAAAAAATACGGCGATCATCCCATGGTGCTGGTCAAGATTCTGGACGCCGGAGAGGATCTGGCGCTCCAGGCCCACCCGCCCAAGGAAATCGCGCAGAAGCTGTACAACCTGCCCCGCGGCAAGCACGAGTGCTGGTATGTCCTTGGCACCCGCGACGACGTGGAGAACCCGTCTCTGACGCTGGGCTTCAAGGAAGGCATCACCAAAGAAACGTATTACGAGCTGTTCGACAAGCAGGATATCGGGGCCATGCTGGACTGGTGCCACAAGATTCCCGTGGAAATCGAGGATATGTACGATGTGCCCAACGGTCTGGTGCACGCCATCGGCAAGGGCTGCTTCATCATTGAGGTGCAGGAGCCCAGCGACGTCACCGCCGTTGTGGAGAAGTCCCGCGCCCCGCAGGGCCGCGCCGACGATCCGGCGTGGCGCGAGCAGATGCTGGAGGCCTTTAACTACGAGGGGCTCTCCCAGCAGGGCATTATCGATAAATACAAAGTGGCTCCCGTCTATCTGCAGCAGACGGCGGACTATGCGGAAAAGATCATCATCGGCAAAGCCCAGGGGGCTCCCTTCGGCGCGGCTAGGTACGACATGTCCGCAGGCGTTATGGATATCCTCGACACCGGCACCTTCTCGATCCTCATCGTGGCCGAAGGTGAAGGCATCATCCGTTACGACGGCGGCGAGAGAAGCGTCAAAAAAGGCGACGAGGTATTCCTCCCCGCCGGCTTGAAAGATGTGCGCTTCGCCACGGACGGTAAGCTGTCCGTCATCCGCTGCTTCCCACCCGACGCGGTATAAAATTTTTCTTGCCGGCTTCAACAAACAAGTGCAGGTGCAGGCCTGCGCTTGTTTGTTGATTTCACCAAGGCCCTCCCCACCGCATAGGATGGTGCAAGCGGCTGGTGATACGGCAACCGCCTGCCGCAGGCAAAAATATCGCAAGCCGCCGTTACATTTCGCGATATGGGCGGTCCGGCCATCCGGACTGCCTGCAGGGCTGCATAAAGAATGCATCGCCGTTCATGTTGCTCAGACTCCTCCCAAATTATTTCGGCACAAGCGTTGCATAGGCCGTAACATCTTTATTATTTAGTTGCGCAGGCCGTAACATCTTTATTTTATCCGACATATTGTGATAATGGATACCTACCATTCATCAACTCTGACAAGGAGGCCTTATTCATGTATTGTCCAAACATTGATTGTGACTCTTCCGCTTCGCGCAAATGTGCCGTCAGCGGCGTAGCTGCCTGCCCATGCCCCGATCCCATCCCCGGCTGCGAAGTGCGTTCCATGGTTCTCGTCGACCAGATCTTCGATAGCGCCCGTATCGACAGAACCCTGCGCGACATCGAGCTGTGCCCGGAAAATGCACGGCCCATTTGCGACTGCGGAAAAGATGTTACCCCCGTCCCTCCCTATACCTTTAACTGCCTTTTGTCCACCTGCTCCAATGCCATCTTGAGCGACCTGGTGCTGATACCTACCCAAAAGCACGACAGCGGCTGTGTCGGCGGCGCCGGCTGCGGTTGTGGCGGCGGATGTAGCGGTGGCTGCGGTTGCGGCGGCGGATGCGGATGTGCCGGTGGCAGTGTCGCCGGCGCAAGATGTATCGTGGAACCCTCTACGGTGCGCGTTCGCGCCCGCGTCGACCTTCCGGTGCAGATCTTCTTCACCGACGCCCGATGCCGTTGCTACGTGGCCGATGCGGTGATTTCCGCCACCATCGACGTGGTGATGGACCTTCCCTGCAACGCGCAGATTGCCTCGAACATCGAAGTGCTGGCCACGGCCGTGAGTGCCTGCGGCTGCACCCTCGACGATAAGTTCATCGTGACGGTCAACATGTCGATTCTCGTGTTTATCACCGCCAGAGTGCCCCTGAACGTCGACGGTACGCTCGTCAAAGACCTTCGCAAGGCCGTTGAGTATTCTGAAGACGGTAAATCTTGCGTCAACGCGCTGGAAGACTTACCCTTGTTCCCACAGGTGCGCTGCGGCGGCAAGCTCCTGCATGCTGCCGACACCCACGATCACAAGTGCAAGTGCAAATGTTAATATGGACCTCACCCCAGACGGACGGGGCCTGCAGGCGCAGGCCCTTTGTTTTTGTTTGCGCTTTATAAAATTCCGCTATTAAAATCCCTCACATCAATTTTTGCTGTAAGTCCGCCGTCTGTTAAATGAAGGATTGCTTCGCTTTCGCCAAGCTGAAAAATTCCGAAGATCATAAAAAATTGATTCAAGGTTCTCTGTGCTCAAAAAGTCCGGCGTGCGCCAGAACGGGCTTTCTCTGCGTATATTTTCCCGTTTTCCCCGCTATGCTATTGACATGCCGCGCCGGCAATGATAAAATTCTCTTTGCGTCAATACGTATATGGCGGCGTAGCTCAGCTGGCTAGAGCATTCGGTTCATACCCGGAGGGTCATGTGTTCGAATCACATCGCCGCTACCAGCGGGCAGGGGCCCGCAACCAATATCGCGAATCACTTTGCGTGGTTCGCGGTATTTTTTATGCCCGCATCAAGCTCTGCTTCACCCGGAACCCCCATCGCTTTGCGGTTGGAGGTTCTTCATACCGCTCCATTGCTCCCTCCTCTTCTATAAAAAACCACGCGCCTGCGACCGAGCGATATTTTCGGTTGATTTCTTGTCTGTCAAGGCTTATACTGTCAAGTTGCTTCTGAAATTAAAAAGGCTTTTAAAAATTATAAAAATAATGAATCTGAACAGACCATTCAACAAGTGTCAACCGCCGATGAGCTAAAAAAATTCAAAGAGCTCTTAGATAGCGGAGTTATTACCCAAGAAGAATTTGACGCAAAGAAAAAACAGTTGTTAGGACTATAAAATTAACCTTGCCTCCCCTCGTGGGAGGCATTTTCTTTTCCCGCCGTTCGCTGGAGCGGAAGCGGTTGCCGCCTGCGGCGGCGTTCAGTGCGTTGCATCTGTTTTGTCAACATTAAACCCGTCGGAGCGGATTGCGCTTCATTTAGAATCCCCAATCGCTTTGCGGTTGGGGATTCTTCGTACCGCCCTCCCCTCCGCGCAGCCTGCCTCGGGGCTCCGGCTTGCATCCAAGCTTGTGGGAGTATAATCCGCATTAAACAGCGGGAAAGAACCCGCGGTCAAAATTGTGGATCATCTTTGACGGGTTCGCGGTATTTTTATGTCCCACACTAAAGCTGTAGCCATTTTGCCAGCATCAAGCTTATCCAGGGCAGACGCCGCTGCATTTAAAATTCCCGGCCATAAAGCAGCCGCGGGGTTTTTATCCGGTTTTCCTTCATCCATCGGGCAACCAGTGGTATAATGGGCCTATCATCTTTATAAGGAGCATTTATGAAAACCCGTATTGAAAAAGATTCCATGGGCGAAATTGCCGTCCCGGCGGATAAGTATTGGGGCGCGCAGACGCAGCGCAGCCTGGAAAACTTTAAAATCGGCGAGGAAAGGATGCCCACGGCCGTTATATCCGCGTTTGCCATCCTGAAAAAGGCGGCCGCCATGGCCAACCTGCGGCTTGGAAAGCTCGAAGAGGACAGATGCGGCATCATCAGCGCCGTCTGTGACGAAATCATAGAGGGCAGTCTGTGGGAGCACTTTCCCCTCGTCGTCTGGCAGACGGGCAGCGGCACCCAGTCCAATATGAACGTCAACGAAGTCATTGCCGGACGGGGCAATGAGCTGGCCGGGACAAGGCTGCTGCATCCCAACGACCATGTAAATATGTCCCAGTCCTCCAACGATACGTTCCCCACCGCCATGCACATCGCGGCGGTGCTGGAGATCAGGTCAAACCTGCTGCCGGCAATTGACCGGCTTGCCGATACGTTCAAAAGGCTGGAGGGGGAAAATCAAGGCGTCATCAAAATCGGGCGCACCCATCTGCAGGACGCCACTCCCATCACCTTCTCCCAGGAGATTTCCGGCTGGAGAAGCATGCTGGAAAAGACCGGAAACATGATCGTGCAGGCCCTTCGCGGCCTGCATGAGCTGGCCCTTGGCGGTACCGCCGTGGGCACCGGGCTCAACGCGCCGGAAGGGTTCGGGCAGGCCGTGGCCGCAGCGGTGTCGGAGCTTACCGGTGAGAGGTTTGTATCAGCGCCCAATAAATTTCATTCCCTTACGGCAAAGGATGAACTGGTCTACGCCCACGGCGCCCTGAGGGCGCTGGCCGCCGACATGATGAAGATCGCCAACGACGTGCGATGGCTCGCCAGCGGCCCCAGGTGCGGCATCGGGGAGATCATCATCCCCGAAAACGAGCCCGGCAGCTCCATCATGCCCGGCAAGGTCAATCCCACGCAGTGCGAGGCCGTCACCATGGTGGCCGTACAGGTGATGGCCAACGACGTAGCCGTGGGCATGGCCGCTTCCCAGGGCAATTTTCAGCTCAATGTGTTCATGCCGGTATTGATCTACAACTTCCTTCAGTCCGTACGCCTGCTTTCAGAGAGCATAAACTCGTTCAACGACCACTGTGCGACGGGAATCAAGGCCAATGTCCGGCGGATGAGGGAGTATCTTCACAGCTCACTGATGCTGGTGACGGCGCTGAACCCGCATATCGGCTACGACAACGCCGCCAGGGTGGCCAAAAAGGCCTACGCGGAGAACCTATCCTTGAAACAGGCGGCCGTGGCGCTGGGCCTCCTGACAGAAAAGCAGTTCGACGACGCCGTAAGGCCGGAAAATATGGTATAGCCTTTGGCGGCATTTCAAACGACGCCCACAATCAAGAGAGGAAATACATATGGATATCAATCAAAAAGCCTTGGACCTTCACTACAAGCTCGGCGGCAAATTGGAAGTTCGTTCAAAGATTCCAATCACCACCACAGAGGAGCTTTCCATGGCCTATACCCCCGGCGTGGCGGAGCCCTGCCGGGTGATCACAAAGGACTATGAGAAATCCTTTGAGCTGACCGGCCGGGGCAATACGGTGGCCGTCGTCACAGACGGGTCCGCCGTACTGGGGCTGGGCGATATCGGCCCTGCCGCCTCCATGCCCGTGATGGAGGGCAAATGCGCGCTGTTCAAGGAATTCGCCGGCGTGGACGCCTTTCCTATCTGCGTGGACACCCAAGATGTGGACGAGCTGGTGCGGACCGTTTACTTGATCTCAAAGAGCTTCGGCGGCATCAATCTGGAGGACATTGCGGCGCCCCGCTGCTTTGAGGTGGAACGGCGGCTGAAGCAGCTCTGCGATATTCCCGTATTCCATGACGATCAGCACGGCACCGCCATCGTAGTGGCCGCGGCACTGATCAATGCCATGAAGGTCACGAAAAAGAAGATGGGCGGGATGCGCATCGTCATCAACGGCGCGGGCGCCGCCGGCATCGCCATCGGGAATCTTTTGATTGACATGGGCTTTGGCAACGTCATTCTGTGCGATATAAACGGCATCATCCGCAGGGGCGGTGAAAACTTAAATCCCGGCCAGGAAGCCATCAGCCATATCAGCAATCTTGACGGCGAGAAGGGATCTCTGGCCGACGCTATGATCGGCGCGGACGCCTTTATCGGCGTCTCGCGGCCGGGGCTTGTCACAAAAAAAATGGTGGCTGCCATGAAGGGCGGCATCGTCTTCGCCATGGCCAATCCCGTACCGGAAATCATGCCCGACGAGGCCAGTGCCGGCGGCGCGGCCATCGTGGGTACCGGAAGGAGCGATTATCCCAACCAGATCAACAACGTTCTGGCCTTCCCCGGCGTCTTTAAGGGCGCTCTTGCGGTGCGGGCAAAGCATATTTCCGAATCCATGAAGCGGGCGGCGGCCTTGGCCCTTTCGTCCATGATCCCGGACGATGTGCTCTCGGCGGAGAACATCATGCCCTCGGCGCTGGATAAATCCGTACCGGACGCCGTGGCAAAGGCGGTGGCGGAGGAGGCCATAAAAACCGGCAATGTCAGACGGGGATAAAAGGCATTTCGATTTCCGCTGAACTTAAATGCTTCATATTCGTCAAAGGCCTGCAACGCAGGCCTTTGACTTTGAAAATATAAAGAATCTTTTACTTTCAGACAATTTTATTGACTATTGTTCACAATCTGGTAACATTTTACATAGGATCATTTCTTCGGCATATTCATCTTACTATACCAAACCATTCAAGGAGGATACAAAATGCGCCTGAAACGTTTAGCCGTCATCGCTGTGGTTCTCGCTCTTTGCCTGTCCACTGTTTCGTGCTTGTTCGCGCCCTTTAGAGATTTTGCATCAGATGCGCCCGCCGGAACGCCTTCCGTGGGCACTGCCCCAGCCAAGCCCACGCCCGTCGCCACGAGTGCCCCCACCGCCGCGCCTACGGCCGATGCCACGCCCGCCGGCACACGTAAAAATCCGCTGCCCATCGGTGAAACCGGCCTTTGGGACGGCATTGCCGGCGGCAGCCTGTTTTTCTCATATAAAGTGGAATTGACGCTGCTGGAAGTGATCCGCGGCGAAGAGGCCCTGGAAATGGCAAAAAAAGCCAACCGGTTCAATGACGACCCTCCCGATGGCATGGAGTACATCTTTGCGAAATTTAAAGCCACTGCCCTTGCATCCCGGGATGATGAACTGGTGGACATCAACAGCGTCCTGTTCGATCTGTTCACCGAAGGCGGCGGCGTCAAGTACAACGATTTCGTATCCGTCGCCGGCCTGGAGCCAAGGTTTACCGATATGTATGCCCCCGCCGAACAGGAAGGCTTCGCCTACTTCTATGTAAATAAAGACGATGAATATCCTTTGATCTGTTTTATGGACGATCTTTGGTTCACCACCGACCCGGATTATAAGCTGGAAGGCGGCTCCGGCTATACGCCCTCTGAAAAGCCCGCCGCATCCGAAAATGCCGGCGACAGTGCCCCCGGCACGCGCAGGAACCCCGTCGCATTGGGCCAGACCGGTGAATTTAAGGGTATGGACGCCAACAGTCTTTTCCACCACTTTGACGCAAAACTGACTATCACCGAGGTAATCCGCGGCGAAAAAGCCCTCGACATGGCCAAGAAGGGCAACCGGTTCAATGACGACCCTCCCGATGGCATGGAGTACCTGTTTGCCAAATTTAGTGTTGAGGCCATCGATTCCAAAGACGACGAGGCCATCGATATCAATAACGCCATGTTCGATATCGTCAGCACCGACGGCGTTCATTACAACGACTTTGTCTCTGTCGCCGGGCTGTCTCCAAGGCTGGATACCATGTATGCGCCCGCCAAACAGGAAGGCTATGCCTACTTCTATGTGAATAAGGACGATAAAAGCCCCACCATCGTCTTTTTAGACTATATAGGCGGCGGCTTATGGTTCGCCACAACCGACTGACGCCAGCGCAAATAACAGCATTGAAAAAGCGGCCTGCCAGCGTTTTAAAGGCCGCTTTTTTATTCAGCCGGCAGATTGGCCGGGCGTTATGCCATTTTACTGATCTCTCTCTTCAGGTGCAGGATAATGCGTTTTTCAAGACGGGAAATATAGCTTTGGGAGATGCCCAGAAGATCAGCCACCTGTTTCTGTGTTTTTTCTATGCCGTTATCCAGTCCAAAGCGCAGCACCATGATCTTCTTTTCCCTGGCGGTAAGATTCTCCATGGCGCACTGGAGCATCTCGCGGTCAATCTCCTTTTCGATGGACTTGAAGATCAGATCGCCGTCGGTGCCCATAATGTCCGACAAAAGCAGTTCATTACCGTCCCAGTCGGTGTTCAGCGGCTCGTCAAGGGAGA
Source organism: Christensenellales bacterium (assembly GCA_050944255.1). Taxonomy (GTDB): domain Bacteria; phylum Bacillota; class Clostridia; order Christensenellales; family Maliibacteriaceae; genus JBMNQS01. The sequence goes on along the minus strand of JBMNQS010000009.1, from coordinate 29,389 downwards.
CCTCGTAGCGGGTTTTGCCGTTGCGGCGAAGGTACATGAGGATTTCGTTTTCAATGCAGCGGGAGGCGTACGTGGCCAGCTTGATCTTCTTGGTGACATCAAAGGTATTGACGGCCTTGATCAGGCCGATGGTGCCGATGGATATCAAATCCTCGATGCTGATGCCGGTGTTTTCAAACTTGCGGGCAATGTAGACCACCAGGCGCAGGTTGCGCTCAATGAGCGTGGGCTTTACTCCCTCGTCCCCCATTTCAAGCAGCGCCAGCAGTTCCTGCTCCTCAGGCGGCGACAGCGACGGAGGCAGCGCCTCGCTGCCGCCTATATAATGGATCTCCCCCCTTTTGCTGAACAGGCGAACCAAAAAAGCCGCCACCTGCACCCCAAACATTTTCAGTCTCGTGAATATGTACGTCCAGATCTTCATGCGCGTTTCTCCCTTCCAGCCGCCGTAAAAACTTTTTGCCGGGTCACCAGCGCCGCGGGCACCAGCGCGTGGTATACCCCCTTTTGATCCAGTCTGCCCTGAAAGACGGCAATGGTGGCCGCCACCTTCTGCCCGGACACCGTCACCGCGTCCATGCGGAACCCCGGCAGCATCCCCTCGCCGCCGACACTGCGGAACCCCACCGGGCAGACGGGGTTTCTAAAACCGGAGGATGTGGCCGTATTGAGCCACCAGAGCCAGTCTTTTCCGCGGGTATCCGCATGCCGCATACATTCGGGCAACAACTTTTTGGCCTGAGACTCATCCACCACGATGATGGGCCTTGCACTGCCCGGCTCGGTGAGCGTCTGGCCGGTATCCACAAGGGCCATGAATTGTACCGTCACATTATCCTGGGTGATGGTGACGGGTACCTGCTCGGGCAGGATGCCCGAAAAGGCGCCCAGCCAAAGCCAGCGGATCAGCGCGTAGCCCAGCCACAAGCCGCCCAAAAGCATGGCCGGAGAGGCCCCCCGGGTCATGGCAACGCCGCCCACGACAAAGACATTGCCGCCCAGAAAGTAAACCATCGCCAGCGAAGCGCCGCCTAAGATAATCGTCACGAGCCAAAACATACCGGCCGTATGAAGCCACTTTTTCTTTCCCGTGCTCCTGGGAACCGCTATAAAAGACAGCAGCAGCGACAGGACAACTTTGCCTGCCCACTGCAGATAAAGGGGCATGGAAAAAAGAAGCATGACTATACCGAAAAGCGAACCGGTGAGTGCGGACAAAATGATGCGCAGCCACACCAGCGGTATATGGATCAAACGCAAGGCCAGCCAGAGTGCGAATGCATTGATCAACATATTCTCCAGCAGCACTTGTTCCACATATACATACGCCATCGAAGCCACTTCCCATCCGTCCGATGCCGCTTATTATACGTTATCCACTTATTGGAAAATGTAGAACGATGCATGCGTAAAAACGAACATTATTTTTTCTTTATCGCAGGAACCGCGCAGGGACGCATTATCAAGTTTACAATAGGCGTATTCCCAGAATTCCCAGGGAATTTCCTGTACTCGCCTTTATCAGGCACCTCTCTTTTCCCGTCTTTTCCAGGCTTTATTGTAAACCAAATGTATACCAATGGTTTTAGATTGTCATCTCCAGGATTCGCGCTCGATAGATCTGTATATTTAACAATAAGAACGGCCTTTTTTCAGTTTATAAAATTAAAAACATTTAGGCTTGCTCCGAGCTGCATTCTGTATGCGCCGCCATATAATGCCGCCACAAAATGCGCAGTATCAAAACGAATAGGCAAAGATAATTTTGGGAGCAGTGGATTTTTGCTTTAGAACCAGTCTTATTCCTTAATTATAAATAATATTCGCCAAGTCATGTGAACAACTCTTTTGAAACCAAGTCATTCCCTGCGGCAAAATTCTGAAATCTCGTTTAGGCTGTTTAAAAATTTTCGGAAAATCTTCTTTTTATATTTGAGCGGTCGACTAAATCGGGTCTGAACAGCCCACAGAAGTGCATGCCGGTTTTGACTTCAAGAACCGCATCCTGCATCGGACGCGCTTCGATGCCCAAGCATTCGTATTATTCACTTTTGCCCTGCCGAACACCATATTGCCGTTCACCTCTCGGGCGCTGAAAGCTAGGTCTCTTACATACCAGCGGCCCCGGTGGATTTATTCCGCTAAGCCACATAAAAAAGGCGCCGGCTTATTGGCGCCTTTTCCTATAATTTTCTCTTACAAATCGGTTCGCCGTTATCTGCGGCGGCGGCCGCGCAGGAAGGCCGGAAGGTCATCCTCATAGCGGTCGTCCTCCGCGCTCTGCTGGACGGGTTCGGTTTCCAGCGTCTGCGGAGCGGGAGATGCGGGCCTTGCTCCGAAATAACTGTTGATCTGCGCGCTGTCACGTACATTGGGCGGATCGATCAGGCGGCTTCCACCGCCGCCACCGCCACCGCCGCCGCGGTACGCGCTTTGACGCGAGGTGCCGCCACCTTGCGCCGCCGCCTTGGCCGGTTCAGCCGCAGCCGCACCGCTGCCCACAGCGCGGTTGACTTCGCTGGAAAAGCCTGTGGCGATGACAGTAATGCGCACCTGGTCCTCAAGGGAGGGATCGATGCCCGCGCCGAAGATGATGTTGGCTTCGGGATCAGCCGCCTGGGAGATGGCCGATGCGGCCTCATTGATCTCCAGCATGCCCAGGTCCTCGCTGCCGGTGATGTTGATGATCACGCCGGTGGCGCCGTTGATGGAGGTTTCAAGAAGCGGCGACTGGATGGCCTGCTTGGTGGCGTCCATGGTGCGGCTCTCGCCGCTTCCGTAGCCGATACCCATATGGGCCACGCCACGGTCCTTCATGATGGTGCGTACGTCGGCAAAGTCAAGATTGATCAGGCCCGGCACCACGATCAGGTCGGAAATGCCCTGGATGCCCTGATGCAGCACATCATCGGCAATCTGGAAGGCTTCCACCATGGAAGTGCCCTTCCCCACCACCTCAAGCAGTTTGTCGTTGGGAATCACCACCAGCGTATCCACGCGGCTTTTGAGCTCCTGCATGCCAAGCTCCGCATTGACCGCCCGCTGCCTGCCCTCAAAGAGGAAGGGCTTGGTCACCACGCCGACGGTTAAAATGCCCATTTCCTTGGCGATCTCGGCAACCACCGGCGCCGCGCCGGTGCCTGTTCCCCCGCCCATGCCGGCCGTGACAAATACCAGGTCGGCACCCTTGAGGTTATGGGCGATCTCCTCACGCGATTCCTCCGCCGCGCGGCGGCCCACTTCAGGATCGGCGCCTGCGCCCAACCCCTTTGTAATCTTCTCCCCGATCTGAATTTTCTGGTTGGCTTTGGAGAGAAACAACACGTGATGATCCGTGTTGATGGAGATGAACTCCACGCCCTTGAGGCCGGACTGAATCATACGGTTGACGGCATTGTTGCCTGCACCGCCTACGCCAACGACCTTAATCTGGGCAGCCTGCTCCATGCCAAAATCAAATTCTAACACAACATGTCCTCCTTTTCATTTCAACGAAAAGTCTCTTAAACGCTATATTTTGCCGGCGAAAAGTTTTCTTCCCGCTACGGCGGTATTCTCACACACGTAATCCACGATGCCCATCACACTGGCGTATACGCTGGAATTGATCCCCGGCGCCGAGGGCGCCAGCACCTGTACATTGCGGTTCATCACCGATGAAGTGTACTGGCGGATACCGCGCATCATGGCAAATGCGCCGCCTGAAAGATATACTGTGGAGCGTGCTGCCAGGCGATAGCCCGACGAATCCAGCACATCGATGAATTCCTCCAACATTTCCTCCACCCGGGCTTCGATGACCTCGGATACCAGCACAGCATCATACTTCTTCGAGCGGCCCGTGCGGTCCAGAAAATGCATCATCTGCATCTGACCGGTGTTGTCAAGGCCAAATACGTAGCGCCGTTTCAGCGCGTCCGCATCCTCATAGGAAATCCCCAGACCCTGCATCATATCGGTAACAATCTGCCGGGCGCCCAAGGGCACCGTCTGCTGAAAGAGGATGCCGTCCCCCTGCACAATGGCGATGGTGGTGCTGGAAAAGCCCGAGTCGATCAGCACGCAGCCAATCTCCCGCTCCTGCCGCGGGATCATCTGCACCGTCTGGGCAAGCATGGTGGATACATGGCCGGAAACAGCCACGCCAAGATGCTCCATAAGGTTTCTGGTTTGCAGCAGAAAATCCGAATCGGCCATGATGCAGCTGACCTGGCCATAGAGACTGCTTGTCCGCTGGCCGACAGGATCCGCCAGGCGCTCGCGTGAATCAAGCATGTAATAAAGGGGCCGCCTGTGCAGTACCCGTCGTCCGGGCATTTTGCTGGCCCTGGCGGCGCTGGAAAGCAGTTTGTTCACGTGATCCGGCGTTACGGTGCGGTTTTTTGCCACAATGTCGATCTCTACATTGCACACCGAAGCATATGTATAACTCCCCGGGACACCCACGACGATATCGCGCACTTTCCGCTTGGCCATAATCTCCGCTTCCCGCAGAGCCGAATAGGTGGTGTCGGCAAGTTTTGCCGCCTCGTTCCATCTGCCTTCGCTGTAGCCGGCGTAGGGCACTACGCCGTAGCCCAGCAGGTCGTAAGCAATATCACTTCGCTGCGCCGCAATGACGCAAACAACCTTGGAGGTGCCAAAGTCGATGGCCGAGATGGTCTGCCTCATGCTTTAGCCTCCTGAAATTTTCAAATTTTTAAGGTCAAACAAGCCTGCCTTGAATGCTCCATTACCACATATACATGAAGCCATAAAGACAGTCTCATATATCATACCAAAAAAAAGAAAATTGTGAAACCTTTTTTAAAGAAAAAATTCTAAAAAATGTAAACAATTTGATAGGATTGCTTTACAATCAATTTTCATGCCTGTCTCCTCTGCGGATGAGCCGCGGATAAAATGCTACCTTTTTGTATTGTAAACCTATTCCTCGACGCCGTTTTCCGGTGTTTTTCCGGGAGAATAGCTGGCAGTGGTGCCGGCAGAAACATCGAGCAGGCCGCCGCTGTAGCCTTCGGCAATCAATTCCGGAACCATCTGTGACATCCACGCCACCTTCCGTTCGATGCGATCGGTGGTACCCATTTTTACCTGCATGCCGTTATGGAGTTCCATCTGTATCTGTGAGAGCGCGGAAAGATCAAGGCTCTTGACTTCCGGCAGAAACCGCTGCTTCACAATTTCCCGCATCGCCTGGCTGAAGGTTGACAATTGGAGCTCCTGCGTGGTTTGGATTTTTTCACCCAAAACCGCATCCTCGACGGTCCAGCCGCCTATGCTCGTCATGTTTTCCTGGACATCCTCCGCGGACAGGGACAGTACGATCCCCTCTGCGTCCAGAAGCACCGATGTGCCGCCAAAGTCGGTTACCGCCACCGCCTTTCGCTCGCTGATGGAGATGGCGACGGTGGAGGGATAGCGCTTTTCAATCTTCTCCACGGCAATGTAAGGGTTCTGCTGCAAAGACGCCTGGACCGCGTCGGTATCCAGGCGAAGAAGCGAATCCTCATACACGATGCCCGAGAGCGTAAACAGCTCCGCTTCGTTAAACCGGTTATTGCCGGTAAATTCGATATGCCGGATAATCAGCACCTCAAAATACAGCACCACCGCAATGGAAGCCACCAGAAGCAAAAAAAACCAGCGCCGCAAAATACGCGTCGTTCTTGACGGCCTGTTTGTTTTCACTTTGGATTGTCTCGCTCTTTGACTAGCCATAGCCCCTCTTTTAACTCATAGACAGCTTGTCCGCATTCATTGTAGCACCCCCGCCATAAAATGACTATGCGGCCGCCCGGTTGTTTTTGGAAATATTGGCAAGGATGCCGATGCAGGCCATAAATATGGTCAGGGAACTGCCGCCGGCGCTGACAAAGGGCAGGGGTATGCCCGTAGGCGGCATGCTGCCGGTCACCACCGCGATATTGATCACCACCTGTATGGCCAGCATAGCTACTATGCCAGAGGCCAGAAGCCGGCCGAAGCGGTCCTTGCACCTGGCTGCGATGACGACCCCCCGCCAGATCAGAAGCCAATAAAGGGCCATCAGGAAGATACCGCCGATAAAGCCGAACTCCTCAAGAATAATGGCAAAGATAAAGTCGGATTCGCGGTAGGGCAGATACAGGAATTTCTGGCGGCTGTTGCCAAAGCCCAGGCCGGTCCATCCCCCGCCGCCGATGGCATAGAGCGACTGCACCAACTGATAACCGTTTTTCTGCGGGTCCTGCCACGGATCGATAAACGCCAGGTAGCGCTGGAAGGCATGGGGCATCACCACCATCATGCCCGCAATACCCGCTACGCCGCACACGCCTATGATGGCCAGGTGCCACGGGTTGGCTCCTCCCAGCCACAGCATAATACCCGTGAGGATCACGATGGCGGCAATCATGGAAAGGTTCGGCTGGAAGGCAATCAGGCCAACATACAGTACGGTAACGGCCAGAATCGGCAGAATGCCTTTTGTAAACTTTCTCATGTGTTTCTCACGCACCGACATAATGTGCGCAAAGTAGACAATTAGTGCAAAGCGCGCCACCTCGGCGGATTGTATGCTTGGAAGGGGCGGGATCTGTATCCACCGATGAGCACCGTTAACCTCAACGCCTATGCCGGGCACCCATACCAATACCAACAGTACAAGACCCGCGATCAGCAGTGGCAATGTAAACTTCTTCCATTTTTCATAGGAAAAAAACATACAAAAAAGCATGGCCGCAATGCCGGCAACCATGCCGATGACCTGCTTTTTCAAATAGAAGGCGCCATCATAATTGGTCAGCGAACTTTGCTGCGCGGCATAGTAGCTGGAATCGTAAACCATGACCAGACCAATCAGCACCAGCACCATGGTCAGGAAAATAATGGAGAAATCCATCTTTGATTTGCGCATGGAACGCGCCTTTATGGATGCCGCTTTCGCCGCCATGAATCTCCCCCCTGCCGCAATGCTCAATCCCTCATCATTTGCCGGACGATGTCCTTAAACACCCGACCGCGCTGTTCGTAATCGGTAAACATATCGAAGCTGGCGCTGGCCGGCGACAACAGCACATTGTATCCGGGCTTCGCCATTTCAAACGCCTTTTCCACCGCGTCCTTAAAATCATCCGCCATTGCGATATTTTTAAATCCGGCGGCCGCTGCGTCCTGTATGACGCGCCGCTTCGTATCGCCAAGGGCCACCACGCCGGCGATATGCCCGGTAAAGGCCTCGAACAAAGGCTCAAAACCCGAGCCCTTATCGTACCCGCCGATGAGGATGATGGTAGGACGCTCCATGGCTTGCACCGCCTTGATGCTGGCGTCGCAGTTGGTGCCCTTGGAATCGTTGATAAAATTCACGCCGCGCACTTCCCCCGCATGCTCCAGACGGTGCTCCACGCCCTGGAATGTACGCAGCGCCCGGGCGATGCTCGCATCGTCCGCGCCCATGCTCTGGGCCATCACTGCGGCGGCCAGCGCGTTCTCCAGGTTGTGGGCGCCGGGAATGGCGATGTCATATGCGGGTATCACCGGCCGGACTTCGCCGCCCGCCGCCAGGCACAACATCCCGCCGCGCACAAACGCGCCGTCGGCCGTTTCCTTCATGCGGCTGAAATACCGCACCCGGCAGTTGGCCCTGGGCGCAAGCGCGGCGGCCGCTGCGTTGTCCGGATTCAGCACCAGCACGTCGCCCCCGCCCATATTCTCAAATATACGCGCTTTGGCCGCGATATAGACATCCATGGAACCGTGCCGATCCAGGTGGTCCTCGGTGATATTGAGGATGGCTGCGGCTTTGGGATGGAACCTCTCCACAGACTCCATCTGAAAGCTGGAGATCTCCGCCACCACCACGTCCTCAGGCCCGGCCGTTTCGGCAACGCTGATGATCGGCGTCCCGATATTGCCCACCACATGGGTCCTGCGGCCGGACATGCGCATCATCTCGCCCAGCAGCGCCGTGGTGGTGGTCTTTCCGTTGGTGCCGGTAACGGCCGCCATGGGGGCGTCCAGCAGCCGGTAGGCCAGCTCCACCTCCCCTACGACGGGGATGCCCATCCGGCGGGCCAATTGGAGAAACGGCGCGCCGATGGGAATGCCGGGGCTGATAAAGACCGTCTGCACCAGGGGAACCACCTTCATGGGGTCCTCGCCCAGGACCCACACCATACCCGGCCCGTCCAGCAGGCGGACCGCCTCGCCCAAATCCTCCTTATGCCGTATGTCGTAGGCGTAGACGCGGCACCCCTTCTTCAAAAGGTACCGGGCCATGGCCACGCCGCTGCGCGCCATGCCCGCCACCATGACTTTCCTGTCCTTGAGCTGCATATGGGTTCCTCTCTTCATGTATCGTGGGGCCGTCCAAACCCGCGCCGCAAAGCTACGCCCTCTCCAGGACACGCAGGGCGCCCGGCAAGGCAGATCTTGCAGATACGCCGTTTTGGACCGCCGGGCTTCTGTGCAGCCGCTATCGCGGCCCTACATAATAAACAGGCTGATGATGGCGAACATCAGTGACAAGAGCATGTACATCCAAACCACCCTGACCTCGTGCATGCCCGAAAGTTCAAAGTGATGGTGCAGTGGCGCCATCTTGAATACGCGCCTGCCCTTGAGCTTGAAGACCGCCACCTGGATGATGTCCGATACGGACGAGACCATGAACATGGCGCAGAGTACGGGCAGGATCAGCATCGTGCGGGTCAGCACCGCCATAATGACGATGGCGCCGCCAAGGGCCATGGACCCCACGTCCCCCATAAAGACCTGCGCCGGATAGTGGTTGAAACGCAAAAAGCCCATGCAGGCGCCGGTAACGGCGCCTGAAAACACCAGCAGGTTCTTCATGTTCTGAATGTAGTTCGGGTCGCCGCCGGCCTGGGTGGACTGTGCCACGATGGCATTGATGAAAATGCCCATGGTGGCCGTGACGATGATGCTGATACCCGAGGCCAGCCCGTCCAGCCCGTCGGTCAGGTTGACGCTGTTGGTGACGGCGATCATCACAAACACGGTAAAGGGAATGTACATCCAGCCCAGATCCCACATGGTGTGAAACACCGGCACGTACAGGGCGCTGCCCACCATGGGGCTGCGGTAGGCGTAAATGGACAGCACCAGCGCCAGGCCGATCTGCGCAAGCAGCTTCTGGTAGGCCCTCAGGCCCAGGTTCCTGCGCTTGATCACTTTGATGTAGTCGTCAATAAACCCGATAACGCCATAGCCCAGTGTGACCAGTATGGCGGTGAATACAAATTCAATATCTCCGGAGCCGCAGATAAAGCAGGCTACAAGGATGCCCAGTACAAGAATGATGCCGCCCATCGTCGGCGTACCGCTCTTGGTCAGATGCCGCTTGGGTCCGTCGTCGCGGACCGTCTGCGCCACGCCGATCTTCCTGAGCGCCGGTATCAGGACGGTGCCTGCCGCCAGTACCGTCAGCATCGACACCGCCACCGACAATAGCAGCAACCATACTCCGTTGATCGATTGTATCCAAGGCATGAATGCCGTCCCCACTTTCGCTCCGATTATGGCCGGCCTTGCTATCGGTCCGCAAAACCAACTCTCTCATTGTACATCAGGGCCGCTCCGCTAGCAACTGCTGCACCACTTCTTTTTCATCGAAGCTGTATTTAACGCCGTCAATCTCCTGATACGTCTCATGGCCCTTTCCGGCAAGGACGATCACATCTGCATCCCGGGCATGATCCATGGCCCAGGCAATGGCCTCGCGGCGGTTTTCTATGATCTCATAGGGCGTGCCCGTCTTCTTCACCCCCGGCTCGATGGCCGCAATGATGGCCATGGGGTCCTCGGTCCTGGGGTTGTCGCTGGTGATGACGCAGAAGTCGGAATACCTGCCCGCCATCTCCCCCATGATGGGCCGCTTCACAGGGTCCCGGTCGCCGCCGCAGCCAAAGACGGTAATCACCCGCGCCTTGGCAAAGCCGCGCACCGTCTGAAGGATATTCTCCAGCCCGTCGGGGGTATGGGCGTAATCCAGGATAATGCCGTAGGGCTTATCGCCCGTGTCCAGGCGCTCGCATCTTCCGTGCACGCCGGGCATCCGCATCAGCCCCACGCGGATCACCGACAGCGGCACCCCCATCAGGGCGCAGACCGCCGCCGCCCCGAGGGAATTGTACACGGTAAACTCGCCGGGGATATTCACGTGGATCTGCTGGCTTCCGCTCTTGAATTCACCCCTATAGTTTACGTCCGCGTCGTCCACCTTGACATCTTTTGCCCGCACGTCGCACCCGTCTCCCAGACCGTAAGTGATCACGGGGATTTTATCGATGCCCTCCACCATGGCCTGCGCGTGGGGATCGTCGCCGTTGATGACGGCGCTGCGGGAGAGCCCGTGGCGGTAGAGGTTCTTCTTGGCCTGCAAGTACGTATCCATATCGCCGAAAAAATCCAGATGGTCCTGGGTTAAGTTTGTGAAGAGACCCACGTCAAAATGCATGCCCCGCAGTTTGCGAAGCGCCAGGGCATGGGCGGACGTCTCCATCACCACCCAGTCCACTCCGGCAAGGAGCATCTGGTGCAGGATGCCCTGCATCTGGATGGGGTCCGGCGTGGTCAGGTCCGCCGGCACCGTTTCATCGCCGATCATATTGGCAATGGTGCCGATAAGCCCCACCTTCTTGCCGTAGGCTTCGGCTATGGCTTTGATCATATAGGTGGTGCTGGTCTTTCCATTGGTGCCGGTAACGGCAATCATCCGCAGCTTTTTGGACGGATTGTCATAGAAATTCGCGGCTATGCGCGCCATGGCCTCCCGGCTGTCGCCGACGCACACCTGCGTTACGTCAGCGGGCACATCCACCATGCGCTCCACCACCAGCGCCACGGCGCCCTTTTCCACCGCCTTGTCCGCAAAAGCATGTCCATCCAGATGCCCTCCGGGAATGCAGAAGAAGAGAGAACCGGCCCCGGCCTGACGCGAATCCATGACGAGCGCGCCCACCGTGATATCCACCGGACCCCTTACCTCCAGGACTTCAACACCATCCAAACAGCTTGAGAGCGTCTTTTCCATTGTATTTCCCCCTTATGTCCTGATGCCGCCGATTGCGCCACGCCGCATGAGGACGCCTCTATGGTTCTTTCAATTCGATAAAGATCTTGCTTCCCGCCGCCACCGAACGGCCCGCGCCGACACTCTGGCTGACCACCACGCCGCCCTCATCGCCCAGGTATTCCATGCGCAGCCCGGCGCTGTCCAGTGCCTGCTGCGCCTCCTCCAGCGTCTTGCCCTTCAGGTCGGGCACCAGCACGAACTTGGTCGATACGTTCTGCTTCTGCGCGTAGACGCGCACCTGGCTGCCCTCGGCCACGCGGGCGCCCATCTCGGGCATCTGCGCGGTCACGATGTTTTCATCGCCCTCAAGCACCATGGTAAGGCCGACTTTTTCAATCTCCCTGCGGGCCTCGTCCACGGGCAGGCCCACCACGTCGGGCACGCGGATATCGCCTTCGTCCTGGCCGGTGTTTCCGCGGGCGCCCTGCGCCTTGAAGTACTTCATGGACTTTTCGATGATCTCCCTGGCGATGGGCGCGGCCACCTGGCTGCCGAAATCGCCTCCCTGGGCCTCATCGACGGTGACAAGGCAAATCAGCTGCGGATCATCCGCCGGAGCAAAGCCGATGAACGAGCCGATATGCTTATCGGGCATGATGCGGCCGTTCTCGTCGTACTTCTGGGCGGTACCGGTCTTTCCGCCGACGGCCAGGCCTTCTATCCGCGCCGTGGCCACACCGTTATCCACTACATATTGTAACAGTTCCCGCATGGTTGCGGAAGTCTCCTGCGAAATCACCTGGCGGACCATCATGGGATCAAACGTCGTGAGGATATCGTCGCCGTCGCGGATTTCGCTGACCAGGTAGGGCTGCATCAGCCTGCCGCCGTTGACCACCGCCGAGGCGGCGGCAATCATCTGCATGGGCGTCACGGCGATGGACTGGCCGAAACCGATGCGGGCCAGGTCCACGTTCTTCACGTACTTGATGCTGGTGACGATACCGCCCACTTCGCCGTTTAAGTCCACGCCGGTCTTTTGCCCGAACCCGAAGGCGTAAATGTAGTCGTAAAATTTCTCCGTTCCCAGATTCGTGGCCAATTGGACGAATACCGGGTTGCAGGAATTTTTCAGCGCATCCCTGAAATCCTGGCTGCCGTGGGGATTGTAGGAGCGCCAGCACTTGATCCGCTCTCCGTCCACGGTAATATGGCCGCTGCAGTAGAAATTGGAATCGGGATTGACGAGACCCTCCTCCAGCGACGCGGCGGTGGTGATCATTTTAAAGGTGGAGCCCGGCTCATACACGTCGGTGATGATGGTGTTCCTGGACATTTCCATCAAGAGGTCCAGATCGTCCCGGGGAAGGTTGTTGTTGTCCACGTCCGGCTTTTTCACCATGGCGTAGATGGCGCCGGTCTGCGGGTCCATGACGATGCACTCGATCTTCTTGGCCCCGGTGTTGAGCATGCCGTCCTCCACCGCCTGCTCCGCAAAGCTCTGGATCACGTAATCGATGGTGGTGACAAGATCGTAGCCGTCCTTGGCGGCCTCATAGTATTCCACGCCGAAGGGTAGCCGCCTGCCGTCGTTGCCGCGCTCGGATACCACGCGGCCCTCCATCCCCTGTAAGTATTTGTTGTAGGAGGCCTCAAGTCCTTCCTGCCCCAGCCCGTCGATGGTCGTATAGCCCAGCGTCTGGGAAAGAAAGTTCGCCCTGGGATAAAACCGCTTCGTATCCTCCACAAACGCCACGCCGTCAAGCTGCGCGGCGCGTATCTGCTGCACCTGCTCGTCGGAAATCTGGCGCTTGAGCCAGATTTCCCAGATATCCGTTCGGGTGGCCCGCTCGTAAACGGTCTTGCGGTCCATGTCCAGTATCTCCGATAGGGTGTCGGCCACCAGTTCCGCGTCCTTGATGTTCTTTGGCTGCAGCACCACCGTCATGGCCGTGGCGCTCTGGGCCAGAGCGTTGCCGCTTCTGTCGTAGATGGTGCCGCGCATGGCCTCCACGGTCAGATCGCTGGTCCACTGCAAGGACCCCCTGTCGCGGAGCCACTGCCCCTGGAATATCTGCAGGTAAAACATCCGCCCCACAAGCAGTATAAAAAGTAAGGTTAGCCCTACCAAAAGGTAGGGTAACCTTTTTCTGTCATTTGCTCTTGGCAGGCGCCGTAGCTTTTTGGTCTTTGCAGCCGTCATTTACTGCCTCCTTGGAAACCCGTGCGTTACTGCAATAGTTCCTTCAGGCGGTTCAACATCGCGGTAACCCGGTTCGCATCATTCTCTTCGTCCTGCGCCACTGCGTTCTCATTCTCACTGGGGATATGAAGCGCTACCTCGCGGATCTGGCCGTTCTCGGGATAACCCATGCCAAGATCATTTTCCGCTATCTGCATCACTTTTTCAAGATTGGTCGCGGAGGCGTACTTCAGTTGAAGATCCTCGCCGCGAAGCTGCTGCTCGTGCAGCTGCGCCTGCATTTCGCCAATCTTCGTATTGTTGGCTGCCAGTGTGGAGAGCCGGGCGACATACGCAAGGCTGATGGCAAAAAACAGCAGCACGCCGCAGACCAGTACGAACTTGGCCGAAGGCGAAAGCACAAAGGCGATTCCCTTTTTCTGTACCGGCTCGGTGCGCACGGCCCGCTTCTGCGCGGGACGCGGCTGCGTTGGACGCGGCCTCTGCGCCGGGCGGGGCTGCGGCCCCGCAGGCGGCCGGTATTGAGGCTGTGCCTTTGCCCTGGGCGCTACCGCCAGATTGCCCAGCGTATCCAGATCACGGTACCTCGTGCTTCGCGGCGACATTTGCCTGATATTTTGCTTTTGTGCCATTGTATGTCAACTCGCTTTCTTATTAGAACGGTATTCGGCCTGCGGCGCCCCCTACAGCTTTTCCGCTACGCGCAGTTTGGCGCTTCTGCTCCTTGGATTCATCTGTACCTCCGTCCGGGAGGCAAGCGCCGGTTTACGGGTGATCAGCCGTATTTGGGGGAGCTTACCACAGGTGCAAACCGGCGCCTCTCTCGGACAAGTGCAGGGATGTAATAATCGTTGGAATGTCTGTTTCACGATGCGGTCTTCCAGGGAGTGAAAGGTGATGACGGCAAGCCTTCCGCCGGGCTTCATGATCTCCAGTACATTCTCCAGCAGACGCTCTATGGCGCCCAGCTCGTCGTTGACCTCTATGCGGATCCCCTGGAAGGTCCGCCTGGCAGGATGGCCGCCCTGCCTGCGATTGGCGGCGGGAACGGCCGCCTTGATGATGTCGGCCAGTTGGTCGGTGGTGCGTATCGGGTTCTTCCCGCGCGCCCTTACGATAAAGGAGGCGATGCGGCCCGCGAAACGCTCTTCGCCGTATTTGCGGATGATGTCCGCCAGCTCTTTCTGCCCGTAAGTATTCACTACGTCGTAGGCCGAAAGCGCCTGGCTTCTGTCCATGCGCATGTCCAGCGGCGCATCGTGCTGGTAGGAAAATCCCCTGTCCGCCTCGTCCAGCTGATGGCTGGAGACGCCAAGATCGGCAAGGATGCCGTCGGCAGGGCCAAGCTGCCGTTCCTCTACGATGGAAACGATGTCCTCAAAATTGCCCTTGACGATGCGCGCCCGGTCGCCGAACTCGGAAAGCCTCGCCTGCGCCGCTTGAAGCGCCGCCGCGTCCCTGTCGATGCCGATGAGCCGCCCGTCCGGGGACGACCGCCTTAAAATCTCGTAACTGTGGCCCGCGCCGCCCAGTGTGGCGTCCACGTACAGGCCGCCCGGCTTTACCCGCAGCGCCTGCATGCACTCCTCAAGCAGTACCGGAACATGCTCAAACACTTTCGGCACCTTCCTTTACACGCCCAACTGGGACATCTTCTCGAGAATCTCGTCGTAGTTTTCCGATACGTTGGAAGAATAATCTTTCCAGTTCTTCGGATTCCAGATCTCCACGCGGTTGAAGGCGCCAGTAATGACGGCCTCCTTCTCAAGACCCGCGTATTCACGCAGTTGAGCGGAGATCAGCGCTCTGCCCTGCTTGTCCACCTCGCAGACGCTGGCGGAGGCAAAAAGGATACGAAGGAATGCCTGCGCGGTGGCGTCCGTCAGCGAAAGCGTCCGCAGACGCTGCGTAAATTCCTTGAACTCATTGGTGGGAAATACGAACAGGCACTTGCTGGTTCCCTTGGCGATGACGAACTTTTCACCCAGGTCGTCCCGGAAGCGGGAAGGCATAATCAGACGGCCTTTCTGGTCCAGGGTGTGCTGATACTCACCCAAGAAACCCATGAACAGCTCATCCATACCTTCCTCACCTCCTTCGTATCTGCGTATTACCACTTTACACCACTTCACTCCACTTTTCAATACTTTTTTGGCTCAAAATTCCACTTTTTGCTCGACAGCATTTACTTTTCGAATCCCATCGCTTTTTGGCGAATGCCCGAATCCCCGTAAAATGCGGGTTTTGGGCCTTTTGCACGAACCTTGACAAATCCGATAGGAAATTTTTTGGAAATATGGTAAAAAATATATAAAAAGATCAGAATATTGTGTATGATAAATACGAGGGATGAGCCGGCATGATTCGACAAACCGGGCAGGAAAGAACATTATCTGAAGTGGGAGCTTGGAAACATGTCACAATTGCATTTAGAAGCGCTTTCAGGCAAGAATTTGGAAGATTTGGTGGTGCTGATCAACACCGATAAGGCGTTGGTGGAGCGTCTTCGCAGCGGGCGTGCCTCACAGTCCGTGGTGGAGCTGGAAAAGCAGATCCGCCAGTTTTCCCACATCAACCACGCCCAGGCCTACGCCATCATGGACGTAAAGAAATCCATCGGCATGGCCGTCATCGCCTACCGGGATTTCGTGCTCAATTCCGCAAGGCTCACCTTCTGGCTGGCCACCGCGCATTCGGACAAGGACACCATGAATCAGGCCTTTTCCCTGGCCCTTGACGCCGCCCACGCCATGAAGCTCTCGATTATAACGGGCAAAATGCACCGGGACGATAAATGGCTCACCGAGCTGTGGTGGCGAAACGGCGCCCAGAAACGGGAACTGGCCGACGGAACGGTGTATATGGATATATCCCTGTAATTCAATGGAACAATAGAGCGGGCCCTCCGGTTTCCACCGGCGGGTTTTTTTGTTGCGGGAATTCCGTATGGCACGGCGGCCGGCTCTTTGAGGCTTCTTCCCCATCTCCTATGGGACAAGGGCATGTTTACCCTCACGGCGGCATATACATTCATCAGTGGAATGGGCAAAAGGAGGCAGGCATATGCAGGATACGGAAGTCAGGGTGGCTGCAAAACCCCATACGCTTTCATTGGAAGACAGGCAGCGGCTCAATCTCCGCGGCGTATTGGAAGTGGACGTCTTCAATGATTCGGAAGTGGTGCTTTTAACCGAAGGCGGATACCTGAGCATCGATGGAACCGATCTACATATCCGCAAGCTGGATCTGGAATCCGGCCACATGGTCATTGAGGGCCTCGTCCATGCCATGACCTACGCCGACGATTCACACGCGGAAACCTCCGGCGGCGGTTTCTTCTCCAGAATCTTCAGATAAGCCTATGTATGGAACCTATAATGAATTGTACGTGCTGGCCACCATGGTATACGGCGGTCTGGCACTGGGCATCTGGTACGATCTATTGCGCATTATCCGGCGCGCCATAAGGGCGGGCACTGTGGCGACGATACTGATCGATCTTATTTTCTGCGCGGGCACGGCGCTTCTGCTGGCGTGGATTTTCTACCGCACCAACGACGGCGTGATCCGCCTGTACGCCGTGCTGGGCACGCTGCTGGGCGCGGGACTCTACGCCGTCGGAGCCAGCCCCCTGGTCATGAAGCTGGCCCGCTGGCTGGGCCTGAGATGGCGCAGGCTGATGAACACAAAGCCCATGCGCGGCCTGCGGGAACGGCTGAAGAAGTAGTACAGCCTGCAATATTCGTCGGGGAGGCACCTGCATAAAAAAATACCGCCGACCAACCCATCGGCTGTGCTGGTGGGTTTTGATTGCTACAGAGAAGCGCAAGAATATAAAGTTTTTTACTATTTTATCCCTTTTTAAAGAGGTTATGGCAGATCATTCAATGATAAGGTGTTTAGCCAAAGGATTATCATGGGTTGTCAGGTCGCCAAAAATTAGGTTTCGCGTAAGAGAAAATTCGATAAGCAAGTGAAGAGTTTGACACGCCTCATCCCTTGCTATACAATAAAATGAATATATTTGATCGTTTGCAAAAATAAAGCCGATATAATTTCAATCCTTTGGCCAGTCCATAGTCGGGAGGCTTTTTTCACATCACATCCGCTGTTTTTCGTTTTCGGCGGCAAACTGGTGGCGTCTTCTACTACTGCAAATAACAATGTGGAGGTAGTGGACTTTGTTCCGAAAGTCTTCGGCACCTATAGAATCGAAGTGAAAAGGGTCAGCCTTTTATCGTCAAGGGATACCTTCGGGCTGGCTTGGTGGTAAGCAAAATTTTTCAGGCAAAAGGCGGCGTGCTGCCTTTTGCCTGAAAATAGATTGGAGTCGAATTATGAAGTACATAAAAATACTTCTTATTATTATACTATTATTTTTATTGGCATGCCTGCTGGCGGGCTGCGGAAAAACAGCTCCGGACACTCCAACGATGACTTCGCCGTCTGTCTCCCTCGAACCCAGCGAATCCGGCCCGCCCTTCATCATTCACCAAACTCCTACTCAAGGCGGTGAAGCAGAGAAACTTATATTTGACACCGTGTATTTTAGGTATTATTTACCTAATGCGTATTCTGACCAGGTTTTTATTGAGTTCCCCGATGGACGTACGGTGCCGCTGCGAGAGGCATTGGAGAAGGGCCTGGTTGGCATTCATGAATTGATGGAAAACGGCCTTGACGCTAAGGCATCTCCCGTCAACCCTGAATTGGACGCAAAAGGACCCGGCCTTTTTATAGTGGAGCGTGATGACCAAGACCATCCGCTGTTCGTCAATGGACATGAATACCGGATAGAACCGTATTTTTTATTTCACATACCCGGAGAAACCTCCGACGATGGTAAAGACCATCTATATTTTGAGTATAATGCCCTGATTGAATACTTCCAAAATTCTGAAGCGGAAGATGCGGCGGAGATGCTGTGGCAATACGACGGAGAATTGGTGCGCATCGGTGATGAGATGTATATTTCAAATGACATTATGGAGGAACTGGGGATTGATCATATCATCTGGGACCATACCAGGACCATCATCGAAGCATGAGAGCTCCCCTGCCGCTTCGCCCGCCGGGTATAAGAAGATTTATTTTGGTGGCGCCCGAAAAAACTGAAAGATTCATTTGAGGTGGCTATGAAACGTATAAAAACCATGATAGTAACGCTGTTGTTTTTACTGGCATGCCTGCTGGCGGGCTGCGGAAAAACAGCTCCGGATGCTCCAATGATGACGTCGCCATCTGTCTCTCCCGAACCCAGCGAATCCGGCCCGCCCTTCATCATTCACCAGACTCCCACTCATGGCGGCGATACACCAGAGCTTATATTTGACGATGAATACTTCGTATATTATCTGTCCAGCACATATTCTGAACAGATTTTTATCGAATTCCCGGATGGCCGTATGGTGCCATTGAGACAAGCATTGGAAAAGGGTATAGTTAGTATCGATGAATTGATGGAAAATGGCTTTAGAGCTAAGCCATATCCAGTCAATCCCGAATTTTTCGCCAAGGGACAGGGAAACTTTCTATCCGATCGTCATGATCTGGACTATCTATTGATCGTAAACGGGCATGAATATCAAGTCGAACTCTATTTTTTGTTTTTTATATCTCATGGAACCTCCGACGACGGCAAGGATCATCTGTATTTCGAGTATGATGCCCTGATTGAATACTTCCAGAGTTCCGAGGCGGGAGACATGGCAGAAACACTGCGGCAATACGACGGGGAACTGGTGCGCATCGGTGATGAGATGTATATCCCGAACGACATTATGGAGGAGCTGGGCATCGGTAACATCACCTGGGACCATACCAGGACTGTCATTGAGGAGGGAACAGGGCTCCGGTTCCTTTTATCCATCAGGCCCAAGGGAATGCATTCCGGGTATGAATGAAAAAACAGATTGTTTTAGGCTTGATATCCTTGGAGGTGGATTATGAAACACATAAAAACACTCCTTATTACACTATTATTTTTATTGATATGTCTGTTGATAGGCTGCGTGAAAACAGAGCCGCATACTCCGACGGAACCATCGCCGCCCATCTCTCCCAAACCCAGCGAATCCAGCCCGCCCTTCATCATTCACCAGGAAATCGACCACGCCGGTGAGGCTGAAGAACTTATATTTAATGGTGTGTATTTCGTGTATTATCTGTCCAATGCATATTCCGATCAGGTTTTTATTGAATTTCCCGATGGTCATACGGTACCACTAAAAGAAGCGTTGGAAAAGAAGTTGGTTGGCATCGATGAATTGATGGAAAATGGCCTTGACGATGTTATCGTATATCCCGTCAATCCCGAATTTTTCTCAAAGGGACAGGGATTTTTTATATCGAATCGTGAGGATCAAGACTTTTTATTGGTGATCAATGGGTATGAGCATAGCATCGAAAAATACTTTTTGCATTATATCATCAAAGAAACTTCTAATGACGGCAGAGATCACCTGTTTTTTGAGATTGATGCCCTGATTGATTACTTTCTGCGTTCCGAGGCGAAAGACGCGGCGGAGATGCTGCAGCAATACTCCGGAGATCTGGTACGCATCGGCAATCAGATGTATATCTCGGGTGACACTATCGAGAAGCTTGGCATTGGCAGTGTAACTTTAGACGGCGCTAAAGTCATCATTGAAATGTGAACCAGCGAGAAATTCATTTGAGGTGGGTTATGAAACGTATAAAAATCATGGTAGTAACGCTGTTGTTTTTACCGGCATGCCTGCTGGCGGGCTGCGGAAAAACAGGGCAGGAGGAAATTCCGCCATCCACATCGCCGTCCGTCTTCCTCGAACCCAGCGTATCCAGCCCTCCCTTTATCATTCACCAGACTCCCACTCATGGCGGCAATGCGGAAGAGCTCATATATGACGCCGTGTATTTTTTGTACTATTTAGGCAATACGTATTCCAAACAGATTTTTATTGAATTCCCCGACGGCCGTACGGTGCCGCTGCGAGAGGCATTGGAAAAAGAATTTGTCGGAATCGATGAACTGATGGAAAATGGCCTTGACGCCATGATGGATCCGGTCAATCCCGAATTGGGCCGGGTAAATTTCCTGGCGGACCGGGACGATCTGGATTATGTGTTGATCGTCAACAGCTATGAATATAAGATTGAAAAGCATTTTTTGTTTTTCACAGTACCGGAACTTTCCGATGACGATAAATATCATTTGTTTTTTGAGTATGAGGTCCTGATTGAATACCTTCGGCGTTCCGAAGCGGGGGACGTCGCGGAGGCACTGCGGCAATACGACGGGGAATTGGTGCGCGTCGGCGATAAAATATATCTCCCGGACGAGGCAATGGCTGAACTAGGCATTGCCGTCGTCACCTGGGATCACACACAAACCGTCATTGAAGTGTAAACAGGCCCCGATTTCCTTTTATCCATTGGGCGCAGCGAGCATACATGACGTATGAAAAAAGCAGGTTACCAGCCGCCAGGAAAACCCTACGTAAAAAACCACACCGGTACGGGTGGCTGTCACGTGGAACTACGGTTTGCGCGGAAGAAAGGCAGAGAGATTACGCGCTCTCTGCCATATTCTTTTCTTCCGGCGCGTCAATGGTTCCAATGAAATTGTAGTGAATCTGTATCTTCTGTCTCCGCTTCTTACCATTAATCCGCTCCGGCTCAAAAACAACGATTCTGGAGATTAATTCTCTCAGAATGGTTGGCGTCAGTTCGCGCAGATCGGTATACTTCCTGGCAATGCGCAGGAACCGTTCCGTGTTCACGGCCTTCTCGTCCGCTACCTGCACTTCTTCGGAAAGTATAGCCAGGCGTTTCTTCAGCTCCCGCTGTTCCGCCTCGTATCCGGCGGAAAGCGTGTTGAACCGCTCGTCGGATATTCTACCGATTGCGTTGCCCTCGAACAGCTTTTGAAAAAGAACATCCAGTTCAGCAATGCGCCGCTCAACCTTATCCAGTTCCCTGCGCTGTTCACGAATCGCCTGTTTTTGCTCCTGTTCTGCCCTTTGAAGCACATACTGTCGAAAGATGTCTGTCTGGTCATTGGCCATCGACAGTACCTGCCTCAAGCTGGCCAGCACCATTTCCTCCAGCACAACTGTGCGGATGAAGTGGGCGGTACAGGATTTGACCTTCCTGCGGTAGTTGCCGCAGACAAAGGATTCCTGTATATGCGTCAGAGTCTTCGCTCGGATGTTGTACAGCGGTTTCCCACAATCCGCGCAAATCACCAACCCCGCAAACTTATCTTTCTCGCCCGTTTTACAGTTGCGGCGCTTACCAGCCCTTATCCGCTGCACCGTCTCCCAAGTTTCGCGGTCGATAATGGCCTCATGTGTGTTTTCAAAGATATGGTGCTGCTCCATAGGAAGTTCGACCTTCCGCTTATCCTTATAGGATCTGCGGCAAGTGCGTCCGAGCACCGTATCCCCAGTATACTCCCGGTTCACAAGAATCCGGTTGACTGTTTCGGTCGTCCAGATCGTTGGCATTTCCAGCGCACTTTTGTGCATCAATACGCCAGTCCGCTGGTAATGGTACGCCACAGGTATCAAGATTTCCTGCTCCGTCAGCATTCGAGCGATTTGCGTGGGGCCGAAGCCCGCCATGCACCAGGCATAAATCTGTTGGACAACGGGAGCGGTGTCTGGGTTCACGACCAGCTTCTTTTCCACGAGCAGATACCCATACGGCGCGTTGCCGGTGGCGCGTTCCCCTTTGGCATACTTGGACTGAACCACTGCCCGGATTTTCTTGCTGGTATCCCTTGCGAACCACTCGTTGAATACGTTACGGAAAGGCATCAGATCGTTTGAATCCTTGCTTGCCGAATCCACCTGGTCGTTTATGGCAATATACCGCACGCCGTACTCGGGGAACACCATCTCGATGAATCTCCCCGCCTCCAGATAGTTCCTGCCCAGGCGGGATAAATCCTTCGTGATGATAACACCAACCCTGCCTGCTTCCACATCGGTCAGCATTCGCTGAAAGTCGGGACGGTTGAAAGATGTGCCGGAGTAGCCGTCGTCCACATAGAACTCCGTGTTCATGAAGCTGTGGTCGGCGGCATATTTCTCCAGTATGGCCTTCTGATTCTGGATACTGTTGCTGTCGCCCTGTTGAGCGTCCTCTTGGGAAAGACAGCAGTAGAGTGCCGTTACTTTCCCGTTGTTCTGGTTTCGCTGCATATTCAATGCTTTACCTCCTTTATTCTCTATTACAACTACGGCCGGTCAGGGTTGTGTGATGTTAACTCTGATTCGGCGGGAAGTAAAGTCCTGTTCAGCGATTTAATGTCGTTGTCCATCAGCCGTTTAATTTTACCTGAAAGATTGCAATCCGCTTCCTCATTGAAGAAGATCTCCACGATATACTCCGTATTGCCGATTACTTTGACGACGGGCCTGGCCTCAATGTGTTTTGTCAAAGTATCCGCGTTTATGTCAACCGCCTCCCTCATGATAAAAATATCTCTCATATATAGGAGAATACGAGGGGTATTTGTAAACCTGTCAGGCGGTAAGGACTATATCCAATAGAAAAGCGGGTTCGGTAGTTTTGCCAAACCTGCTCCTATAATGCCCCCAAGGATATATGCTGCTCACCGAATCTTCAGTACATTCAGCTATCTCATCAACTTTAGACATTCCCGCATTCCATACATATAGCAGACGGTCAGAATCTTGAACTCCTTCAGCTCTGTCAGTAAGGCGATGTACTCGGTTGCGTTACTTCCCCAGTCAAACATACTAGCTGCAGATACTATTGGCGATTCAGGCGGCCGTGCTGCTGCCGGAAAAGGCGGGTTTGAATCCCCCGCATTGAAAGCTGTCCCAGATTTTGTACAAGATATATGGTAATATATAATAAACATAACTGAGTGCGAGGAGAAGCCTATGCCTGTCCTGTCCAAAACCGCTGCCGCCTGGGCGATTTTTCACCAGATCATTTCCCGTAGCGCCGAAAGCCTGACCGCGCTGATGACATATCCGGGCGGCGGGCAATATGCCTGCCTGACCGCTGCGCGGGAGGACGTAGACAGCCTGCGCCCGGTTATCTCCATCAATCTCAATGGGACGGGTATCCTCACGGGCGACGAGTTGCTGCGCTACCAGGAACGCATGACAGCGGCGCAAGTGCGCCAACTGGCCGGCGAGGTGGCACGGCAAGCGGAACTGGCTCTGAACCATAAAGCGCGTCCCCTTGCTGCGATGAAAATTTTGCTGGAACTGCTGGCGACAAATAAGGACATAAACGTCCGTAACGCATGGTATGAAAGGGACGGCTCGCGTTACTACAGTTCCCTATTCAACCATGTGCTGATTGAAGCGAACATCCGCAAGGCGTTCTACGACAAGCGCGACTTCACCACCAGCGAGGAGCTTATCCCGGAGGAAGCGCGGCTGCTCCATGTAGAAAATTTCACCGCCAGCGTCCGCACGGACACGCCGGGGGACTATTACCCCGAACAAGACACCGTGCAGAAAATCGTCGCCGACGACAAGGGCGAACTGGAAGTCGACGCGCAGACACAAGCCGCTATCAACGCCCTGCTTGCCGCCGGGCAGAAAGACATGGCGCAAACACTGCGGAGCCAGTTCACATCCCACCCGGCGAAAGACCGCTCGTTCCATTACCTGCCATACAAGACCGACAGCAGCTTCGAGCGAACTTTCCTTAAGGAAGTGCTGGTGCTGGAGGACGTGAAAACGCTGGGGTTGGAAGTTTATTACAACGGCGACCGCGCACTGACAGAATTCAAGATACGGTGCTATAAATCCACAGGCGATAAGTGGTGGTATATCGGCGTATACACCCCGGACTTCCTGATTATCCGCCGCAAAAACGGTGCAATCCATAAGGCGGTCATCGTGGAAACCAAGGGCAGGATTTATGCCAACGACCTCACCTTCATTGATAAGTGCGGCTTTATGCAGATCTTTAAGCAGAAGAACAACACGGCATTCGGTTATGAGCGGTTCGAGTACCTTTACTTGGAGGACACGCTCCCCGAAACCGTGCGCATCGCCCAGACGCACCAGGCAATCAAAACTTTCTTTACGGAGGGAGTATAAATGTGGTTTCATAAAATTTCTGTAATTATATCGGTCGCCATCGCTGTTGTTGCGTTGGGCTTTGCTCTTCTGTTTAGTTGCATCAATAAAGAGTTTGCGACGGATATATTTATTAATATCTTTTCAGGCGGATTACTCTCGGCAGCTATATCCATAATAGGGTATTTCCACGAGAGAAAACGGACTCTTGAAGACTTTTGGACGCATGGACACAAAGCAATAAACAATATAAATCGTTTTGAATGGGACGGGGATATTAACCGTTCTATGGATATTGTTCTTTCAATGAATGATTTTGATAATTCTGCTTTTGACAGTGCTTTTGGCAATATGAGTTTCATATTTCACGATAAGAAAACCAAAAAATGCATATACACTAAAATATACAAACCTATTCTTGATATTCGCGACGCCATTCCAAGGGCTGCATTTCATTTCAAAGAATATAAGAAAGCAGCAAATGGGAATTCGGTTATGATGAAACAATTCATCAAGGAACTCGACTCCTTAATTATGGAAACAAAACGTAGTACGCTTCAGCACGAAGACGGCACAACAACCGACTGCACTGGCAGATACAACAAAATTGTATCCGCAGTAAAAGATGAGTTTAACGGCAGGTACTATAAAATTATGTACCCTTGTACAAAACGGGAGGAAGCATAGATGGCAGTTCGATACATACCCTTTATCCCGGAGCCTGTGGAGGGGCAAGCCGTTCTCTCCAACTTCGCCCGTGTGCTGAAATATAAGGGCGCGTCCGACGTTTCCATGGTTCTGGAGCGCGGAATGCCGCTCTACGAAATGGAACGGACGGAAGCCGTGGGAGCGAACGCCGACGGCAACATGGTCATTCGCGGCGAGTGCATCTCCGCTTGCGCCTACCTGAAAGAACAGGGCGTCACAGTTGACCTCGTGTATATCGACCCGCCGTTCGCGTCCGGCGCGGACTACGCAAAGAAAGTCTACATCCGCCGCAATCCCAAGGTTGCCGAAGCTATCGCCGCTACCGAGCAGGAACTGGACATCGATGAACTCAAAGCCTTTGAGGAAAAGATGTACGGCGACGTGTGGGACAAGGAAAAGTATCTGAACTGGATGTACGAAAATCTGATGGCAATCAAATCCGTCATGAGCGAAACGGCGAGCATATATGTGCATTTGGATTACCATATCGGGCATTATGTTAAAATCCTGCTCGATGAAGTGTTTGGGGAAGAAAATTTTCGGAATGAGATCGTATGGAAAAGAAAACAAGGCAATCTTGGGCAACGAAATCAATATGGAATCGTTACAGACTCCATTTTCTTCTATTCGATGTCCGAATCCTATGTTTTTACTACGCCATTAACAAGCGACGGGCAAGAGGATTATCTTTCGCGTTTTAAGCATGATGATGGTGATGGACGACTGTATCGTACAAGCCCACTTATAAGCCCATCATACAGCCCTTCATTAGTATACGAATACAAAGGATACAGTCCGCCGTCCAATGGTTGGTCTGTTTCCAGAGAAACTATGGAACGCTACGAAGCGGAAGGACGTTTAAAATTCCCTAAAGACAAAGCCCAGCGCATTGAACGCAAACAGTATTTAGATGAATGGGACGGTAGCCCTGTTCAGAATCTCTGGACGGATATATTTGTCATAAACCCTGTGGCTACAGAACGCCTTGACTATGCCACCCAAAAACCCGAAGCCCTGCTGGAACGCATCCTGAACGCTTCCTCCAACGAGGGTATGCTCGTCGCCGATTTTTTCGGCGGCAGCGGCGTGACAGCGGCGGTGGCGCACAAGCTGAGGCGGCGGTTCATTCACTGCGACATCGGACTCAACTCCATCCAGACCACCCGCGACCGGCTCAAAGCCGAGGATGCGGCCTTTGACGTACTGGAAATCCGCGACGGCGTATCGCTCTATCGCAACCCTGTGCAGACTATGGACAAAATCAAGAGCCTTATTCCGGGCTTGAAAAACGAGGACTCTCTGGGTTCCTTCTGGGAGGGCGCGATCAGTGACTCGAAGCTCGGCACGGTGCGTGTCTATGTCCCGAACCTGATGGACAGCGGCAGCAAGCTCCTTGACGTGGTTCTGATGAACCGCATCATCCATCAGGCAATCCCCGACTTGGACGCGAACATCAAAAAGGTGGTCGTTTATTATGTGGACATTACCAGCGAGGAGGAAATCCGCCGCTTTATCTCCGAGGATGACAGCACAACGGTGGAAATCGAACTGCGCGACCTGAAAACGATACTGGACGACGTGGTGGTGTCCGGCCACGCCGAGTTCAAGGTGGAGCAGACGCATGATACGCTGTTTGGCGGTTATGCCTTAACGGTGGAACGCTTCGCCAGCGACCGGGTGATGGGCAAGATAGACGACTTCAATCAGAAGGCGTTCCTCAATTCGTCCGCGAAGAAGCCCTACAAGCCCATCGAAATTAGCGAAGACGGCTTGGAGCTTATCGAATACGTCAGCCTCGACTGCACCGCCGCCGACGGCGAGTGGCACTCTGACAGCGAAGTCAAAATTGACAAGCTGGGCTATGTCATTCGCAACGGTGAAAAAACCAAGGATTTCTGGAACGGCGCAGTCAAGAGTGACCGCAAGCCCCTGCGAGTGAAGGTGCGAAACATCTGTGGGATGAGAGCGTGTGGATGGTTAAGTGAAGGATGAAGATATGGACGAGCAGAAAAAGGGGAAACCCACCGATATTACTCCGTTTATGAAGGGGAATAAGGACTATACAAAAGAATTCATGGTTTCAGGTCAGCCTGTAACCATTAACGCTTTCTTTTCTGCAAGGCGAGCAGCTGATTATGAACAATTTATTCAACGATATGGCGCAAGGGAAGCTTTCGTCAAGCTGGCTTATTCCATGTATACAAACACCGCGCCCGTGCCGGAAAACCTACTGAAGGAGAGTGATTTCGCCAACGCTTCCGATGAGGAACTCACTGAGATACTGATTTTTCTAATCGCTCAAGACGAAAAAGCGGAAGAAGCCTTGGCGACTGTGGAAGGCGAGGATGTTTTCGCCAAATTTAAGGTTGCGCTTGACGTATCGTGGCAACCGATGCGGGAATCAATAGCCAAGGCTTTCACAGGGCTTAAAGTCCCCGCCTTCGCGATGGATAAAACGCTTCTGAAAACGACCGCGCTACGGTTTGAAGTGCCAGATTATTTGAAACAGCTTCGTATGCCCGCCTATGATTTTTCTGCACTTTTACCGAAGTTCGATTATCCACTGGTTCGTTCCGTCTTAACTGAATCCTCTGGTGTAAATACTGCTTTATCGCAATTCGCGGCGCAAATCAACCTCGCTACTTCTGCGTTGGATGAACTCAAAGGTGTAAATACTGCTTTGTCACAATTTGCTTCACACATCAATCAGCTTGCCCCATCGTATGACCTCTTTAAAGACAACCTTTCATCGATTATCGGGCAAATCTCGACCATCGATTTCTCACTAATAACCCTTCAGGAACGATGGAGCAAAAAACACGATGCGTTCGTTGCTTTTGGATGGTTCTATTTGGCAGAGATGCCTCTTTCAATCATAAATGCGATTTATAAAGAGCACGAAACGATAGCGCCAGCTGATGTAGATGCCTGTATCTGTGCATTTTTTCGGAAGAAGCAATGTGAGGCATTGAAAACAATCGTTAAGAAGTGGAATAATTCACCGTACTTCGCTCCACGACGGCACGTGCTTCATGAAGCCCTTGTTAATCATTCACGGAAATACTTCAATTCGGCGGTCATGATGCTCACACTCCAAACAGAAGGTATTATCACGGATTTCGTAAGGATCCGGCTAAAGACGCCTCGGCGGGAAACGAAAAAAGCTATCGAGGATATCACGACACACTTAGATAACATTCGTCCGATGAAATCGGGGTGGCAGAAGCGCGAGTGTACAACACAGTCTTAACGGAGCTTACAGATATAATGACTGAGCAATTCGAAAAGGCAAACCCTGATAAGACATCCAACCGCTCAAGGCATAAAATCGGTCACGGTCATGTGGTAGAGAAAGAAACTGAAGCCAACTCCCTGAAATGCTTTCTGTATCTAAACGAGCTTTGGCGACTGCTCACCCTACTGGATCAACCGACCGAACGCTTGCATATTAAGTCATACGATGATGCCTCTGATTAAGCATGATATTTATTCGATTTAACATCAAAAAAACGAGACGACAGATAATATACTGCATCTCGTCTTTTTACACCCTATCAACCATAGATGAGAGTTCTCCGTGACAGCTACGCTTAGGTGTGGTTTTTTACGTGATTGCTTTTACGCAAGCCTGCGGCTATAAAGGCTTTTGGAACGCCTGATGCTCTTTTAAAGCCAAGCCCTTGTAAATTAGGCGGCCTTATTACCAGTTCTTGAAGAACTCGTCGGGATGCGGGCCGGTGCGTTCGTTCTTGGCGGCGGCCAGCGCATTGATGGCGGCCACTTCGTCGGCAGAAAGCTCAAAATCGAAAATATTGAAATTCTCGGCGATACGCTGCTGGTTGGTGGAACGCGGGATCACGCGGCGGCCTTCCTGAACGTGCCAGCGAAGAATCGTCTGCGCGGCGGATTTGCCGTGGGCCTGGGCAATCTTCCCGATGACGGGATCCTCAAGGGCGGTCTTGCCGCTCATCAGAGGACTCCAGGCTTCAATGAGGATATCGTGCGCTTTGCAGTAATCCTCGGCATCCTGCTGCAGCAGATAGGGGTGAACCTCAATCTGGTTGACCGCGGGTACAACCTGCGTTTTTTCCGCCAGCTCTTGCAGATGGTGCGACAGGAAGTTACTCACGCCGATGCTGCGGATGCGGCCGTCTTTGTACAGTTTTTCCATGGCCTTCCACGTGTCCACGAAAAGCTCGGTGCCGGGCCAGTGGATCAGGTACAGGTCCAGTACGTCGATGCCCAGACGTTTCATGCTCTCATCAAAGGCGCGCAGGGTGCTGTCGTATCCCTGATCGGCATTCCACAGCTTGGTGGTAATGAAAAGCTCGTCGCGGGAAACATCCGCATCGGCAATGGCGCGTCCGACAGAGCTTTCGTTGCGATATATCGCGGCGGTGTCGATGC
>JBMNQS010000008.1:0-43923 GCA_050944255.1 Christensenellales bacterium | reverse complement strand
AATGATATGATCCACCACGATTCCGCAGGTGGGACTTGCTGTACCCTCATGCACCGCTATCTCTCCTTCCTTAATAATACAACTATATATTGGACTGATCAATGTGTCAAGCGCCAATTATACAAGTGGCGGCTTTGTTTGCTTCTATTATGAAAGGTGCCAAAAACAAGTATATATGTACAAATTCTTCATTAGAAACTGTGGATTTTTAAAAAAATGGAATAATTGCTATAAAATCGATTGACATCAAACACTTGAAAGTATATAATTACCTCGAATTGTACAGGCCAATTTAATTAAAACTCTTTTTGAACGGATAGTCCAATGCGGAAAGGGGGTTCTGATGATCGGTTAGAGGATACCTTGACTATTCTTTGGTGTATAACTCGTCAGTCCATGTTTATTTAAACTAAAAAGGAGAGGGAAGAAATGAAAAAACTTTTAGCTATTGTTCTCATGTTATGCATGGTTTTCGCATTTGCCGCATGCGGTAACGGAGGAACGGACATTGGAGGCGATCCGAGCGGTTCGCCCAGCGGTGGAGCAACAGGCACGACCGGCGGCGACTTGCCGTCAAAAGAATCGATTGTCGTGGCGGCCGCCGCGGAACCGGACAGTTTCTTTCCGTTTAATCCGGACAATATGACCAATATGGACGAGGTGCCCATTCTGCACAACGTTTATGAGACGCCCATTAAGCTGATGCCCGACGGCTCCCACGAACCGCTGCTGGCGTTAAGCTGGGACATTTCGCCGGATGGAAAAGACTATACGCTGAACCTTCGCGACGACGTCTATTTCCATAACGGAGACAAGATGACGGCTGAGGACGTGGCATTCTCACTCAATGGCGCGGCGGAGACACCGGGCGGCAGGACACTTTTAATCAACTACGACAATGCCGAAGTCATTGACGAGACCACCGTCGTGGTCCACCTGACGGATCCTTATGCGCCGTTCCTGAACAGTTTGGCTTCAAGATTTGCGCTGGTTGTCAATAAAGCTTTATTTGACGAGATCGGCATAGACGGATACGACGCCGCTCCCGTGGGGACGGGACCGTATAAATTTGTGCAAAGGATTGCCGGGGATCATCTTACGCTGGAGGCCAACGACGAGTATTGGGGCGAAAAACCTGCCATCACCAATATAAAGTACCAGGTCATGACGGACGCCAATACGCAGATGCTGGCGCTGGAAAACGGCGAGATCGATGTGCTATTGAATGCCAACATATCCCCGCTGCTGCAACTACCGGAGAGCAGCGGTGTGAAGTATCTGTCCACAGAAGCGGCAAACATTGCGGCGATGATGATCAACTGCACCAAAGGCCCGGGGACAGATCCGGATTTCCGTAAGGCCCTGCAAAGCGGGATCAACAGGGAAGAACTTATACTGGGCGTGTATGAAGGCATGACGGTTCCCACAGATATTTATATGGCCTCTTCTTTCTCGGGACGGCTGGATGACGGTACCTATCAGGGGATTACCTACGATCCGGATAAAGCCAGGCAGTATCTGGAAGCGTCCAATTACAACGGCGAAGAATTTATGATCGCAACCGTTGCGGGCACCAGAAACGAGGTGGCGTCGCAAATCGTTCAGGGCCAATTGATTGAGCTGGGCATCAATTGTACCGTCAATGCGCTTGACGCGGCGTCCTTTATGGCGCTGGCATTCTATGGCACCGGTGAATATGGGGCAACCCTGCGCGCCGGCGGCGTGTCCGTGCTGGATGCGGACGGGCTGTATACGCTGTTCCATCCGGATGTGCGGTCTGAAGGGCAGTATGTGGCGTATCCCGACAGCGAAGAGCTTGACCGGATAATTGAACTGGTGGCGATGGGCCGGGTGGAGAGTGATCCCGAAGCCCGCAAAGAGATCTATGCGGAGGCGTGCGATATCATCAACAAAGAAGCTTATCTGGTTAATTTGTATTGCGACCTGAGCGTCGTGGCTTTCAATGAGGCCATCCGGGGCGTTGTAACCAGATCGCTTGTCGGACTCTACTATTTCAATGATTGGAGCTAAGTACGATTACGAATAGGCAGAAGAATCTGGAATAATTTCGGGCAGCAGTTCGCAGAGGGGCTCGAAACCAAAAAGCATTCGAGCCCCCGCTGCCATACCAAGAGAGGTAGAGTATGGGTAAATTTATTTTGAAGAGAGTGCTGATGCTCCTTCCCGTCGTCGTAGGGATTACTCTTTTTATCTATGTGATTATGAGCGTTGCGCCGGGCGATCCCGCCCGATTGATTCTGGGCAGCGACGCAACGCATGAGGAAGTCCTGGCCAAAAGAACGGAACTGGGACTGGATAGGCCGGTATTGGTCCGCTACGGAAGCTATATGCTCGGGGTTTTTCGCGGCGACTTCGGAACATCCTGGTATAACAATTTCAATGTCATCTCGGAATTCCTGGCCCGTCTTCCCAATACGCTGACACTGGGTTTGCTGGCCATGGGCCTGGCCGCGGTACTAGGCATCCCCCTGGGCATCCTGGCCGCGGTGCGGCAGTACCATGTAGTTGACTATACCACGCTGGCAGGCGCCATGATCTTTTCTTCCATGCCGGCCTTTTGGTTCGGACTGATGGCGCAGGTATATATAAGTTTACGACTGGGATGGCTGCCGGCCACAGGCGCCGGCTCATTGGCGCACTTCGTCCTGCCGGCGGTGACGCTGGCCGCCGCCCAGCTTGCCAGTCAGGTCCGCATGACGCGCACCAGCATGCTTGAAGTGATCAAACAGGACTATGTCCGCACCGCCAGATCAAAGGGCGCCACCGAAAGGCGCGTCATCGTCCGGCATGTGCTTCGCAACGGCATGCTGCCGGTGATCACTCAGCTTGGCATAGCTTTTGCCATGCTGCTGGGAGGCACCATCGTAACAGAGAGCGTATTTGCGATCCCTGGAGTCGCCTCGCTGCTCATTAACGCCGTAAGACTGCGGGACGTGCCGGTGGTGATGGGGATCATCGTAATTATCGCTACCTTTGTCGGCGTTGTGAATCTGTTGGTGGACCTGCTGTACGCAGTCATTGATCCAAGGATCAAACTTGGCTATGAGGCCTAAGGCTTCGGAAGGCGGTGTTTTAATTTGAGTATAAACAGTATGGTAAAAAAACATAAAAAATTAGCTTTGCCGGAAAACAGAAGCCAATGGGGATTAGTATGGTTCCGATTTAAAAAGAACAAACTGGCCATGTTTGGGCTGATTATGATTGTTGTGCTGCTGCTGCTTTGCGTTACCGCTCCTTTGTACATCGACTATGAGGCAGTCTATAAACAGAGCATGGCCGACCGCTTTATCGCGCCAAATGCGGAGCACTGGTTCGGTACCGATCAGTTGGGCAGAGACCTGTTCGCCCGCATTATATACGGCGGCAGGATCTCACTGCTGGCGGGGCTTGTAACCGTCGGCCTGGGGCTGGCGGCAGGCGTGCTGTTCGGCGGCATTGCCGGATATTTCGGAGGGCGGGTCGATAACGTCATTATGAGGGTATGCGATATCTTCATGGCCGTTCCGTAGATGCTTTTAGCCATGGCGGTGGTGTCCGCGCTGGGGCAGGGCACCTTCAAGATGCTCATCGCGCTTTCCATTGCGTCTTTCCCCAGATACGCTCGGACGGTCCGCTCCTCGATACTGACGCTGCGCAACCAGGAATTCGTGGAGGCGGCCAAATGCTGCGGGACCAGCTCGGCAAGGATCATATTCAAGCATATCATCCCAAACGGACTGGGACCGGTTGTGGTCAGCGCCACGCTGGGACTGGGCTTTACGATTCTTTCCATCGCTTCTCTGGGATTTCTGGGTATAGGCGTCGCGTCGCCCACGCCGGAATGGGGCACCATCCTCTCGGAGAACAGGACCAATATACGCTACTATCCATACCTGGGCCTGATACCCGGCGCCTTCATTATGCTTGCCGTTATGTGCTTGAATTTCATGGGGGACGGCCTGAGGGACGCGCTTGACCCCAGGACCAAAAATTAGGTGGCTGAATATGAGTGAGAAATTACTTGAAATTAAAGATCTTCATGTGCAGTACAACACGGACGACGCTGTGGTATATGCGCTCAATGGATTCAATTTAACCGTCAACAAAGGCGAAGTGCTGGGCGTTGTGGGCGAAACCGGCGCCGGAAAAACCACGATGGCTTTAAGCGTACTGAGACTGCTGCCGGATAAAGTGGGACAGATCACAAAGGGAAGTATCCATTACGACGGGAGAGACCTGTTGTCGGCCGGCAAACGGGAGATGCTGCAGCTCAGGGGCGCCAAGGTGTCGATGATCTTTCAGGACCCCATGACCAGCCTGAACCCGATTATCCCCGTAGGCGACCAGATCAGAGAGGTGCTTGATCTGCATTCTCCGGATATGTCCAAAAGCGAGAAGGAAAAACTTGTCGATGAAATGCTGAGACTCGTTGGCATCCAGCCCCACCGCAAAGCGGAATACCCGCATCAATTCAGCGGCGGGATGAAGCAGCGGATCGGTATCGCCATGGCGCTGGTGGCGGAGCCGGAGCTATTGATCGCCGACGAACCGACGACGGCTCTGGATGTTACGATTCAGGCGCAGATACTGCATCTGATGAAGGAACTGAAGGAAAAATTCAACTCCGCAATGATCGTCATTACCCATGACCTGGGCGTTGTGGCGGAATTTTGCGCCAATGTCGCCGTGGTGTATGCGGGCGAAGTCATCGAACAAGGGCGGGTGGAGGATGTGTTTACAAAAGAGAAAAACCATCCGTATACACAGGGGCTGTTTGACAGCATTCCGTGTCTGACAATCGATACGGACCGATTGGTGCCGATTCCCGGATTTATGGCGGATCCCACCAATCTTCCTGCCGCATGTAAATTTGCAGACAGGTGCCCTTATCGCATGCAGCAATGCACGGAGCAGGCGCCGCCGATGTTCGCCATAGGCACGCACCACATCAAGTGCTACAAATACGCCGAAATGGGGGATGAGTAGAGCATGAGTACTCCATTGATTGAAACAAAAGGGCTGAAAAAATACTTCAAAACCCCACGGGGCCTCCTGCATGCGGTGGATGATGTGAATATCGTGATCAACCAGGGAGAAACCCTTGGCGTTGTGGGGGAGTCCGGCTGCGGGAAATCCACGCTCGGGCGGACGATCATGCGGCTGCTGGATGCCACAGGCGGCGAAGTGTTGTATGACGGCGACAATATCCTGACCTATAGCAAAAAGAAAATGAAGCCCATGCGCTCGAAGATGCAGATGATTTTCCAGGATCCCTTTACCTCGCTCAATCCAAGGCTTTCCATCGGCGATATCATCGCCGAGCCCATGAAGGTTACAAAAAACGTGAAGGGCAAAGCGAACATGAAGGCGCAGATCCATGAATTGATGGACCTGTGCGGATTGCCCGAGCGCTACTACAATACGTATCCTCATGAGCTTGACGGCGGCCGGCGGCAGCGTGTCGGGCTGGCGCGGGCGCTGGCCGTTGACCCGGATTTTATCGTATGCGATGAGCCGGTATCGGCGCTGGATGTGTCCATCCAGGCACAGATTCTCAATCTGCTGATGGATCTTCAGGACCAAAAGGGATTGTCCTATATGTTCATCACGCACGATCTTTGCGTGGTTAAACATATCAGCGATTATATAGCGGTGATGTATCTGGGGCAGATCGTGGA
Organism: Christensenellales bacterium; assembly: GCA_050944255.1. Taxonomy (GTDB): domain Bacteria; phylum Bacillota; class Clostridia; order Christensenellales; family Maliibacteriaceae; genus JBMNQS01. The sequence goes on along the minus strand of JBMNQS010000008.1, from coordinate 38,245 downwards.
GTACGCGCCACGCAAGGTGCTGTTTGCCTCGCCGCAGCACCCGTACACCGTTGCGCTGCTGTCCGCCATACCCACCACGGATCTGGCCTGCAGGAGTGTTGAGAGGGAGCTGCTCAAGGGAGAGGTCGGAAATCCCATAGAGCCCGATCCGGGATGCAGGTTTGCGTCACGCTGTAAATACGCCACTGAAAAATGCAAAGAACCCCAACATCTACGTGAAGTGGAAAAGGGCCACTTCGTCCGCTGTGTGCTCGTAGATTGATTGGTTTTGGAGGAAGTTATGAGTATTGAAAAGAAGATCGACCAAGCCAACGCACAGGCTATGAATATCATGTTGAACGGACGTCCGGTCTGGATCGACGTTCAGCCGGCTATCCAGGCCATTCCCAACATGACGGAAAAAACGATTCTGGTTGCGGGCCCTCCTATTGCAACGGAAAAAATCGTGCATCCCGTCAAGGTTGCTATTTGCGGCGCCATCGTTTATGAAGGCCTGGCAAAGGACGAACAAGAGGCGTGGAAAATGGTCGAAGATGGCCGGATCGTCGTGGCGGCCGGACAGGACTATAATTGCGCCTGCGGCGCCGCCATGGCGACGTCCGCCAGCATGCCGGTGATCGTTTGCGAGGATAAGACCTTTGGCGGCCGGGGCTTTTGCGCGCCGCATCCGGGAACCTCGATGAATGTGCTGCGGTGGGGCTTTTACAACGAGGAAGTCCAGAGCGATCTGGAGTGGTTCCGGGATTATTACGGCCCGGCGCTTGGAGAGGCGGTACGCAAAGCCGGCGGCATTGACCTGATCAACACCCTGAGCAAAACCGCGGGCATGGGCGATGAAAACCACAACCGCCAGCCGGCCGCATCCATGCATATGGCGCTGCAGCTCATTCCGTTTATGCTCGACTGCGATTTCCCGGAAAAAGACAGGATCATCAAGCAGTATGCGGCCAACGACAGATTCTTTCTGCACGTGATGATGGCCGGCGTGGAGAGCGTCGTCAGCTCAGTGAAGGAAGTTCCGCTGTCCACCGTTATGGTCGGCATGGGCGGAAACGGCGTCGAGTTCGGCCTGCAGTTTGCCGGTACGGGCAATCAGTGGTTCACCACCGAAGCGCCGAAGATTCTGGGCCAGTATCTCAACCCGTCCTACACCGAGGATGACATGCTGGGCTTTCTGGGAGACAGCTGCGTGACCGAAGTGTACGGATTGGGCGGGATGTCCGCCATTGCCGGTCCGGCCTATGTGCGCCTTACGGGCGGCTCGTTTGAGGAGGCGAAAAGGCGTACGGAAAACGCCCGGGCCGTCAGCCTGGGAGAGCATAAATACGCGCCCATACCGTGGGATGATTTCCGGGGATTCCCTGTGGGCGTGGATATGCGCCGGGTTGTGGGGCTCAATATCCTTCCCACCAGCCATGGCGGGGGCACCCTGAAAAGAGGCGGACAGGGGACAATTGGCTTTACCCAGTTCCCGATGGAGTGTTTTAAGAAGGCGCTGCTGGGATTCAGCGAAAAATTACAGGATGGGGTGAAGGCCGGATGAGTCTGTTTGTCATTGTAAAAAAGAGTACCTATGTAGATTCGCTGGCCACGCTTTTTACCACTTCCGTACTTCTGGATGCCGAAGGCATTGAAACCGCCTACGCTGCCATGGCTACGGAGGCCAACAAAAAGACGATGGCGGAGCTTGGTCTGATCAATAGCGAGATTGAGAGTGCGGGAGAGAATGATTTTGTCATCGCGGCCCGCGCGCAGTCGGAGGAAGCCTTTGAAAAGGCCGCTGCAAAGACGCAGGAACTGGACGACGCAGGCGGCGGGGATAAGAACAGAATCTCGTATCCCACTGTCGAAGCGGCGGTGGAGGCACATCCGCGGGCGAATATCTGCTCGATTGCCGTTCCCGGGGAATACGCATTGGAAGAAGTGAAAAAAGCGCTTCATCTGGGTCTTCACTGCGTGGTGTTCAGCAACAATGTACCCCTTGAGGATGAGCGGGAAATGAAGGAGCTGGCCCTTAAAAAGGGACTGCTGTGCATGGGCCCGGACTGCGGGGTGGCCAATATCAACGGCGCGGCATTTGTGCTGGCCAGCATCAACAACACAGGCCCCTTCGGAATTTGCGGTGCGTCGGGGTGCGGCATACAGCACGTGGCCGCCATCATGCATGAAGTGGGAAGCGGCATATCCCAGGGGATCGGCACCGGCGGGAACGACCTGAAAGAGCCCGTGGGCGGCATCAGCATGCTGATGGGCATCGATGCCCTTGAGAACGATCCGGAGACAAAATACATTGTTTTGATTTCCAGAAAACCCGCGGAAGACATTCTGAAAAAGCTCCTGGACCGCATCGCGCAGTGCAAAAAACCGGTGGTTGTATTCTTTATGGGCGCCACCCGGCAAGAGGTGGAAGCCACCGGCGCCATCTGGGCGGAAAACCTGGACGACTGCGCGCAAAAGGCACTGGCGCTGATCGGGAAGGAATATCCGCTGGCCTCCGATGAAGAGATAGCGCAGATCGCCAGGGAGGCAGTTACCGGGATGAGCCCGCAGCAGAAATACGTCCGCGGCGCGTTCAACGGAGGAACGTATTGCGACGAGGTGATGCGGGCCATGCAGGATAAAATCGGAGGCATCCATTCCAACTGCCCGCTGTCCCCGGAACTGAAACTGGCCGATTCGTATAAGAGCGTCGGCAATACGGTGATCGATTACGGGGAAGAGGAGTTCACGCTGGGGCGGCCGCATCCGGTAATTGATCCCGGTGTCAGAAAGCCCGCGATTCTGCGCGAGGCCGGCGATCCCGAGACGGCGGTTCTTTTGATGGACTTTATCCTGACTCCGCCGGGAAACATGGATCCGGCAGGCGCCGTTATTGGCGATATCCAAGAGGCCATGCGCCTTGCCCAGTCCCGCGGGGGAAGACTTGCCGTGGTGGCGTCGGTACTGGGTACCGACGCGGATTTCCAGGATGTCCGCGTGCAGCGGGATAAACTTCGCCAGGCGGGCGTGTACGTCTGCCAGACGAACTACCGCGCGGGCCTTTTAGCCGGCGAGATCATCCGCCTGAAGAATGAGAGGGACGCAGTATGAAAAGTACGGACAAAATACAAAAATTGTTTGAGTCGCAGCTTGTGGTGGTCAATATCGGACCAAGGCTTTTTGGCGAAGCACTTGAAAAGCAAAATGTGGAAGTGGTGCAGGTGGATTGGAAACCGGTGGCCGGAGGCGATAAACAAATGCAGGATATCCTGAAGTCTCTCGGGGGCTTTTGAACCGGAAAAGGGAGCATGGACAGCGTTTTTACCTGCGGCGGCAGTACGGCATCATGCGGCGACGCAATGAAACAGGAGAACGATAATGAAGATATTGGTCTGCAATGCCGGGAGTACCTCCCTTAAATTTAAGCTGTACGATATGCCGGCGTGCAAAGTTCTTGCGCAGTGCAAAATCGAACGGGTCGGTAGCGTTGACGATGCTATCTTCCAGTATGTGAACCGGGTGACCGGCCAACAAATTGATAAAGAGAATCAAAACATACCCGATTACCGCTCCGGGATAAAACGCTTCCTGGACTGCCTTATCTCTTCGTCCGAAGGCGTGATTCCAGCGATAGAGGAAATTCAAAGGGTAGGGTATAAGGCCACGCTGTCCAAAAACCATTTTGGCGTTCATGAGCTGACCGACGAGGTTGTGCGCGGCATGCGGCAGTGGTTGCCGCTGGCAAGGCTTCACAACACCGCGTACATCGAAACGATTCGGACGATGAGAGAGGCACTGCCCGACGCGCTGTTTCTGGGCGCGTTTGAAACGGGCTTCCACAGGGAAATACCCCTTGAGCGAAAGCTCTATGGCGTGCCGTATCTTATCCGCCGGTTCCCCACAAAACAGCTTTTTCTCGTGTCAATGAGCGTTTTTACGATTGGCTTGCTGCTTGCAGCCGTTGCCGATACGTTTGCGCTGCTGATGATTGGCCGTGTCCTCCAAGCTGCCGGAAAGGGCGTTGTGATGTCCCTGACCCAGGTGGTTATTCTGACGATCTTTCCGATTGAAAGGCGCGGAACGGTCATGGGCATTTATGGACTTGCCATTGGAGCGGCCCCGGTCATTGCACCGACACTGGCAGGTATCGTTATCGATTCTCTCGGATGGCACTTTATTTTCTGGGTATGCGCCGCGTTAGCCGTTTTGGATATTCTGATTGCCGTTAAAGTACTTGACAACATACTGGAAACAGTCAAACAGCAATTCGACAGTCTATCCATGCTGCTGTGCGCCATTGGTTTCAGCGGTTTGTTTATCGGCATGGGCAATCTGGGGATACATCAATTTTTAAGTCTGTTTGTGGGTGGCCCGATGGCTATTGGCCTTGTTGCGCTGGCGGTGTTTGTACAGCGGCAGTTTCATCTGAAAGAACCGTTTCTGGAACTGCGGACATTCAAAAACCGGGAGTTCCGGCTGGGGGTCATCATGAATATGCTGATGTTCGCCATTTTAATGGGCGGCGGTACACTGATTCCCATCTATATACAGACGCTGCGCGGTTATTCCGCTACCATTTCGGGAATAATTGCCATGCCCGGAGCGCTGGCCATGGCTGTCGTAAGCCCCTTTGCGGGGAAAATATACGATAAGGTTGGCATCGGCAAGCTATCCATCGTGGGAAGCGGGGCCTTGCTCATCGGCAGTATCGGGATATCTTTTTTAAGCGACAGTACATCCATGATATACATTGCGGCTACTTTTGTACTGCGCCTGTTGGCCGTTGGACTGGTCCTGATGCCGGCGGTGACGTGGTCGCTCAGTACGATGGGGGCCGAAAATGCTGTTCACGGCACGGCTTTACTTTCATCACTGCGCACAATAACCGGCGCTATAAGCTGCGCCGTATTTACCTCAATCATGACGGTGGCGGCGTCCGGTTTTCAGAGGCTAAATTTGGCTGATGCCGATATACAGGGCATCAATGCAGCTTTTATGGGCATATCGGTCATCGCACTTATCCAATTTCTTCTGTCAGTATTTTTAATTAAAAGACGAGATGGGCTTGATGTCAAACGAGAAATCATTCAACATCACAACTAGACGCGTTGTCTTATAATTTGCCTGAGGAAGCAGTCTGCTTGGGTAGAACCTACATAATAGCCCTCCAGCACGCCCTTTTTGCCGGCATTCCGGCAAAAGGGCGTCGCCGGCGTATAATATACGCTTTGGATTCCAAATAAATCTCTTTAATTCAATGGCCTTCAATACACAAGTCTGTTGTTTAAGGAGCAGACATTATTGGATGGGACTTGCCTGCGCCCGTTTTTTTCGGCGTGCACGCAGCAGGAAAAGCACCAGCACCACCACAAAGGAAAGCGCCTGAGCGATGGCAATGCGGAGCATCTGCAGCTGGTCGGCACCGGCAGCCGTTGATACGTGCAGCAGATTGACGCCGGCATTATTGACAAAGTGCGCCGCCATGCATGCCCACAAGGATCCCGTCACCTTGAAAAGCATACAAAACTGGATGGCCAATAAAGTGCTGGCAGCGACCAGCAAAATAGCCGACATCAGCGCGCCCATGGGAGACTGCTCGCCATCCAATAAATTACGTACCGGCTGCGCAATGTGCCAGATGCCAAATAAGATGGAAGAGAAAAAACAAGATTTCGCGAAAGTATATTTCTCTTGCATCAGCCTTAAAAACAATCCGCGGAAAACGCCTTCTTCCATCACCACGTTGATGATATTGCCCGCAATACAGATGAGGACGAACACAAATCCATCCTGCATGATACGGTTGCCCTGGGCAGCGTAGCTGGTCACGTAAAACTGCAGGGAAGGGGCGCTCCCCCTCATGACATGTATCAGCATTTCCACGCCGTAGGCCACGGTAAACGCACCGCCGCCCAACAGCAAACCCCACAAAGTGCCGCGTATGGCTTGTTCCGGGCGGAAACCGATATCCGCCCATTTGTATTGCAATAACCAAACGGCCGCCGCCAACAGGGCTATGCCCGCCAGCTTATGCATGAAGGCCTCGCCGATAATCGACTGATCCGTACGGATGACCAGATATTCAATGGCTCTGAAGAGGAAACACAGTGCGTAGAACCCCAATATAAACCCGGTGGGGCGTGACTTGCTGCGTGTGATCATAAAATGCTCCTTTATTGCGTATCCGGATACGTTTTTTGATATATATACACTACTACTTGCTTGGATTATAGCAAAGACAGCCCGCGGATTCAATCCGCGGGCTGCTTCAATTGGAATGTGCAGATGGAAAGACATGGCCTGTCCGCAGGTATAATGCCCGATGGAAGGAATGAGCATCGTATGTGGGTTTTGTTGCAGCGCGCCAGGCATGGGAGATTCTGCGCAAAACAGGACTTCGCTTTGATACGTGTCCATTTAGAGTATGCGAGGGATCATTGCGCGGCCGATCACTGGCCCAGTTCGGCGGCCTGGGAGGTGCCGGCGCTTTCCTCCTGCGAAAAGGCGGGTCCGGCCGCCGCTCCTTGTTTTTTACGCCTTCGCACGTAAATTTCCCCGGCGATCCAAACCGCCAGAGGGATGATCACCTGGAAGGGGAAGGCGTAATAAGGATAATAATCCAGGAAAGCGAACATCTCCATCGTATTTTTATACAGGATGGCACAGAGGGCCAGAGTAAGTATGCCCGCCGGCAGGACGACGGGCCGGTAGTCCTGCAGATTGAAAAGACGGGTCACGCCCTTGCTGGCCGCCAACAGGCATGCCGAAATCTTGACGATGCCTGCAAATACAAAGTTGGATGATATGGAACCCTCAATCCTGGCCAGAAAATCGCCGATTTCAACGATGCGTACCGCTACGTAGGAAGGGAAGTAGCTGATCTGCATCATGGCGCGGCCCAGCAGGGCCAGGTTCCTTAGAAAGACAAGCATAAATACAACCAAGGTGATGGCAATCCCGTATAAGAACATCTTGTAGGGGCTGCCTTTTTTGGGAAAGGAGTCGGCCAAGCACAAAAAGATTACGGTTTCCGCATAAGGAAACGAAAACAGCTGAAAAGTAGTTTCGGCAAGCTGGGCCGGAGTATGTTCCAAAACCGGCAGCAGGGCATCCAGATTCAACTGCGGAATGGATGCCACAAAGGTAAACAAAACGACAAACAACACGAAGAAAACGGCAGCCACCGACCATTTGCCAATTGCCCGCATACTGCTCCTGGCAAGATACACCGTTGTAAGGATCATCAATATCATGATGGGCAGCTGCGGTGTTTCGGGCATGGCGGCAATCCGGGTGAATTCCGAGAAGTTTCGAAGCACCAACGCGCAAAGATGAAGAGCGTACCAGATAAGCAGCGCGACAAGCACCTTGCCGGCAATTTTTCCAAACAGGATTTCAATGATTTCAAACAGGTCCTTTTCGGGGAACAGCCTGAGAACCCGCGCATACAGAAAGAATAAGGGAATAATGCATGCGGTCGCCAGCAATATCGGAATCCAGGCGTCTTGATCCACGCCGGAGCTGATACCCATAATCACGCTGCTGCCAAAGTTGAACAGCACGATGCTGAAAACCAATTGGCTGAATGTAGCTTTCTCATTTTTCATGGGCCGTATCCTTTCAAAACAGTTTGGAAATTATCGTGGCAATTCTCAATGCCGTCAGCTTTTCAGCTTGAAAATAGCCTCGACTGTATTTTTGATTATATCGGACGGCGAAGGAACGGGAATCTCAAAACTGTAAAGCATCAGTACGCAAAAACCGATCAGCATGATGCAAGAATGGATGATTTTCACTTTTTTTTCCGCATGCTTTAAAACAGTCACCCAATCAAAGACTGTAGTGAGCAAAAACAGCAGTAAAACCATGACGGTCAGCATTTTTTTACCTCCTGACTATCTGATAAACGCCGAATTGACAACCTTCACCGTAGAGGCAACCTCCACCTCAAGCGTCGGAAACAATTGGGCCCAGAAGGGGGCCAGCGCCCTCCATAATTCCAGGTCCTGTTTATAGATCATCTCGCCGAAACCAAAGACGTCGGCGTTGTGCTCCCTCTGAATTTTGGCCACGAGATCCTTGATGTTCTCTTGGATCATCCGCTGCGCGGCGTCCTGTATTTTTTTGACTATCGCCTGATCCGTGACATCCATCTGGCTGGCGTTTTCCGCGATTGCCACGTCGGTATCGGTCTGGATCATGACCTTTACCTTTCCCTTTTCATAGGTGAAGGATTTCTTCGTCTTGTTTGTGAAAATTTCCAGAGAAATATCATCCGTCCGCATGCCGCCCATCGAAAGGGTGAGAATACCGCCCTGCAATTTGTCTTCCACAAACAGCGCGTATTTGGACTCTTCCGCAGTCAGAAATCCTGTCAGTCCATCTTCCTTAAAGACGGCGATACCGTTGATTTCGCAGATCTCCTGATCGCCATCTTTGATTTTATGCAGTGCCGGCAGCATGACAGAGTTTCTTTCGGATCTGAGTATATTGTATACCTGATACAGCTGTATGTTCATGGAGGATGCGGAAACCTTATGATCTTCGGTAATGATGTCGTGTATATTTGAAGACATAACCCCGCTCATCCCATCGGGGCTTTCCAGAATCGTCATGGCCGTATCCTCCCGGGACAGGGCGACGCACATGGTTTCGCGGCACTCTCCGTCGCGCAAAAACCACTCGATGATACTTAAAAGGCCTATTTCCCGCGCAACCTCCTGGCTGATAATCAAAATGTGCGCACTGCCGAAAAACAGCCTGTCCGCCTCTCTGCGCTTCGCGTTTCTGGCGGCCTCAAACAGCGTTTTCCCCTCCGACTTAACAATTTTTCCGCTTACGCCGCCCTCCTTCTCCGCATTCATTAGATCGGCGACCTCATAGCTGAGCTTATACAGGTTTGACTGCTTGTCAAAATCGATGGCTATACCCACTACAATATTCATCTGATCAAGGCCCCGATAGTTCCAGCAGCCGCACAGCGTAAGCGCAAGCAGGATGCTAATCAGGCCCGCCAGTATACGCCTACCCATCGGCGTTTCCTCCCCGCTGGCGAACTTTGTTTCTTGTCAGGCTGTCCGGCCGCTCGCGCATCGTCCACCAGGGCGCCCGGATAAAGATATCCTTGCTGTCCTGGAATTGGAAGCTGCCCCTGAGCGATAGCTGCTCAATGCCGAAAGAGGTCAGGTTATTGATATGAATGAACAATATCGAGAGGCCTATCGTAAGGCCAAAAAACCCGAAAGCCGAAGCCATCACCAGCAATAACATACGCCAAAAAATGATGGGCGCGTTCAGTTGCGGCACCAAAAGGCTGGTAATGCCCGTAGCCGCCACAACGATGATCATAGGAGCGGCCACCAAACTGGCTTCAACGGCGGCCTGGCCAATGACCAGCGCCACTACGATGCTCAGCGCCTGGCCAATATTGGAGGGCATCCGAATCCCCGTTTCGCGCAGGACATCGAACACCAAGAGCATGATGACGGCCTCAATGGAGGCCGGCAGAGGCACACTTTGACGCTCCATGGCAATTCTCATCAGCAGCGGTAAGGGCAGCATCTCCTGGTGGAAGGCCACTACGGCGATGTACAGTCCCGGCACCGCAACAGTCAGAAAAAAGGCGCCGATGCGCAGTATTCTGGCAAATGAGGAATAGTAAAAGTTAAAATAGTAGTCCTCATTGCTCTGAAAGTTTTCAATAAAAAGGTAGGGGATGGTAAGCACGATGGGCGAGCCGTCCACAAAGATGGCTATGCGTCCCTCCAAAAGTTTGGCCACAACAACGTCGGGCCGCTCGGTGTAGCCCGTGGTGCGAAAAGGCGTATAGCGATGATCACGGATGAGCTCGGTGATATAATTGGAATCCAGTACGCCGTCTATATCGATCTTGTCCAGCCGGCGAAAGAGCTCCTCAAGGACACGCCGGTTGACCAGAGTGTCAAAATAGCTCACGCAGACTGTGGTTTGGATGCGCCTGCCCACAGAAAGCGTTTTGGTTTTCAATTCGTGGGTGCGCGCCCGCCGCACGACCTGCGAAAGATTCTGCATCAGTGCCTCGGTAAATCCCTCACGGGGGCCGCCGAGCACCTTTTCGTTGTCCGGCTCGGCTATGGAGCGTACGGCGAACTGCTTGGTATTAAAGGCTGCGGCTTGGCTGCAGCCCTCGGCAAAAAGGATGGTGTCGCCATAGGTGACGCTTTCGATAACGTGCTTGAAGCTATCGATTTTCTTGGACTCGCCCACCTGCACCACGCCGGTCAGCAGCGTGTCTATCAGCGGAGCGCCCATATCCGGCTGTATGGTCATAAGGGGCTTTACGATATGTTCGTTGATGACCTCAGAGTTGACCACGCCGTCGCAAAAGACAAGAAAATACCGAACCGGGTTTTTTGCGTCCGCCTGTATCATCTTATAGCGCACGATGTCCACATCGTGGAACAGCTTTTTTATAGCGTCCATATTTTTGTCCAGCAACGAGCTGAATTGGCGCTCTTCAAAAGGACCGTTCCACCGGGCAATCGTCTCGTCTATAGCCAGGTTCTTCCGGGCATACCATTTTCTAAACAACCGAAACATAGCTTCTCCTTTGGCGCATGCCCGCAGCCCGGCATTTTAAAGGCGATTATCTGCGAAAAGCCGAACATCAATTGTGCCGAGCCGGCAATATCTCTAGTATAAAAAATCAAAGTGTTTTTATTCTGCTGCCGCGCATGATCCGCACGAATATCCGGTTTTTAAGCATAAAGGGAAAGATTTTTCGGGCGTCGGCTTCCGCATCTGGTAACCGGACTTTATATTTTCGGTTGCCAGGAGGATGTGCCGTCGAAAGACCGTGCTGATGAAGATCGCGATGGCAGATTCAGCTTTCAGCCGCAGTGCGGCGTGGAAAGAAACTCTCGGAAATTGAAACCGGGAGCTTCTCCTTCGAAGCCCACAAAGCGGCGGCGGAAAGCTGATGGCAGCCCTCGGAGATGAGATATCGCGCAAAGCTGCCCTCGGCTGAACGACTGGAAACGCTGCTTGCCATGATGTATGAGAAGAAGTGGGGATGCGGGACGTGGCGCCGCAGCAGTTAGCGACGGTTTAACGAACCGCCGCTTATTGCTTGTAAAACGGTTTTGTATGAATTATTTACCGCAGGCTGTTTAGCGGGCAGGTGCTTCACGAAGTTCGCACATTCGTTTTTAATTTAGTGTTGACTTAACAGGAATTATTTACTATCCTTTAATTAAGTAATGACTTAATAAGAAGGAGCGTTGTCATGGAAAATGAAAGGCTAATTTTAAAAGCCATATCAGACAATACAAGGCTGAAAATTGTAAAACATCTGCTGCATCACAACTGCTGTGTGAAAGCATTGGCCCGCCGCCTGGAACTGACAGAAGCAGCAATTTCCCAACATCTAAAGGTATTGCGCGAAGCGGGATTGCTTGTTGGTGTAAAACGCGGATATTTTATGCACTATGACGTTAACCGCGAGGAATTACTTAAACTTTCAATATATTTCAAGGAATTGGCTGAAATACAGAGAAAAGCCTGTAACCCGGAAAATGAAAATTGCACACAAACCAGCCGGAAGAACTGCCATGCGCATCAAGTACATGAAGAATGTCCAAAAGAAGTACAGCTTTTCTGTCATGGGCCAAAATCAGAAGAAAAGAGGTGTGAGAAAAATGGACATTTTGAAAGTCACAAATCTTAAAAAGACTTATGGAGACTTCACCGCGGTAAACGGCGTGGGTTTTTCCATCCGTCAGGGTGAGATATTCGGCTTTTTAGGGCCGAACGGTGCCGGTAAAACATCAACTATCAATATGATGATTGGGCTGTCGAGGCCGACAGACGGTACCATAACAATTAGCGGAATTGATGTGAGAAAGCAGGCCAAAAAGGCGCAGGCCATCATGGGAATTGTGCCGGATGAAAGCAATCTTTATGATGAAATGGATGGCTTTGATAACCTTTGCTTTTGCGCTTGCCTGTATGGCATGAAGAAAGAGGAACGGGAGCCAAAGGCAAAAGAGCTGTTAGAGCAGTTTCATTTAACCGAAGCGGGCAGGCGCCCTTTCAAAGCATACTCCAAAGGTATGCGCCGCAAGCTGACAATCGCGGCGGGTATCATCCACTCGCCGCAAATCTTATTTCTTGATGAGCCTACAACGGGCATTGATGTGCAAAGCGCAAGGCAAATACGAGAATTGATTGTTAAACTGAAAAATCAAGGTACAACGGTATTTATCACCACACACTATATCGAGGATGCAGAACGCATTTGCGACCGTATCGCCTTTATCGTATCCGGTGAAATCGTAGCTATGGGAAGCGTACCCGAGTTGATGAAAAGCATATCCCACGGTTTTATGATACAGCTTACGGCACAAGAAAATATTATGCAATATGCCGCCGGTTTACAGGCGCATTTTGAGGGGTGTAACGTCAATACAAGTCAAGACGATTCGCTTATATTGGTATCCCCAAAGAGGATACCCCTGCTCCCTGTGATACAGTATTTTGACGAAAAGGGGATTTCCGTCCATGAGGCAAAGGAGTTGCACCCCACGCTGGAGGATGTATTTGTAAAAGTGACGGGAACCCCCGCGGCGAAGCTGAAAAAAGAAAAGGAAAAGGGGGCATGAACGGATGAAAAGCTGGATTGCCTTCCGGAGCATTTTGAAAAAAGATATTCAAAATTACTATCTGAAACCGCCGAATATCAGTTGGGGCATTATTTTCCCTTTGTCGTGGACGCTGATGCAGTTTATCCGTTCCGGCGGCCTGAATATCATAGAGTTTCTGCCGGGCTTAATGTCGATGAGCATACTATTCGGAACGACATCTATGCTTGCCGTTACCATTACTTTTGAGCGCAAAGGACGCTCTTTTGAACGTCTTTTACTGGCGCCCATCAGCCTGAATACAATGGTACTGGCGAAGATCACGGGGGCTATCCTGTTCGGGATTTTCAATGCCTTTGTTCCCGCTGTGGTTGCAACGTTTTTCGTAGACTTAACCGGAGTGAATTGGGGTGTCGTTCTTTTGGCGGTATGTTTAATCGCCGTAACTTCAACGCTGCTCGGCCTGCTGATCGCGGTTTCCGCAAAAGAAGTGTTCGAGGCACAGACATTTTCAAACTTCTTTCGCTTCCCGATGCTGTTTCTGTGCGGTTTGTTTATTCCAATTCGGGCTTTGCCCGTATTTTTTAGGCCGCTGTCCTACTGTTTACCGCTTACCTATGGTACGGATATTTTGAATGGTGCAATCGCACAAACAAATATCCTGTCGCCATTGCTATGTATTCCTGTACTCTTGGCATTTACGGTATTCCTGTTCGCAATTTGCCGATACAACATTAACCGCAAATGGATTTTGTAAACGGAGGATAAATAATGAATATAGGCATTATCAGATGTATGCAGACCGAAGATTACTGTCCCGGAAGTACCGATTTTAGGATGATACGGGAAAAGAAAGGCGCATTTGAGGTCGTTGACGAAGAAATCAACATCATCGGCTTTGTTTCCTGCGGAGGATGTCCGGGAAAAAAAGCTGCTTCGGGCAAAAGAACTTGTGAAACGCGGTGCGGATACGATTGTATTTGCATCCTGCATACACAGGGGCACTCCCATCGGATTTCCATGTCCATTTGCAAAAAGAATGAAAGCGTGCATTGTAGCGACGTTGGGCGATAACATAAAAATGATTGACTATACGCATTGACATACTGATATTTTCCAATAACGTCAGAAACGTTGTTGACATATGCCGGAAATCTACCTATAATAATAAATGGCATATGTCAATAATGGGGTGGGAGGTGATGCTATGCCAAGACCGAGAAAGCGGCGCAGAGTCTGCACATTGCCGCGCTGCACCAGCTTTGGCCCGGAAAGCAGGCAGCACGGCGATCCGGTTAAAATGACGGTAGATGAATACGAAACCATCCGCTTGATTGATCTGGAAGGCTTGACGCAGGAGCAATGCGCCGACCAGATGGAAGTTGCTCGGACAACCGCACAGGCAATTTACGCAAGCGCGAGAAAAAAGCTGGCCGAATGTATCGTAAACGGCTTGACCCTTGTCATTGGGGGCGGGGAATATCGTGTTTGCGAGCACCGGGACGGGCGCTGCGGGCGAGGCTGCCGTCATAGACATTGCAATGGGGCATATACCATGATCAGTACCCGCATTTACGCACTGATCCTGACGGTTTTGACCATGCTAGCCGAAGTCATGTACTTTTTCACCTCTACAAAGCGCATGCAGCAGCTCCGTCAGGAACCGGCCATGCACGGCAGAACAGATGCCGCTCTCCCCGACTATAACATTGAGCTAAGAAACGTTACCTTTGCCTATAACAAGGACGATGTGATAAAAAACATGAGCATCACGCTGCCGCAAAACGCAGTGACCGCGCTTGTCGGCCCGTCTGGTTCCGGCAAGAGCACGATCTCACGATTGATCGCACGGTTCTGGGATGTAAATAAAGGCGAAATCCTGATCGGCGGCCGGAATATCCGGGACATTGATCCCGAAACGTTGATGAAGTACATGAGCTTTGTGTTCCAGGACGTGGTACTGTTCAACGATACCGTTATCAACAACATCCGCATTGGAAAACAGGGGGCAACGGATACGGAGGTGCGCGTTGCGGCCAGGATCGCCCGCTGCGACGAGTTCATCGGCAAAATGGAAAACGGCTATGAAACGCTCATCGGTGAAAACGGCTGCACTCTTTCCGGCGGGGAACGCCAGCGGATCTCAATCGCGCGGGCGATCCTCAAAAACGCGCCTATCGTGCTGCTTGATGAAGCGACGGCTTCCATTGATCCCGAAAACGAAGTTCTCATCCAGGAAGCTATTTCCGAACTGATCAAAGGCCGCACGGTGATCGTAATTGCCCACCGACTGAAAACCATAGCCGGAGCTAACAAGATTGTTGTGCTCGATGAGGGGAACCTCTTCGAGCAGGGGACGCATGAGGAATTACTCGCTCAGAATGGGCTGTATGCAAAGCTGTGGCATATTCAGCAGGAGAGCTTGGGTTGGAGCGTTTAGATCCGGTAAGCGCGGCCGTGCTCATCAGGGGCATCCGTTCCCCCGGATGCCAAGCATATCTGGAACGATATTTTTTATTGTCGGCCGCGCCTGTGCTGGCGGGCGTAAAACTCTCTGCGCTGATCTGCATCCGGCACTGCTGATGGGTTATTTCCTCTCTCCAACCACCGTTAGCGAATTTGCCGCTTCCATGGAGCGCCTATGCATACCGAAACAGATCATCGCCCCGTTTTTGGTTATGTTCCGTTTTCTCTCTACCATAGGGAAGAGCGGTGTCTATTAACGATACTATGAGAATGCGGGATATTAGCTTCGGAAAAACACGCGGCGGCCCGGCTACGCTCATGGAATACAGGTTCGTTGCGCTTTTTATATCCTGTGTGAAGATGGGTGACGAGCTCTGCGAGCACATAATATTTTGCGCGCTTCGGGATGGCAGAGTTTGATAACATTTTTTCAATAATTCATCTCCCAGGTCTTTTTCGGGCATGAAAAAGACCGCCATGTTATAAAGACAGGCGGGATAATATTAACAACATTCGAAAGCATTTGATCATATTTTGGACATGGAAAAAGCCAGCAAACCCTTGAGTTTACTGGCTTTTTGGCGGAGAGGGTGGGATTCGAACCCACGTGAGGTTTCCCTCAAACTGATTTCGAGTCAGCCCCGTTATGACCACTTCGATACCTCTCCGTATTGAGTTATATGTCATCGCATGCCAGGAAAACATGATTCCGGCAGTGGCGATGAATATTAGATTTTAGAATCATCCAGAAAACTTTATAGACGAAAAGTTTTCGGGCGATGCGCTCTTAAACAGTCCGGCATGCGTCCAAGCAGGCGGCGGTTCAGATATGTATTATACATGACAAACCGCGCCGTTTCAAGACGGTTTTTCCTGGGAAGCTCAGATAAATGGCGGCGTGCATGGGCTGTTTGAATTGGAGTGGAACTGCAAAAGGGTTTTCCGTTCTATGCGCGCTACCCATGAAAGTATGGATGGCATGGAAATGTTTCTGAAAAGCGTTTAAAAATCTAAAATGATAAAATAAACAGCCATTAAATAAAATAGACGGTTACGAGAGTGCTTAATCGGTGGTACAAAGATTTGTCTTTGAGAGAATCGGTAAACTTTATTAAACGCAGCGGCAGCAATTCTTATTTTTTATCACTGCGTTTAAAATTGCTGCATGAGGCGCGCGAAAAAGCGGAGCATGCCGTCAATGTTGTCCACGGCAATGCGCTCGCCGGTTGAATGGATGCGGCTTCGGGCGTCGGCAGGGCAGTAGCAGGGCGAAAAGCGAAGCACACAATCGGACAGGCTGTGCATATGCCGCGAGTCGGTGGCGCCCGTCAAGAGTGTGGGCACCGGGATGACGCCGGGGAAAACGTCCATAACGGTTTGGGCGACGCGTGCGTAACCCGCCTGGTGCCTGTCGGATATGGGGGAGGGATCGAATCCGTAGGGGACCGTGATTTCGACCCGGTCGTCGGCAATGGATCTGGCGATGTGGCGGCGGACGCTCTCGACCGTTTCGCCGGGGAGGATGCGGCAGTTGACGACGGCTTCGCAGACCTCCGGCAGCACATTGGATGCGTCGGAGGCTTTGGCCATGGTGGGCGCCATGGTGGTGCGCACCATGGCGGCGGTGGCCGGATTTCCCAATAGTAATCTTGCGGCAAAAGGTCCAAACAGCCATAAGTTGGCGATGACGAATCTCTTTGCAAAATTCATGGACGGGCCGATGGCTGTCAGCATGTAGCGGATGGGTGGCGTTACGCGCAGGCGCCGCGGGCGGTTTTGTATGCGGTCGATGGCCCGGGCGATAACGCCCAGCGCGGTCTGTCTGGGCGGCGTGGAGGAGTGGCCGCCGGCCTGCCTGGATGTCAGCTTATAGTCGGCGATGCCTTTTTCGCACAGGCCAATGGTGGCCAGGACGCCCTGTACGCCGAAATCCGAACCGTCGATGATGCAGCCGCCCTCATCGAGCACCAGCTCGAAACGAATGTTGCGCTGCTGCAGCAAGCGCTGCACGGCAGGGATGCCCTCTCCGAAAATTTCCTCGTCGTGACCGAATGCGAAGTAGATATCGCGCTTGGGAGAGAAACCCTGCGCGATCAGCGTCTCGGCGGCTTCCAGAAGCGTGATCATATGACTTTTCATGTCCATGGTGCCGCGGCCCCAGACGTACCCCTCCGCCACCTCGCCGGAAAAGGGCGGATAGGGCCATTGATCCAGCGTCTGCTGCTGCACGGGCACCACGTCCATATGGGCCATGAACAGTACCGGAAGCTCTTCGGCGGCGCCGTCGCCGCGCCAGCGGTACAGAAGGCTGTAGCCGCCGACCGCCTCCCGCTGCATGACGCTGTGGATCAGCGGATAGCGCTCCCTGAGAAAATTATGGTACTGGATAAACGAGGCATAATCCGTCTGCGGCGTATCCTTATACGAAACGGTTTTGATCCGGATGGCCGCGGAGAGAGACTGAGTGGCCCGCTCCGCGTCCATCGGCATCTCGGGTATGGACGCTAGATCCACCGGCGCCTTAGGCGCCGCATGCGTATCGAGCGCAACGGCGCGAAACAACATATAGCAGATGACTACGGCGATAAAAAGCAATGCCCACAGCATAGAATTGATCCTCCCAGCCCGCGCCGCTGTTTCAGAGGCGCTATTTTGTGCATAATATGTGTAGGTTTTATATTATGATAGCATCGCATGGACCCGCGGGGCAAGTAGCTTGAGGACCTTAAATGCAAAGATCTCCCGGTGCCGGACAAGGTATCCGAGGATGTGCAGGCCGGTGAAATGGATCTTGCCGGATCGCTTTTGGGCCGGAACATCCGTTTTTCCCTGAGAATCGCGGCCAACAGACAGCGGATCATTGCAATCAATCAGAAAAAAAGCTATAATTAAATTTCAAGATTTTAGGATAATCAGGCTATTACATAAGAGCCTTGGGCAAAGGAGAATATATTTTTGGAACAGCAAATGCAAAACTCGATGAGAAACTTTGCGGTATTCATCGACATGGAGAACGCGGGGGGCAAGCGCACCACGCTGGAAACCATCATTGAGACCGTGAAAATCAGGGGCAATATCCTCATCGGCCGCGTGTACGGCTATACCGAGCGCTACAGTGATCTGCGGGAGGTGCTCATGTCCAACACCTTCTCGGCGATCCCGTCCCTTCGCACCGGCAACAACGTGAAAAATTCCATGGACATCCAACTGGTGGTGGATGCGCTGGACGTGGCGTTTACCAACTCCATCATCGACTGTTTCTGCATCGTCTCGGGCGACAGCGATTTTGTGCCGCTGGTGGGCAGGCTGCGGGCGATGGGTAAGCATGTGCTGGGCATATCCCGAAGCGAATCGGCTTCGAATGTGTTCATCAACGCTTGCAATGAGTTCCAGTTTCTGGAGTCCATGCGCAGCAAGTCGCCCGAACCGGTGATCAACGGTACGGACGACGATGAAGAGGCGCAATTGATGCGTCAGATCGAGAGCATCCTGCGGGAGCAGGCCGACGCCGACGGATGGATGCTGGCCAGCGTCTTAAAAGACATACTGGTGCGCCTGCGGCCGGATTTCAACCAGAAATCGTATGGCCATAACCTGTTTGGCAGGCTGCTGTCCACGCTGGAGGAGAAATACGGGACCATCCGCTGCGTGACGGACAATTTCAATTTCAAGGTCCGTCTGGCGGAGAAGGGCGGCGGCGTAAAGAGTGAGCCTCTGACACGGCGTAACTGGATACAGCAGGTGCAGCAGATTCTCGACCGGCTCAAAAGCGACGGGTTCGACCGGGTCAATCCCAGCATCATCAAGGAGAGTCTGACGGAAAAGCACCCCGATTTTACCGAGCGGAGCATCGGCTTCAAGAAATTTTCCGATATGATGAAGTGCCTGGAACAGTCCGGAAAGATCATGATCGAAACCGACGAGACGATGAACATGCTGGTGACGATACTCTGATTTTATCAAAAGCGTTTTTCCGTATGATGACGCGCGAACGCCGCCAGTAATGTATAGAAATATAAGCCCCGAAACAGGAGAAGATGCATGGAAGTAAAGGCAGACAACTTTATCGAAGAGGAAGTCATCAAGGACAACAAGGCGGGTCGTTATGACGGCCGCGTGCATACGCGCTTCCCGCCGGAGCCCAACGGATACCTGCATATCGGTCACGCAAAGGCCATCTGCGTGGATTTTTTGACGGCGAAAAAGTTTAACGGCCAGTGCAATCTGCGTTTTGACGATACTAACCCCAGCAAGGAGGATGTGGAATACGTCAACTCCATCCAAGAGGATATCCGCTGGCTGGGCTTTGAATGGGACAACCTTTACTATGCCAGCGATTATTTCGAAGAATTTTACCAGTATGCGGTAGGCCTGATCAAAAAGGGAAAGGCCTATGTCTGTGATTTAAGCGCGGAGGAGATACGGCAGTACCGCGGCACGCTGACGCAGCCGGGAAAGGAAAGCCCGTACAGAAACCGCGGCGCGCGGGAGAACCTTCATCTGTTTGAGCAGATGCGCGCCGGAGCCTTCAGGGATGGAGAGCGCGTGTTGCGCGCCAGGATCGATATGGCCTCCCCGAATATGAACATGCGGGATCCGGTGCTCTACCGGATTCTTCATATGCCGCATCACCGCACCGGCGACGCGTGGTGCATCTATCCCATGTACGATTACGCGCATCCTCTGGAGGACGCCGTGGAGAGGATTACCCACAGTTTGTGCTCGCTGGAGTTTGAGGATCACCGGCCGCTCTACGACTGGGTGATGGAAAACTGCGAAATTCCCCAGGCGCCGCGGCAGATTGAGTTTGCCCGGCTGAACATCACGCGGGTGCCCATGAGCAAGCGCTACCTGCGCAGGCTCGTGGAGGAAAACCTGGTGGAGGGCTGGGACGATCCGCGGATGCCGACGCTGGCGGGGCTTCGAAGGCGGGGCTACACCCCCGAATCGATCCTTGACCTGTGTAGCCGCGTGGGCGTGGCCAAGGCCAACTCCGAGGTGGATTCGGCGCTTCTGGAACACTGCATCCGCGAGGATTTAAAGCTCAAGGCCGCCAGGAAAATGGCGGTGCTCAGGCCGCTGAAAGTGGTTTTGACCAACTACCCCGAGGGCATGACCGAGATGCTGGAGATTGAGAACAATCCCGAGAATGAGGCGCTGGGCAGCCGCCAGGTGAGCTTTTCAAAGGAGCTTTACATCGAGCGGGACGACTTTATGATGGACCCGCCCAAAAAGTTCTTCCGGCTGGGCCCGGGCCGCGAGGTGCGGCTCAAGGGCGCCTACATCATCAAGTGTGAGGATGTGGTCACGGACGGGGACGGCAGCGTCCTTGAACTGCGCTGCAGTGTGGATATGGATACCCGGAGCGGGCTGCCCGGCGCAGACAGGAAGGTCAAGGGCACCCTGCACTGGGTGGACGCAAAAACGGCGGTGCCGGCCACGGTGCGGCTGTACGACTACCTGCTCAAAGAGGACGACGGCGCCTCGGAGGATGTGACCCAAAGGTTCAACCAGGACAGCCTGGAAGTACTGGAGAACTGTTTCGTGGAGGCGTCGCTGGCCGACGCCGCGCCGCTGGAGAGCTTCCAGTTCCTGCGCACCGGCTACTTCTGCGCCGACAGCCGCTATACCCAGCCCGGCGCACCGGTATTCAACCGGATTGTGGGCTTGAAGGACAGTTGGGCGAAACTTCAGAAAAAGGGATAATGTCGGCAGGACGGAAAGGATACAGGCTCATGAGGCATCAAGTACGCACGCGCTTTGCGCCCAGCCCCACCGGATACCTTCATATCGGCGGGCTGCGCACGGCGCTGTACACCTATTTGTTTGCAAAACGCAGCGGCGGAGTCTTTATCTTGCGCATTGAGGATACGGACCAGGAACGCCTGGTGGAGGGTGCCACGGAGCTGATCTATCAGTCCATGCGCCAGGCGGGGCTCTTTTACGACGAGGGGCCGGACGTGGGCGGCGATTACGGCCCGTACATCCAGACCGAGCGCCGGGACATCTATAAAAAATACGCCATGGAGCTGGTGGAGAGGGGCGGTGCCTACCGCTGCTTTTGCACGAGGGAGCGGCTGGACGATCTTCGGGCGGCCTGCGAGGCGGGGGGCGAGACGTTTAAATACGACAAGCACTGCAAACACTTAAGTCCGCAGGAGATACAGGACCGTATCGGATCGGGCGAGCCGTTTGTGATCCGACAGGACATGCCCAAAGTGGGGCAGACCACGTTTTCGGATATGGTATTCGGCGAGGTGACGGTGGACAACGAGACGCTGGACGATACGGTGCTCTTAAAGAGCGACGGGCTGCCCACGTACAACTTCGCCAATGTAGTGGACGATCATCTGATGGGCATCACCCATATCATGCGCGGCACGGAATATTTGTCGTCCACGCCCAAGTACAATCAGCTCTATGAAAAATTCGGCTGGCCGGTTCCAATTTATATTCATTTGCCGCCGGTGATGAAGGATCAAAAGCGCAAGCTGTCCAAACGCTACGGCGATCCGTCCTTTGAGGACCTGTTGTCGCAAGGCTTTTTGAAGGACGCCATCATCAATTACATCGCGCTTCTGGGCTGGAGCCCCGGCACCAGCCAGGAATTTTTCACGCTGGATGAGCTGGTGGAGGCCTTTGATATCAAAGGGATCAATAAATCGCCGTCCATCTTTGATCCGGCTAAGCTGACCTGGTTCAACGCCGAATATATCCGGCGGATGACGCCCGGGAAGTGGAAGGCCGTGGCGTTGCCGTACCTGGAGCGGGTGCTGGACGTGGGGAAGATTGATGTGGATATCCTGCTGCGGGTCCTGCAGCCACGGGTGGAAATCCTGACGCAGATACCCGACATGGTGGCGTACCTGGCGGATTTTGGTGAGGATTTCGACCCGCATCTCTACTTCCATAAGAAGATGAGGACCAGCGTGGAGCAGGCCAAAGAAGTATTGCCCAAAATTTTTGAGAGGCTCCAAAGCCTGACGGACTGGACCGAAGAGAGCCTGCACGGCGCGCTGCTGTCGCTGGCTTCGGATCTGCAGCTCAAAAACGGCCAGGTGCTCTGGCCGGCCCGCATTGCCGTCACCGGCATGGGCACCACCGCCGGCGGCGCCATCGAGATCGCCGCGATATTGGGCCGCGAGGAGACGCTGCGCCGGATGAAACTGTCGCTTGAGAAGCTGGGATAAGGCACCATGGTCTGTAAGGTTTTGCCTCCGGCGGCCAAAGGCTCCGCCTTAAGAATCCGCCAGGGACCATTGTCCCTGGACCCATTTACTGAAAATAGCGTTGATAAACTGCCCGCGAAGCGTATAAAAGTCTTTTGGAGGCGGGTTCCAAGGGCGGAGCCCTTGGCGGGTCCGGGCAGAGCCCGGCTAAAGAAAGAAAAACCCGCGAAGCGCCGCAGGCGTTTACAAACGAAAGTCACTGTGCTATAATAGCCACGCATCCTTGCTCCGCGCGGATGGTCGCGGGGCCAAAGACCATGAGGAGGTGAAGAAAGTTGAATCAATACGAGGTACTGTACATTATCAACGATACGCTGGACGAGGCCGGTAAAAAGGCGCTTGTCGAGCGTTTTTCCAAACTTGTTACAGACAATGGCGGTACGGTGGATTCCATCGATGAGTGGGGGACAAGAAAATTGGCTTACCCCATCGAGGACATGGAATCGGGCTATTACGTGCTGATGAACTTTCAATCTGCCCCGGAGTTTCCGGCGGAGCTTGAAAGAAACATGCGCATTCTGGCCGAAAACGTACTGCGGTTCATGGTCACCCGAAAGGGTGAATGATAAGGAGGGCAAGTGAATGAACCAAGCTATTTTGGTCGGCAATTTGGCCCGCGACCCTGAACTGAGAAAAACCCAGAGCGATATTTCCGTCTGTACATTTTCCGTGGCGTGCAACCGCCGCTTTACCAACGCGCAGGGCGAACGTGAAGCAGATTTTATCCCCATCGTGGTTTGGCGCGCACAGGCGGAAAATTGCTACAGATATTTAAAGAAAGGCAGCCGTGTCGCGGTGCGGGGCACCATCCAGGTCCGCTCCTACGACGCGCAGGACGGAAGCAAACGCTACGTCACGGAAGTGGTTGCCGATGAAGTTGAATTCCTTACGCCCAGAAGCGAGAGCGGCAGCGTAGGACGGGATGCACCCCCGCCGCCGTTTGATGCGCCGGACGATATGCAGAGCATCGAAGACGATGACCTGCCGTTCTAAGATTTGAAGAAGGAGGCCCCATTAAATGGCTGATACAAAAACGCCCGATGCCCCTGAAGCAGTGGAAGCTGCGCCTGCAAAGACTGCAGAAGCGGCGGTGCCCGCTGCCAGCGAAAGCGCGAGGCCGGCCGGAGAGCGCCCCCAGGGCAATCGTCCCTATGGTGACCGCCCTCAGGGTGATCGTCCCAGCTATGAGCGCCGCGAACGCCGCGGCGGCGGACGAGGCGGACGACGCCCCCGCCGTAAGGTTTGCGCTTTCTGCGTGGACAAGGTATCGGATATCGACTATAAAGACCTGAACCGGCTGCGCCGTTTCCTGACCGAGCGCGGCAAGATCATGCCCCGCCGTATGAGCGGTTCCTGCGCCAAACACCAGCGCCAGCTGGCCATGGCCATCAAAAAGGCCCGCGTAGTAGCGCTTTTGCCCTACACGATGGAATGATCAAAGATGTTTCAACAATAGTTTAAATACGGAAGAACGGCGCAGCATCTGATGCTGCGCCACTCTTTTTTTAAAAGTGGCTTTGGCTCGGGGATATAAAGCTCTTGCTCAAGCAAAAAACTATAAAAGCCGGGCACTAACTCAAAATCCAGAGCAAAGACGGTGGAGTTGTAGACTTTTTCAGTATTGTATTGGGATATGCCTTCAAATTGTGCCACCTTTTCCACAATATCGCAATTGAGCACCTGGCCTTTGAATTCCATCGTCTGCGTCCATAGCGCGCTGTTGTTGTAATCTGTTTCAAGGCAGAAGCTGGACCGAAGTTCCTTTTTTAAAGTTTCCAGGGTATTTTGCATACTGAAAAAGATAAGAACAGAGGATGACAGAAGTACAATAATGAGTGTTAATATGGCAAGCAGGAGTGCCGTTTTACCCTTTTTGCGGGATACATGCAGCCAGGCTCTCCGCGGCGCATTCATAACTGTTTACCCCCAAACCAAATAGTGTACACGTTAACGACTTATCTTAATAATGCAGGCGCAAAAGAAGCGTATAAACTAATCCGCCGTATAAGGCATAGGGCATAATATATAATCCACTTATCTTGTATGAAGCGGGTATCGACACTATTAAACAGAGGACCTGTTGCTTTGTTCTAAAAAATATTGTATTCATTATAACATAAATATCGCCAAAACAACAAGTCGCTTTTGAGCTCAGCGCGGGTGCTGGAGGGTTATGACGCGGCCCTTTGGGAGCTTAAAATGGCGGTGTGCTTGAATGAGCTCCAAGGCTGTCCCGCGCCTGAAAGCAAACCAACATTTTACGGACATGTGGATAAAACGTATGCGTTATAATAGTTGCAAGCCTTTGTAACGGCCTGAAAAGGCCAGGATGTCGTTTTAAGGCTGCTAGCGTTGCGGAAGCCTTGTTGTAAAAAACAGGGAATCAAGGTATAATATGAACTGGAAAGAGGGACAGACCCTTTTCTTGTGCTTTTTTGAAAATATGACAAAAAACAGTCCTATTTCAGGAGATTTTTGTGACGGAAAACAATCAGACAACTAAACCTGTGAAAAGCCATTGGTGGTGGGATGCCATCGTCAGCGCCGTATTTGCCTTGCTGCTGGTACTTTCGCTGGCGCTGCCTGTGCTGCTGCCGCTGTGCATTGGCATGGTGAGCGCCCTCTACGCGGGGAAGCGGCGGGAAATGGCCATTTTATACGCATTCCTGGCAGCCTACGGAGCTTTTATCTTTTATGGCAGCTGGGTGCCGACGCTGTGTGCGTTTATAGCCCTTCTGGCAGTGCCTTTCTGCCAGAATTATTGGCATGAAAAAGCCGAGACGAAAAGCCATATGGACGGCATCGTCGTCAGCTGCGCCGCCATGGTGGTGGTGCTGGCGGCGGCTTATGGCATCGCGGCCGTTGCGCTCTCGGGCAATCCCATTGCGCAGCTTGCCGGCAGGCTGCATGAATTTCTGGCCGGCGCGGACACTCCGCTGTCAAGCGCGCTGCTTCAAGCGCTGTGGCAGCTTGACCGCATGCTGGGGTTGACCGTCACGGCGGTCCCGCTGGACATCAGGGCGTTTTTGGACCTGGCCGTCCAGTCGCAGGAACTGAGCCATGCGCAGCTTGCCCTGCAGACCCAGACCACCATGGTGGAATTTTTCCGCAGCATTGCCGTCTATGTGGTGCTGATCTGGTCGATTTTGGGCGGTCTCGTAGCCTATGTGATTCCGGCGAGGATACTTGCCGCGCCCAGGGACAAGGGCGTGGGAAAATGGATGCGCATAAAGAGCAACAGGCGCCGCCAGTTGCCCTCGTTCAGGCTCTGGATGCTGCCGCAGGATATTTCCAATAGCCTGTTTTTTGCCATGGTCATTACGTTTTTGCTGTCATTCTTCGACGTGCCGTTTATGGTTGTGGTGCAGAGCATCGTCTACAGCATATTCTCCATGGTATTCTTTATGCAGGGACTGTGCTTCGCCAGCTATTTCCTCGTGAGATGGAAAGTGCCCGCAGCGGTGCGGATACTGCTGTACGTGTCCCTGGCGCTGCCGCTGTCGGGGCTTTTGACAATGATGGGCATCATCGACCAGGTGTTTAAGATCCGCCTGGTGATGGAGCGCGGACCGATGATCCAGCGGCTGATGAATATGATGCCAAGGGACAATCTACCCAAGAGAATCGACGAGGAGCTCAAGAGAATCGAGGAAGCCCGCAAACGGGGTGAGGAACAGGAGAAAGATCAGGGCAGAGACGACGACGATACGCCGGGCAGCCCGGCCGGAGGGGAAGAACCGGACGCGCCGGATGAAAACGAAGATAAAAACGGCCACGAGGGAGGAGCGCAGAGATGAAAGTAATCTTATTACAGGATATCAAAGGCACCGGCAAAAAGGACCAGGTTGTGGAAGTCAGCAGCGGGTATGCCAGGAACTTTCTGATTCCCCGCGGGATGGCTATGGAGGCCACGCCGGGCAACCTGAAGATTGCCCAGCAGAGAAAGAGCGCCAAGGCGCGCCAGATGGACAAAGAGCGCGAGAGCGCCGGCGAAGTGGCCGCGAAACTTGAGGGCCTTGA
The DNA here is from genome assembly GCA_050944255.1 of Christensenellales bacterium. Lineage (GTDB taxonomy): Bacteria > Bacillota > Clostridia > Christensenellales > Maliibacteriaceae > JBMNQS01. The sequence continues at coordinate 11,934 of JBMNQS010000008.1, read as the reverse complement.
GGTCACCATCCAGATGCGCGCAGGCCAGGAGGGAAAACTCTTCGGCTCGGTGGGCGCCAAGGAGATCGTGGAGGCGCTGCAGAGCCAGCACGGCATCGAAGTGGATAAGAAAAAGGTTGAACTTGAGAAACCCATCCGTACCGCCGGCGAGTTTGAAGTTGCGGTGCGGGTCTATGCCGAGACCACGGCAAGCGTTAAAGTTCTTGTGAAAGCGCAGGAATAAACAGATGGAAGGACGCCTTCCCCCCGCCTCGCCGGAGGCCGAACAATCGGTTTTAGGGTGTATGCTGATTTCCGACAGCGCCGTGGCCGCCGTCTGCAGCCGTCTGGTGTCGGATGATTTCTATACGCCTGCCCATAAGGAGATATTTGCCGCCATACTGGAGATGTACGCGCAGAGCCAGCCGGTGGACCTGGTGACGGTGACGGAAAAGCTCCGCAGCCGGGGCAGCCTCGACGGCGTGGGCGGCCCGGCATACCTGGTGGATTTATCCCAGATGGTGCCCGGCGCGGCCAACATCGACGCGTACATCAAGCTGGTTTCAGATAAGACCACGCTGCGGCGCCTCATTGCGGCGGGGGAGCACATTGTCCATGAGAGCTACTCACCGGCAAACGATGTGGAGGAGGTGCTGGAAACTGCGGAGCAGAGTATTTTCAATATCTCCCAAAGGAAGATGCTGCGCGCCTTCGCCAGCCTGAAGGAAGAGCTGATTCCGGCCCATGAGCAGATTGAAAAGGCCTTTATCAACAAGAACCGGATCACCGGCATTCCCACCGGATTTGTCCAATTGGACGACATGACGAGTGGCTTTCACGGCTCGGAGCTCATTTTGGTGGCGGCCCGGCCCTCCATGGGCAAAACCAGCTTTGTCATGAACATCGTCCAGAACGCCGCTATCAAGCATTCGGCCAAGGTGGCGGTGTTCTCCCTTGAGATGTCCACGCAGCAGCTGGTGAACCGCATGATCTGCGCGGAAGCCATGGTGGACCTGCAGAAGGTAAGAACGGGCGATCTGAATAACGAAGACTGGGGAAAGATCCTTTCGGCCATGTCGGTGCTGGGCCAGGCGGAAGTCTATATTGACGATACGTCGGGCATCAGCGTGATGGAAGTGCGCTCCAAATGCCGCAGGCTCAAAATGGAGCGGGGATTGGATATGGTGGTGATCGACTACCTGCAGTTGATGAGCGGTACCAGGCAGAACGACAGCCGCCAGCAGCAGATCAGCGATATCTCCAGGGGACTGAAAGGCCTGGCGCGAGAGCTGGATGTGCCGGTGATTGCCCTGTCGCAGCTCTCCCGCGAGGCGGAGCGGCGCGAGGATAAGCATCCGATGCTCAGCGACCTGCGCGATTCGGGCGCCATTGAGCAGGACGCCGACATAGTGATGATGCTTTACCGCGAAAGCTATTACGATAAGACCAAGGACGACAATATGATCGATGTGGATATCGCCAAGCAGCGCAACGGCCCCACGGGGATTATACAGCTGTTGTGGCAAGGCAGGTATACCCGTTTCCTCAACCCGGCCAAAAGCTGGCAGGAAACACAAAATGGTTAAGGAGAGGGAAGGCATGAAAAACAAATATTTCGCACTGATAGCCATTGCGCTGGTACTGATGCTGGTAACGCTGTCCGGCTGCCATTTTACGTATCTGCTGGGTAAGCGGCAGATGCGGGGCAACGGCAGCGTCACGGAGCACGCCGAGGATATTGACGGCAGGAAGGCCTATGCCTATACACTGATCGTCACCGATCTTAATTTTGATCCGGGCCGCGCGGGTACGCTGACGGTGAACGAGACGGATGGGAACGATCTCGTGGTCAAGACGGACAAGAATATCCTCGATACGCTGACCGTCAGCGTGGATGAGAACACTGCCACCATTACGGTGGCCGGGGACAGCCGGTTCCGCTATGATCCGTCGGAGTTTTCCATTACCGTAGGCGCGGCGTTGGTAAAGGCCAACATCGACGGCATGTTTACACTGGATATCCGGCAGCAGACCATCCCCGAACTTTACATGACGGTCAACGGCGCCTGCGACGGCGACCTGCGTCTGGGCGATAATTTGCAGGACCTGGATATGAAGATCAACGGCGCCACGGACCTGAATCTGTACGGCGCGGCGGAGCGGTTTAAACTGCACATCAACGGCGCGGCCAGCATAGAGGCCTACGAGCTGGAGGCAATGCAGGCCGATGTGACCATCAATGGCGCCGGAAGCTGTAAGGTGTATGCTTCCCAGTCGCTCAAGGCGCACATCAACGGCGCCGGTGAGCTACTATACGACGGCAATCCCGCCACTGTGGATCAGAGCATTTCCGGGGTGGGGGTTATCAGGGCCAAGTAAATGGCGAAACAATGCTTGGACGCAGGGCACAGTCCCTGCGTCTAAAGCGAGGGTCATTGCATGCCGGGCGCTGTGATGATAAAATAAGGCCGTACAATTTCATAGCGACAGGACGTATGGTGCTTCCTTGAAATTTAAGGAAGTGAAAAGGGAAGCTGGTGAAAATCCAGCGCAGCTCCCGCTGCCGTAATGGGGGATGAAACGGGCAACATGCCACTGGCCGAAAGGCCGGGAAGGCGCCCGCATTCAGTTGATCCTAGAGCCGGAAGACCTGCCGGCGTTCGCTGCGGAAAATCTTTCGGAGAGGAGGATGGCAGGCCTTTGGAACTGACCGGCGCGCCCTCTTTAAAGACGGCGCATTTTATTTTGATGAAATGAGGGAAAACAAATGAAGAAAAAACTGACCGGTTTATTGCTGCTTTTACTGACGCTGTTGACGATCATTACAGGCTGCGGCAATGCCGCGGGCAGCCAAACTTCGCCCGGCATACTGCCCAGTACGCTGCCGTCGGTTTCGACGCAGCAGGACGCTATTGCCGTTACGGTATCCATCAGCTGCAAGGATGCGGTGGACGAGGGCTATGACGCGGCTATACAAGCATCGGAAAGTGGCGTGATCCTGGAAGGTGCGCAGGTGACGCTTGCGGCGGGCGGCACCGTATACGACGCACTGAAAGCCGCCTGCGAGGCAGCGGATATCCCGGTGGAGGAATCCGGCAGCGGCGACATGCTGTACATCTCCGCCATCGCTTCCCTTGCGGCGGGCGACTGCGGCAATGAGAGCGGCTGGATCTACAGCGTCAACGGCGAGAGCGGCATGGTGTCCGCTGTCGCCATGGAACTGTCCCAGGGCGATCAGGTAAGCTGGGATTACATCACGAAGTTTGATTTATGATAGCCGACTTTCCGAATTTATGTAATCAAATTTAGTGCATTTTACCTCAATATACGTCATCTTGGAGCGCCTCATTTTTCACGCGGTTTATTTGGGTTAAGCCTGATTAAATATAATCGGAGGGAAACCGGAGGGAAATTTATTTGTCTAAACTTAATCTTAAGCAACTAACAATTCTGGGAAAATATAGATTGCTTTATACATTTGTCCTGTCTTTTCCATTGTGTATTTGGTTAAGAACTTTAGGTGTTTTCCTTAAAGCTTTTTATAGGGGCTTTTTCTATTTCATCCCTTATGTAACTAATAACTCTAAAGAGTGGAAGTTTTAGCTTCCGATAGAGATTGATTATTGTCAAAGTCAATATTGTTTTCCGAAGCTATATTGTGATTATAGATGAAATTCTGATATTATTAATATTTTATGCATGTTTGTACAAATAAAACGTACCTCTATCATTTAGATAATTTGTTTTGCTCACACAGCGACTTGATTATGCTGCGAAATTTTCCACCGGCACGGACAAGCACCGTTGTGACACAGGTATATTCGATTTCCTTTTCAGAAATTGGATAGTTTTCTGTAAAAGGAGCCACCTTCTCGAGCTCCGCTTTATTCTCCTTGGTTTTTACTAATACAGGTTTGGGAAAAGGTTTTCTATCAAATAAGCGGTCAGTTCCTCGGAAATATTTTCTTCTACGGTTCACAAACCAGCTCAAAAGAAGCGTAAATTGCTTGAGAGATAGCCAGCAGAGCCATGCTATGCCCGCGGGATAATCTTGTATTGCGCTGGCGAGAAAGCAAAGCTGACGGCGGCTTATTTGTCGCCACTTTTCTTCGCCCGTCAGCTTCCAAAGGCATACAGCCGCTTGACAGCTCCGAGCAGTTCCATGAGTCCCATTCTGCCATAGATCTGTGTTTTTGGCAGGTAGGTTCCGGCCCAGAACGGCTTTTGGCCCGGTGCCATAATGATGGTAAGAGGCCAACCGCCGGAACCTGGGAACATTTGGAATGCTGCCATATAGGCGGCGTCAATATCAGAGCGCTCCTCCCGGTCCACCTTGATGCAGACATAATCGCGGTTGAGCACAGCCGCCACATCGTCATCCTCGAAGGATTCATGTGCCATGACGTGAAACCAATGGCAGGTACTGTATCCAATGCTTAAAAATACGGCTTATCTTCTTTTCGGGCTTGCTCAAACGCGGTTGCTTCCCATGGGAACCAATTTACGGGATTGGCGGCATATTGAAGGAGATAGGGAGATTTTTCGCCGCTTAACTTATTCATACTGATTCCTCCAATAATTTTATCGCTGACCCATATGTTTTCCGTTTGCAGACTGTATCCTTCTGATTATCTGCGGTTCATATACAAACGAATGCAGATCTCTAGAGCTGGGACTATTTTTGCTTTTAAAGCATATACTTACACGAGCGAAAGGGAGGGATAGTCAATGGAACAAGTACAAAGAAGCGGACCGTGTTCCATGTTGTTTACCATTTTTACATGGGGCGGGTTATGGGGGATTTTTGAAGCGACAGTCGGATATCTTCTGCATTTACTCCCATTTAGCATAGGATGGCTCATATGGTATCCTGTAGCCTGCTTTTTTATGTTTCAGGTGTATCGCAAAACCCAGAGAACCGAAGCCATTGTCCTAGTCGGGTTACTGTCCGCCTCTATTAAACTGCTGAACCTTTTTCTTCCCGGAAGAATTGATCGGGTATTGAACCCTGCGGTATCCATTGTGTTTGAGGCGCTTGCCATGGCAGCAGTTTTTTTGATGATCAAACATTTCTTTACGAAAAGAGAAAGAGGTCTCTTGATCAAAGCGTTCACCGTTTTGTGTATGAACACCGGCTGGCGCGCGATCTATGCTTTGTATCTTTTATTTTTGGTGCCCGGTTGGATGCGGGAGGTTTCCGTCATCAGCAGTACAGAGGCACTTATTACGTTTTTCTTGATACATAATTTCTTTACCAGCGTACTTTTATTCGCTGCTTCTCTTATAAGTAAATACATACAGAGACCAGTAAAAGATTTGGAGAATAAAGTATCTGCTTCGTTAGCGTCTTTTTCGAATAAAGCTGCTGTTTGTATAAAAATCACGGTGGTCGTTTGCCTCATTGGCAGCAGTATAGCGCTTGAGTTGCTGATATAATTTTTTCTAATTTACTACTATAACGTGAAATGCCGTCCAGTTTGAACGGCATTTTCGCATGCTCACTTAACGGGCGACTATTGTATTATTCACAGTCCGGTCTGTCAGTTCATGCACAGGGTTATTTGCGCCTCGGCCCGGTAATCCACATTATACTTCTGCTGATACCGGCACGCTGGAAGGAGAGGGCGCGGGGGATGAGGACATATCCGCCGGGGACGGCGAGGGGGTAGAGGTACCCACCAGTATCATCTTGAAGGAAGGCGTCGCCTACAACCGGAAGACCGGTGAAATCACCTGGAAGATCATCGTCAATAAAAATAAAGTTATCCTCTCAAATGCGGTGGTGACGGATCGTATTCCCGAGGGCCAGCAGTATGTGCCGGGCTCGGCTACCATCGATAACGGCGCAGACCCGGCGGGGTTTGGATATGTGGATTCCTCCGAAGAGGGCATAACCGGTATCCTGACGTATACGTTCGATGACGAAATTGACGATACGTATGTCATCACGTTCAAAACGCAGGTGACCGACCCGGACGTTTACGCAGGGAACGTGGATAAACCCTATGAAAATACGGCCGTTCTTGAAGCCGATGAGATTGATGATGCGCAGTCCACGGGGAGCCAGCAGGTCATCAGCAACGTAATTAATAAGAGCGGCGACGGCTACGACTACAAGGAGCGGGTCATCACGTGGAAAGTCGTAGTCAACGCCAATGAGATGCTGCTTACCGGCGTGAGGTTCACCGATGATATTTCCTCAGATATGGAGTATGTAGCCGATTCGTTTGCCGTTGCCGACGCCGCCGGTACGCCGCTTGAAGGCGGTACTTTTGACTATGAGGCGGCGGGCTCCGCCGATCCGATCAAAACCGGCACGCTGACCTATACTTTCCCGGGCACCATCGATAAAGCATACACCATCACGTTTAAGACGAAGCTGACCGACGAATATGTTGCCGGGCTGTTTGAAACAAACGGCGACAAGCATGTTCCCAACACCGCCTCGCTGACGCACTCTCTGCTGGATGGCGGCGTGAACAGCACGGGCCGTCAGACGATTAAAAATACCGTGATCAGCAAGAGCGGGAATTATGTGCGGGGAAATACGTTCATTGACTGGACCATCATCCTCAACGCCAACGAGATCCCGCTGGAAGAGGCTGTCCTTACCGATGAATTGCAGGCGGGGCTTGCCCTGGACACCGCGTCGGTGCGGCTTTTCCGGCTGAACATTAACAATGAGGGCGAGTACAGGGACGGTGCGGGCAATCTGACGCTGGGCGATGAGGTGGAGCTCGCCAGTGAACATGTGCAGTACGATATGGATACGCGCAAGCTCACTTTCACGGTGCCCGTTCCCGCCGAAGGCGCTTATGCGCTTTTGTTCCGCACCGACATCACGGATAAGAGCAAGTCGCCCTTTCATAACCGGGCGGACTTCAACGGCACGGGAACGACGCAGCAAGGCGGCACGCAGCCCATAGAGGTTGCCTGGTCCGGCTCCGGCAGCAGCGGGCAGGGGGAAACTGGCAGCATTACCATTTATAAAGTGGATGCCGACAACACCGCCAAAAGGCTGGAAGGCGCGGAATTTAACCTGATAGACAGATACGGCAACGTGATACGGCGGGGCACCACCGGCCCGGACGGGTCGCTGCGGTTTGGCCTGCTGAAGCTTGGCATACCCTACAGCATTGCGGAGACGCAGCCGCCCGAGGGGTATCATCTGAACGAGGAAGGTTATACCTTTACGCTGCCCACCGACGGCCCCAGCACCGTTAAGAATATCACGTATTCGTATACCAACGAGGGTATCTACGGAAACATCCGTTTCATTAAAACGGACGAAAACAACAAACCTGTGGCGGGCGCTACGTTTGGACTGTATGACCAGTGGGGCAACCTCATAGCCACAGCGGTGAGCGGACCTGACGGAGAGGTGCTGTTTGAACGTGTTCCCTACGGTGACTATACCATTTTGGAGATAGAGCCGGCGGAAGGCTACCTGCCGACCGATACGGAACTGACGGCCTCCATTACCGAGGATGGCGAAACCGTAACGGCTACTCCCGGGTCCATTCCCAATCAGGGCATTGTGGGCAACGTGCGGCTGCAAAAGGTGGATGAGGACGGCGAGACGCCCCTTGAAGGCGCCGTATTTGCCCTCTACAGGCAGACGGATACGGATTTTTCCGAGCCTGTGGCCACGGCGGCGGCCGATGAAGAGGGTATCGTCTATTTCGAGGGCGTTCCCTACGGGCGGTACATTATAAAGGAGACACAGGCGCCGCAGGGATACGCGCTTTCCGGCGAAACCGTCGTGGTCCATGTGGCCGAGGACGGCGAGACGTATGATCTGGGCGTGTTTGCCAACGCATGGATACGCGGCGGCGTGGAAATATTGAAAGCCGATATTTTTCAAAAGCCACTCGCAGGCGCGAAATTCGCTCTGTATGACGCGCTGGGAGAGCTTGTGGCGGAAGCGGAGAGTGGCGTCGACGGCATCGCACGGTTTACCGATCTCATTTACGGCCAATACACGATCAAGGAAATCGAGGCCCCTCACATGTATGTGGCAAGTGGCGAGGAAATCCAGGCGCATATTGACACGCAGGACATGGTGCTGCGCTTTACGGTGGTCAACGAAAGAGACCCGCTGTATCCCTGGGAGGATGACAACGATGACAACGATGACAATCCGGGCACGGGAGATTCCATTTCCCCGGTTATAGCGGGCATCATAGCGGGCGCCAGTCTGCTGATGATGGTTTTGATAGGGCTTCCAGGCAGAAGGGTGAAGGGAAACGGCAGAAAGGACGCTTAATGGTCCGCATATTTTAAAACACTGAAGCAAAGAGAGCGGCGTCCCGGTTTGGGACCGCCGCTCTTTACAATGCTTTTAAAGGCGTGGCACCGATATGTGCCGCAGTATGCCGGGATGAAAGGCGTGCTCTGACCGCGTTGTTTCAAGCGGGGCGTTTATTGATACACATACTCCTGTCCGCGCGTGTCCAGAACCGTCAGGGAGGACAGGTTCAAAACAAGGTAGGGGATGCCGTCGTCCTCGTGCTGTTCCAGTACGCCGATGGCTTCCACCCAATCGTTTTCCTTGGGGTAATCGCCGGACCATGCGATCTCAAAGCCCGCGTTGGAGTCATAGGCGCAGCAGCCGGGGCCGTAGCGGATAACGTAATAGTAGACCGCGCCGGTCACTTCGTCCTTGAACGAGCCGAAAATACCCTCATACTTGATGGTCCTGCCCAGATAGTCCTCCGGGTTGAGATAGATGTCGTTGGTTTGGGCGATGAACATCTTTTCCTTGATTTCAAGTATATCGTCCGACCGCGCGCTGTCGGGAGAATTGAGGGGCGCGGAGAATGCGGGAAGACTCACAGACGGCGCACCGTCTCTATTGCCCGGGTCAGGCGCCACCGCGGAGGGAGCACTGCAGCCGGCCAGCAAAACGGCGCAGGCGATCATTAAAATCAATGCCTTTTTCATGGTCTGAATCCTCTTTTCTTTATCCGGCCCCAGTGAAGGCGCAATACCACTGCATATAAAAGAATAGCCCTTTTCATCACGTGCTGTCAAGACGGGGTCTTTTTAAACAGGTGCAGGATATTGGTTTTGGTCCTGAACCAATTTGCCGCCCAAAACAGCAGGAAGACGCCGATATTGACCATGACCACGCTGGCGCCCGTAGGCATGGCGTAAAGGTAGGAGCCCACAACGCCGGTAAAAAAACAAAATACCGATACGACGGCGGAACAGATCGTTACGCTGCGGAATTTCTTGCATACCCGCATCGATGTCAGCGCAGGGAAAATGATGAGGCTGGAAATCAGCAGCGCGCCCATCATCCGCATGCCCAGCACAATGGTGATGGCCGTCAAAAAGGCGATCAGCATATTGTAAAGGCCGGTTTTTGTTCCGCTGGCCCTGGCGAATGTCTCATCGAAAGTGACGGCGAATATTTTGCTGTAGAACAGCACGAAAAGCGTCAGCACGACGACCGACAGCGCGATGCTTAAAGCGACGTCGTCCTTGCTCATGGCCAGAATGCTGCCGAACAAATAATTGCAGACATCCGTGTTCATGCCGGTGGTCATCGAAATTACGATCACGCCCACGGCCAGGGCGCCGGTGGAAATCAGCGCAATGGCGGCGTCGCCCTTGATCTTGCTGTTTTCGCTGATGCGCAGCAGCAGAAAAGCCGCCAGCACCACCACGGGAATGGAAACCGTCAGAGGTGCGGCGTTCATGGCCGTGGCCACGGCCAGCGCCCCGAAACCCACGTGGGACAATCCGTCGCCGATCATGGAGTAGCGCTTGAGCACAAGGCTTACGCCCAACAGCGCCGAACAGAGCGAAACCAGCAGCCCGACGATGACCGCGCGGACAAGGAAGGTATAGGAGAACATCTCCATGAGGATATCAATCATCGTGCCCACCTCCCAAAAAGCCGGCGCCGACGCTGGACTTTATATAATCTGCAGTGGCGCCGAAAAACGCCTGTTCGTTTTTTAAATGCAGCATCATGTTGGCGTACTGCACGGCGCTTCTTACGTCGTGGGAAACCATGATGATGGTGATGCCCGTCTGGCGGTTGATCTGGGCTATCTGGCGGTACAGCTCCTGCGTGACCACCGGGTCCAGCCCGGCAACCGGTTCATCCAGAAGCAGCAGCTTTCCCGTGGCGCAGAGCGCCCGGGCCAGCAGCACGCGCTGCTGCTGGCCTCCGGACAGTTCCCTGTAACATTGGTTGCGGAGCGTCCAAATGCCAAGGCGCTCCAGGTTTTCCCGGACGGAGGCTTTGTCCGCTCTGGAGTAGAAGGGCAGAAGGCCGCGCCTGCCCAGCCGCCCGGACAGGACGACTTCATGCACGCTGGCGGGAAAGTCCTTCTGTACGGCGGTCTGCTGCGGCAGATAGCCGACTTCGTTGGCTTTCAGGCCCTGCGAAATGCTTCCCGTATGCGGCTGTTTCAGGCGCAGAAGGCCCTTGACCAGCGTGCTCTTGCCGGAGCCGTTTTCTCCGACGATGCACAGATAATCGCCGCTGTTCACCGAAAAATTCAGTCCGCTGACCACGGTCTGCCCTTCGTAGGCGAAAGAGACGTCCCTGCAGGTAATCAGTGCCATATCAGTTTAGTGCCTCCCTTAGTGCCTCCACGTTTGCCCGCATCAGCTCCAGATAGCTTACGCCGCTTTCAAAGTCGCGCTTGGAAATGTTGTGACAGGCGTGAAGGATTTGTTTTTTAGCGCCCGTGGCCTCGCAGATGGTGTCGGCCATCTTCTCGTTGGAAAGCTCGATGTGAAACACCACCGGAATATCCTCGGCGCGCACCTTATCGATCAAAAAGGCCACTGTGGCGGCACTGGGCTCGGTCTCCGTTGAGCAGCCGGGGAAGGCCGCGAAATAATCAAGGCCATAAGCATCGGCAAAGTAGCGGAAGGGGAACCGGTCGCCAAAGACCAGCGTCCTTCGGGTGCCCGATGCCACGGCCTCCTGGAAGGCCGCATCCAGTTCGTCCAGCCCGGCAAGGTAAGCCGCTGTATTTTCGCTGTACGTGGAAGCGTTTTCACCGTCCGCCTGGCACAGCACATCCGATAGGGCCTGGACAATGATTTTTGCGTTCCTGGGGGACGTCCAGACATGTTCGTCGTATTCGGCTTCCTCGTCGTGGCCATGGCCCAGAAGCGCTTCCTCCATATCTTCCGCCGTGGCGCCTTCCTCAAAGAAAATGGGGCCCCAATCCTCGATGGCCATCAGGGCCTGCAGAGAATCGTTACCGTAGCGCAGGTGGAAATGCGGAATTTCGTCTTCGTGATCCTCGTCCTCGTCTTCATCCTCGTCTTCACTGCTTATATGGTGGTCGGAAAACGCCAGATAAGTGGGCATATCCTGCATGCTTTCCCCGAGCTGGAACTGGTACCATACGGATGCGCCGTGATCGGACTCCACGAGCTCGTAGCCCGCGTAGGCATACCGCGCCGTTTGGCCGTCTATGGATACGGTGTCCCCATCGATGGTGATCTGCCGGTAATCGGTCTGCCACTTCGCTTGATAAGCAGCCTTTATTTCATCTTCGGTTTTTTCTTCATCTCCGGCTTTTTCTTCATCTCCGGCTTTTTTTTCGTCTTCGGCGGCATGCTCAATGAATTCGTCCAGGGAGCCATCCTCTAGGAAGGGCAGCGCGGACTGCCAGGAACCCTGCCAATCCGTAAGCGGACGGTCCCTGACGTCGCCCGGATCAAATTCATGGCTGTGCTCGTGTCCGTGGTCCTCCTGCATGCCCTCGACGAGCTCTTCCTCCACCACATCGACCAGGTCCATCAGCGATACGATTTTCATATCGCCGGTGTCCATCGACTGCAGAATATCATTGATCCATGCGTCGGACTCGCCGCCCACATGGATGAACACATCGCAGTTCTGGATTCGGATGATGTCCTGCGGCGTGGGCTCGTAGGAATGGCTCTCCGAGCCGGGGGGAAGAAGCATCGTCAGTTGGA
>JBMNQS010000007.1:0-44027 GCA_050944255.1 Christensenellales bacterium | reverse complement strand
ATAGCACAGACCCGCACAATACCGCAGAGCGTCTTAAACGCTGAACTTATTGATATAACAGGGTTTGTTACTTACGCAGAGTTTCTTAAACCGTCTTAGAACCGCTTCAAAACTGAACTTTTTTATGATAAAATATAGGTAGGCCAAAAGGCCATGGAAACGAGGTGAGGGCGGATGCTTCAAAAAGACGTAGTGATTTCTATCTATGGAAAACAAACTGACGATCAGGGCAATGAGGACGTTGTGGAACTTGTCACCACCGGAATGTACTTTCATGACCCGAAGGAAGAACACCACCGCCTGGAATATGAGGAGACGGAGGTCTCCGGCGTAGAGGGTACCCATACCCGCATTGATGTGAAGGACGGCATCGTCTCCATATCCCGCAGCGGCTCCAGCGAGGGCCATATGCAGTTGACCGAGGGACAGAAATACGTCAGCAGCTTTTCCACGCCCATCGGGATGGTGGAGCTGGGCTTTTTCCCCACAAAGGTGGACACGGATTTAAGCGACAGCAGCGGTAATCTGGACCTTGAATACCAGATGGATATCGACGGTACGCTCCTTGGCGTCAACCATCTGAAGGTAAGTTACCGTGCCTGACACCTTTGAAGAGACCTATGCGCGGCTTGAGCGTTTGATACAAAATATTGCTCCCGGCGCGAAGCTGATCTGCCGCATAGACCGCGGCGGGCTTGTGACCGATGCGGCCATTGCGGGCGAATCGGACGCCGGGGATGTGGCGCGGCGCCTTAACGCCGCGCAGGATGTATGCACATTTGAACAGGCGGACGGCGAGTTGTTATTGGGAAGGCTCTTGCCCGGCGCGCTTGAGGCATGCGCCGGCAGTCTGATCGAGACGCTGCCGGAATACGTTAAGGTGCCTTCCAGTGCGGCGCCGCATTTCTGGGAAACGGCGCTGTGCCACCGGGCGCTTATTAAAATTAAAAAACAGCGCGGCGCGTGGACGCAGACGCTGGACAAGCCTGAGAAGGACGACCTGTTCCGCGCCCTTGCCGTGCGCCATCTTCTGGTCCGCTGGAAGGATCGGCCTGACCGGATCGGGCGTTACGGGAGCGCTCTGGCGGGCGCGCTGGAGAGCCGCCTGAATCATCTGCTTGAGAAAAACCTTTGGCAGGATCATTTGGCGCTGTGTCTCTGCGCGGCGCTTTGGATATTGATTGCAAAGGAGTGAGGCGCTATGAAAGTCCAGTGGCTTGGCCATTCCTGCTTTTGCCTGACTACAGAAAACGGCACTCGTATCATTGCCGACCCGTTCAAGGATTCCATCGGCTATCCGCTGGCGAATGCTCCGGCGGACATCGTCACCACCAGCCACAAGCACTACGACCATGGTTATACGCAGGCGGTGATGCCGCCCTTCACCCTGGTGGATACGCCGGAGAAGGTCATCCTCCGGGGCGTCACCATCTATGGCGTGCCCACCTGGCACGACGAAGCGGGCGGAAGCCTGCGGGGCGATAACATCGTTTTTGTCTATGAGGCGGACGGCCTGCGCCTGGCCCATATGGGCGATCTGGGGCATCTTTTGAGTGCGGAGCAGTTAGCTGCCATCGGCCGCTTGGACGTATTGATGATCCCCATCGGCGGCATTTATACCATCGACGCCCAAGTTGCCGCGCAGACGGTGAAGGCGCTTTCGCCCCGGGTGGTGCTGCCCATGCACTACCAGAGCGACCGGCTTACGCTGGGAAAAAAGCTGGGCGGCCTGGAGGATTTCCTGTCCCTTGCCGGGAAGGGAATTTTCCTGGATACCGATACATTGCAAATAGAGCCCGGCGACGGCCTGCGCGGTATCTGCGTACCAAAGTTTCTGGATAAATAACGCGCCGCCGGCTTTTTGTAGGAGGGTAGAAGGCCGGTGGAGACAAGGGCCAAAGGGGGTATTCTTTAAAAAGAATACCCCCTTTGGAATCCCCCAAGAAATTTTAATGCGCTTCGCGGGATGGGATGATGTTTTCGGGGCAGGATGGGCTGCCATCATAGAGCCGGCCGCAGCATTGATTTCGTAAAAGCAAGGTTTTGGAAATATCTCCTTATGCGATTGCCGGGGAAACTTAAATGCGCTTCGCGGGAGGGAAATGTATTTTTGGGGTTTAGGAGGGCTGCCGTCATAGAGCTGGCGGCAATATGGGTTTTTGAAAAAACAAAAGGAGCAACAAGCTTTATGCTACTTCAGAAAAGCATATAAATATGGAAAGCATATTTATTTTAATTGTATTGGTTGCGGCCGGTTTTAGCCGCCGCTTCGGCTTGACAAATTGTAAAACCTTCTGCTAGACTAACCTAATATTCAAAAGAAAACGGAGGGATCGTATGAGCATGAAGATCGAAGAGGCCCTGACCTTTGACGACGTTTTGCTGGTGCCGCAGCGCTCACAGATCACGCCTAAGGACGTAAGCACCAAAACCGAACTGACCCGCGAAATAAAGCTGAACATCCCTCTTTTAAGCGCCGCCATGGATACCGTCACCGACTCGCGTCTTGCCATCGCCATGGCCAGGGAAGGCGGCGTCGGCATCATACATAAAAACATGTCCATTCAGGAACAGGCGCATCATGTGGATCGGGTCAAGCGCAGTGAGCACGGCGTCATTACCGATCCGTTTTTTCTTTCGCCCACGCACCTTGTTTCCGACGCCATGGCGCTGATGAAGCGCTACCATATATCCGGCGTGCCCATCACCAGGGAGGACGGCCGCCTGGTGGGTATCCTTACCAACCGCGACCTGCGCTTCCAGGAGGATTTTTCTCAGCCCATCAAAGATGTGATGACCAGCGAAAATCTCATCACGGCGCCTGAAGGCACCACATTGGACGACGCCAAGGAGATACTGCGCAGGCATAAAATCGAAAAGCTGCCCATTGTGGACGAGCATTACATGCTCAAGGGCCTGATCACCATCAAGGACATTGAAAAGGGCATTCAGTACCCCAATTCCGCCAAGGATGCATCCGGCAGGCTTTTGGCCGGGGCGGCGGTGGGCACCGGAGTCGATACCCTGGAGCGGGTGGAGGCGCTTGTGGCGGCCAAGGTGGACATCATTACGCTGGATACGGCCCACGGCCACAGCGACAACGTGATCCAGATGGTGCAGGAGGTGAAAAAGCGCTTCAACATACCGGTGATCGCCGGCAACGTGGCCACCGCCGAGGGCACAAGGGCCCTGATTGACGCCGGTGCCGACGTGGTGAAGGTGGGCATCGGTCCCGGCTCCATCTGCACCACCCGCGTGGTCTCGGGCATCGGCGTGCCGCAGATCACCGCCATCAACGACTGCGCCCGGGAGGCCGATAAACACGGCGTCCGCGTCATCGGCGACGGCGGCATCAAGTATTCCGGCGACATCACAAAGGCCATTGCTGCCGGGGCCAGCGCCGTCATGGTGGGCAGCCTTCTGGCCGGCACCGAGGAGAGCCCCGGCGAGATGGAAATCTACCAGGGCCGCTCCTTCAAGGTCTACCGCGGCATGGGCAGCCTCGGCGCCATGGAAAAGGGCAGCAAGGACCGCTACTTTCAGCAGGATACCGTGGAGGTGGAGAAGCTGGTGCCCGAAGGCGTGGAGGGGCGCGTGCCCTATAAAGGCCCCCTGGCCGACACGGTCTATCAGATGATGGGCGGCCTTCGAAGCGGCATGGGCTACTGCGGCACCAGGGATATCGAGTCACTGCGCAAGAACGCCAAGTTCGTCCGCATCACCGGCGCAGGCCTGACCGAAAGCCATCCCCACGATATCTACATCACCAAGGAAGCCCCCAACTACCAAAGCGGCGTCTGAGGCGGGATGCCTTCTCATTGTTCCGGGCAAGTTTGTCCTTCCTATGAAGTTCATGGGGAGGACTTTTTATCCCGTACGGCCCCCCTGCGCGCAGAGTAAAAAGCGCTCCGCCGGGCATCCTCTAAGGAAAAGACGATGTGTGCGTGTGGAGCGCCTTTCACTTAAAGAGGCTCGGGCAATTGCAAATCCCGCCTAAAAATGCTATCCTTGCATAGAGATGAAAATGCCCGACAAACCATTCGTATGATGTGGCGCGCCAAGGCGCCAAAGAGGAAGATGCATGAAGGACCAGCAGATAACGGAATTGCTCGAACAAGTAAAGGACGGCCAGATGGCCGTGGAGGAAGCCCAGAGGAGGCTGCAGGACTGCTACTTTGAGGATTTGGGCTACGCCAAGGTGGACCATAACCGCCCGGCGCGCACAGGGTTCGCCGAAGTGGTCTACTGCCAGGGCAAGACGCCCCAGCAGGCCGCCGGCGTCTTTGGGGCGTTGCTCCAGGGACAGGCGGATACCAACATACTGGGTACCCGGGCCGGCGCGGAGCATTACCAGCGGATTTATGCCATGGACAACCGGGCCGTTTACCACGAGGCGGCGCGGATCATCGAGATCCGGCGCAGCCAAAAGGAGCCAAGGGGCAATATCATGGTGCTGACCGCCGGCACCAGCGACATCGCCGTGGCCGAGGAGGCCGCCGTGACGGCGCGCGCCATGGGCAGGAATGTCACATGCAGGCACGACGTGGGCGTGGCGGGCATTCACCGCCTTTTGGCCTACGGCGAGGAAATGCGAAGGGCCAACGTCCTGGTGGTGATCGCCGGCATGGAGGGGGCTTTGGCCAGCGTTGTGGGCGGCCTTGTGGCAAGCCCGGTGATCGCCGTGCCCACCTCGGTGGGTTACGGCGCCAATTTCGGCGGGGTTTCGGCGCTTCTGACCATGCTCAACAGCTGCTCAAGCGGCGTCAGCGTGGTCAATATCGACAACGGCTTCGGCGCGGGCTATCTGGCCGCCATGATCGACGCCATGGCCGATAAGGAGGACGTATGAGGCATCTGCATGTGGACTGTGCATCGGGCATCAGCGGCGATATGTTTTTGGGCGCGCTCCTGGACGCGGGCGCCGATGAAAAGGCCCTTCGGGAAGGGCTTGCCAGGCTGAAACTGGACGATGAATTTGAGCTTGTGGTCAACAGGAAAAGCTCCTACGGCATTTCCGGCACCGACGTGCAGGTTGATCTTCTGGAGCTGGATGACGATACGATCCACCGGAAAAGCCATGAGGAGAGCCTTGAACACGAGCATGAACACAGCCATCCCCATGGGCACGATCATCACGGCCACGAACAGGGGCACGACCACGGCCACGAGCATGTCCATGCGCATAAGCATGCGCATGGGGACGGACATGATCATGAGAATCACGCCCACGGTCACGGCCATGACGGACACGCCCATGGCAGAGGCGTGCGCCGCAATCTGCCCGCCATCCTAAAGCGCCTGAACGATTCGGGACTTGCGCAGAACATCGTCGATCACGCGGCGCATATCTTCGGCCGCCTGGCTAAGGCCGAGGCGAAGGTCCACGGTGTACCGGTAGACCGGGTGCATTTCCATGAGGTGGGCGCGGTGGACGCTATGGTGGACATCGTGGGCGCGTGCATACTGCTGGACAATCTGGGTATCACCAGCATCAGCGCGTCGGCCATCGCTACCGGAAGCGGCACGGTGCGCTGCGAGCACGGCGTACTGCCGGTGCCCGCGCCAGCCACGGCGGAATTATTGATCGGACTGCCCGTCTATTCCGGGCACATCCAAAAGGAGCTGATCACGCCCACCGGCGCGGCCATCATTTCCTCCATCGCCCAGAGCGTTGGCGACATGCCCCGCATGACGGTGTCCGTCTGCGGCTACGGCGTGGGCAAACGCGATATGGGTCAGCCCAACGTATTGCGGGTGATGGTGGGGGAGAAGGGCAGCGCGGAGCGCGGCGTGCTGCTGATTGAAACCAATATCGACGACATGACGGCGGAAGAACTGGGCTTTTTGATGGACAAGCTGTTTGACATCGGCGCGCTGGACGTCTGGTTCACCCATATCCAGATGAAGAAAAACCGCCCCGCGGTGATGGTATCGGTGCTGTGCGACGACCATATGCAGGCACAGATGGAGGAGACCGTCTTCAAGCATTCCACCACGCTGGGCATCAGGCGGCGCGCCGTGGAGCGAAGGACCCTGGCCCGCGGCAGCGTGATGGTCGCCACGCCTTACGGGCAGGTGCGGGTCAAATTCTCTGAAGTGGACGGCCGGATGCGCTACGCGCCGGAATATGACGACTGCAAGCGGCTGGCCCTGGAGAAGGACATCTCCCTAAAGCAGGTGATGGAAGCCGCCGGCAGGGAGGCAGAGCAGCAGAACTTATAAGTTGCTTTGTCGGCCCGATGAGAACTGAAACAGGAAAAAGCACCGGATCATATGATCCGGTGCTTTGCGTTAGGAGATTTAATCCGTGAGCTATTGTAAACCGGAAAAGGCTTGGTTTACAATAAATCCTTCGTGGCGTAGACGCCTGCTGGCTGGCCGACCAAAAACTTCGCCGCGCGGACCGCTCCGTTGGCGAAAAGCCTGCGGCTGCCTGCGCTGTGGCGGATTTCGATGACCTCGTCGGGGCCGAAGAAGCGCACCTGATGCTCGCCCACCACGGTGCCGCCGCGCACGGCGTGGATGCCGATCTCCTTCTTTTCCCGCTTGGTGCTCCTGCCGTGACGCCCGAAGGTGAATGCCTTCTGCCCATCGAAGGCACCGTCGTTGACGGCGTTGGCCAGCATCAGCGCCGTGCCGCTGGGAGCGTCCACCTTCTGATTGTGGTGGGTCTCCACGATCTCCACGTCGTAGTCGTCGCCCAGGAAAGACGCGGCCCGCGCCACAAGTTCGGATAAGAGCGTAATGCCAAGGGACGTGTTGCCCGTCTGAAGCACGGCCACGGACTGCCCGGCTTCTTTGACAAGGATCAGTTCCTCGTCGGTCAGCCCGGTGGTGGCGATCACCGCCGGCAGCTTCTTCTCCACGGCAAAGCGCAGCACCTCGCCCACGGCGCTGTGATGGGAAAAGTCGATGATCACATCGGCCTCCGCGTCGCAGGCGCCGATATGGTCATACAGCGGATAGGAGCGCGCCGCGCCGTCTGCCAGCGGGTCCGCGGCGGCTACGATTTCCATATCGGGCACTTCGTCTATGGTCTGCTCCACCATCTGGCCCATGCGGCCCAGGGCGCCGGATAAAATGACTTTTATCATGCGTTTCACCGCCTACATCAAGCCGTAATCGGAAAGCGCCTTTTTGAGAATTTCCAGATTGCTTTCCACCATGGTGGAAAGCGGCAGGCGCAGAAGGCCGCCTTTCCTTCCCAGAAGATTCAATGCGGTCTTCACCGGAATGGGATTGACCTCGCAGAACAGCGCGTCTATCAGCGGATTCATCTCAAGCTGCATCTTCGCCGCCCCGGCCACGTCGCCGTCCAGCATCTTTTGGCACATGTCGTGCATCTGCTGCGGGATGATGTTGGCGGCCACCGAAACCACGCCTTTGCCGCCGATGGACATCAGGGGCACCACCACGCCGTCGTCGCCGGAGTAGATATCCATCGTATCGCCCACCAAGCGGCAGATTTCCACCATCTGCCCGATGTTGCCGGACGCCTCTTTCAAACCGCGGATGTTCTTGTGCTTGGCCAGCTCCGCCAGGGTCTTGGGCAGCACGTTCACGCCGGTGCGGCTGGGCACGTTGTAGACCACAATGGGAATATCCACGCTGTCGGCCACGGCGTAGAAATGCTCAATGAGCCCCTTTTGGGTGCACTTGTTGTAGTAGGGCGTCACCACCAAAAGCATATCCGCGCCCAGCGACTGCGCCTGAATGGAATCGGCGATGACGCTGGCGGTGTTGTTGCCGCCGGTACCGGCCATCACCGGCACGCGTCCCGCCACGGTCTTGATGGTAAACTCAATGACGGCCATCTTCTCATCATGGCTCATGGTGGAGGGTTCACCCGTGGTACCGGTACACAAAATGACGTCGGTACCGTTTGCGATCTGATACTCGATCTGCTCCGCGTAAGCCTCAAAATCTACGCCGTCTTTGCTAAACGGCGTGCAGATGGCCACGCAGCTTCCTGTAAACAGACTCATTGACATTCACGCTCCTTTACGCATTTATTGCTATCCGTTTTGACGGATCAGTTCCTCTACGATCTGTATGGCGTTGGTGGCGGCGCCCTTTCGGATGTTGTCGGCCACCACCCAAAGATTCACGCCCGAATCCACCGACTCGTCGCGCCGGATGCGGCCCACGTAGACCTCGTCCTTATCCTCGGCATCAATGGGCATGGGGTAGCACTGGCTTGCCGGATCGTCCACGACGATGATCCCCGGCGCGGCCGCCAGCTTTTCGCGAAGCTCGGAAAGCTCAAAGGGCTTTTCAAACTCGATGTTGACCGATTCGCTGTGGCCGTGGAACACCGGCACCCGCACCGTGGTGGCGGTGATGCGCATGTCGGGCCGGGACATGATCTTTCTGGTCTCGTTGACCATCTTCATCTCCTCTTTAGTATAGCCGTTATCAAGGAAATCGTCTATCTGCGGCAGGCAATTTGCGAAAATGGGCTTATTGAACTTTAAGGGCGGCTCGCCCTGAATGCCCCGTTCAAGATCGTGATAACCGCCCATGCCGGCGCCGGAAACCGCCTGATAAGTGGAATAGATAACGCGGCGGATGCTGTAGGCGTCGTCCAGCGGCTTTAAGGCCACCACGGCCTGTATGGTGGAGCAGTTGGGATTGGCGATGATGTTCTGATGGGAGCGAAGCGCCTCGGGGTTGACCTCCGGCACCACCAGCGGCACGTTTTCATCCATGCGCCACGCGCTGGAATTGTCCACCACCACCACGCCCTTTTCGGCGAAAATGGGGGCGAACTTTTTGCTGGTGCCGCCCCCCGCGGAAAATACGGCGTAATCCAGATCCTTGCCGTCCATGCAGGTTTCCGTCAGCTCTTCGACGATATATGCCTTGCCGCCGAAGTCGATCTTGGAACCGGCGCTCCTTGCCGATGCAAAGAAATAGTAGTTTTTCACGGGCAGATTTCTTTCCAGAAGCACCTGGATCATCTTGCGTCCAACCATGCCCGTTGCGCCTACGACGGCTAAATTGATGGCCATAAAAATCCCTCCTGTAAATAGTTGCGGTCTTTCCGGCGGAATAAAAAAGCGGTGCGCAAGCCGCTTCACTTGCGCACCGCATGAATAAGCAAAAAGCCTCTCATGGCGGTGGATGCCAGTAAAACAGACAAGCGCTTCACTGCCTTTTTGCAGTGACAGTTACAGCATTGTTCACGCTGTACCCAGGAAACCTTTCTGTGGCGGAAAGAAAATCCTTCGGCGTCGCTCCCTTTCACCCGGCGTCTCAGATGCCACCATCTCGGCCGGGTTACTGATGCGCAACGCGCCTCAAATCTGTTTCTTTACCCGGGAATCCCGCTAAAGATACCCCCATCATACCAGCATTGCCATCGTGTGTCAATCCTTTGATGCCCCACCGCGCCGCCGCTGCCGAAGGGCGGCGCGGGAGCCCGCTCCACGGCCGCCAAAATTTGATAAAATCCGACTTTTGTACTATGATGATACTACCGCCGGAAATTCCAGCTTTTAGCAGCGGTACCTTCCTGCGCATACTGGAAACAGGGGTTATTCCATGGTATGCGGCGCAAAAAGAAAATGACAGGAGGGCTTTCATGCCAGCTTACGATATTCTGGCCGGGCAGTACGACCTTTTGATGGACAATGTGGACTACGACGCCTGGGCAGCGTATATCAAGCGCATATTGGACAGGTACGGCCGCCAAGGCGGCGTAAAGACCGTGCTGGAGGCCGCCTGCGGCACCGGGCAGATGACGGTGCGCCTCAGCCGCTTCGGCTACGGCGTCATCGCTCTGGATATTTCCGAGGCCATGCTGGACCGGGCGGGCGAAGTCCTTCGGGCCGCCGGCGTCTCGGCGCCGCTGATCCGCCAGGACATGCGGGATATATCCCTTCATAAGAAGGTGGATGCCGTCGTCTGCTGCTGCGACGGCGTCAATTATCTGACGGGTCTGGATGACGTAAAAAAATTTTTTGAATCCGCACACGAGCTCCTTGAACCCGGCGGGCTTCTGACCTTCGATATCAGCTCCAGGGACAAGCTGTCCTCTATGGACGGGGCGCTTTTTTCCGAGGACAGGCCCTCAGTGACCTACCTTTGGAACAACGCTTGGGACGAGGAAAAAAAGACGCTGACCATGGACCTGATATTTTTTGAGCGGCGGAAAGACGGCCTTTATACAAGGGGCGACGAGCGGCACGTGCAGCGGGGACACAGCGCCGAAGAAATCAAGGATTTGCTTGAGGAGACGGGATTTGACCTGGTGGGCGTCTGGCGGCATTTGACGGAAGAATCGCCGCAAAAGGGCGTGCAAAGACTGCAATTGGCCGCCGTTAAACGGTAAAAAGCCGCAAAAAGACTGCAAATTGACCGCCGTTAGCAGGCAAAAGACTGCAATTGACCGCCGCCAGACGGTAAAAAACCGCTTTATAAAAGTATCGGGGCGCAAAGATGCGGCCATGATATTATGGATGACGGATCGCGCCTGAGCGCATGGTCCGGTCCCATGGCGGAGCGAAATGAAATTTGAAATGAACAAGTTTCCAACGACGGAATTGGAGAATAGGATGAAAGAGAAAACAGCACACCCCGACAGCATTCTCCGCGGGACACTGGCGGGCGGGCAGGCCGGCTTTGCCCTTGCCAGAACTACGCGGTTGGCAGAGGAGGCCCGGCGCATCCACCAATTGTCGCCGCTGGCGGCTGCGGCGCTGGGCAGGACCCTATCGATGACGGCCATCATGACCCTTTTTCTCAAGGGCGAAAACGAAAGCATCACCGTTACGCTGGACGGCAAAGGCCTCATCGGCAAGATCGTCGCCATAGGAAGGCCCGGCGCTCTGGTGAAGGGCTATGTGGGCGATCCGCAGCTGGAGTTGCCGCTGAATGAAAATGGCAAGCTGGACGTGGCCTGGGCCGTGGGCCGGGACGGGATGCTCACCGTGGTGCGCGACCTGGGCATGCGCGAGCCCTACGTGGGGCAGACCCGCCTGCAGACCGGCGAGATCGGGGAAGATTTCGCGTTCTATTTCACCGTTTCCGAACAGACGCCGTCCATGGTGGCGGTGGGGGTATTGGTGGGGCAGGAAGTGCTGTCCTCGGGCGGGCTTTTGGTGCAGGCGCTGCCGGAGTGCAGCGAGGAAGTGCTCTCGGCGCTGGAGGACAAAGCCGGGGATTTATCCGACATCAGCAGCCTGTTTGCCCAGGATCAACCCATCGAAGCGATCCTGGAGGAACTGCTCGGCGACCTACAGCCGCAGATACTGGAGAGGGCGCGGCCCATGTACGAGTGCGACTGCTCCAGAGGGCGCATTATCCGGGCGCTGATCGCCATGGGCGAAGAGGAAATGCGGCAGATGATCCGGGAGCAGGACGGCGCGGAGGTCAGCTGCTACTTCTGCAACAAGGTGCGGCGCTTCACCGGCGAAGAACTTGAAAACATACTTGAAGAGGCCAAACGTTGATAAGACGTGCCCAGCAAAACATATAACAGACTTAGAACCATTGCTTTGGGAGAGCTTGAATGAAAATTGGAGGCCCGATCAATTCATCCGCCGGGAAAGTGGTGCCGTTTGATCAAAACAGCAGCTTCTTCCACCGGCGCGCCATGAAGAACATCGATAAGGAAAAGCTGGACGTGGCCATCTCCTACGTCCGAAAGGCGCTGGATAAGGAGCCGGACAACAGCCAGTATAAGCTGGATATGGCCAGCATCTACAGCGAAATGGAACGCTTTGAGCTTTCCAACCGCGTGCTGTTCCTGCTTCTGAGGCAGGATGAGTCCTGCGCCGGCGAATGCTATTTCGGCCTGGGTTGCAACTATCTGGCCATGCAGCAGTTTGAGCGCGCCCAGGGGCTCTTGCAGAAGTATCTGTCGGTGGAGCCCGAGGGCGAGTACGCCGACGACGCGCAGGATATCCTGGAGTTTTTATGGGCGTTCGTGGGCCGCGACCGCGAGAGCATGCGCCAGTGGCGGCTGCATCACAGGCTTTTGCGCGCCCAGGAATCGGTGCGGCAGGGGCAGTTGGATGAAGCCTTGAAACGCCTCAAGCCGGTGGCGGCCTACGCGCCCTTCAGCGTCCAGGCGCTCAATGTGGCTTCGGCCGTGTACTTTGAGCAGAAGGATACCGCCTCGGCCATCAAGACCGCCGAGCAGGTAATCTCCGCGGCGCCGGACGATATTACGGCGCTATGCAATCTGGCGGCGTTTTATCACGCGGACGGACGCGCCGGCGACGCCAAGAATATCGCGGAACAGCTCGCCAGGATGAAGTATGAAAAGGATATTCCCGACGCGGACGACTTTGAAAAAATCTGCGTGACGCTGTGCCGGCTGGGCGAGGACGCTCTGGTGTACGACAAGCTGAAACTTCTGCTTCAGCTCAAGCCCTACGACCGCCGTGCGATTCACTTTTCGGCCATTGCCGAGTATAAGAAGGAGCGCTACCAAAAGGCGCTGTACCTGTGGCGGCGGCAGCTTCTCATCGACCCGATGGATTCCATCGCCATGTGGTACGCCGACCATACCAGAAGGGTCCTGGACGGCAGGGAACATCCCCGCGATATGGGGTATCGGATGCAGGTGCCGGGCCTTGAAGTCATCAGGCGCATCCGCTACCTGAACCGGGCCGCCATGGACATCGTCACCGATCCGGAAGGCTTTGAAGTGACCCATCAGCTCAAAAGCCTGATCGTATGGGGGCTGGAGCTGGAGAACCGGTTCAAAAATGCGCTGGTGGTGTTTCTGGGCATGATCGGCGGCGATTTCGCCAAAGAGACGCTCTTGTCCAACCTGTGGCGCGACGACGTCACCGACGAATTTAAAAACCTGATCTTCGGGATGCTCAAGACGCTGGAAGTGCCCGAGCCGTACATGGCGGTGATCGGCGGGGAGGTGGCCGAGGTGAAGGTGAGCATGGTGCCCGCCTCCTCCGGGACGCTGCCCCTGTACCGGGAGGTGCTGGAAACCACCATCGAAACCATGCGCGCCAACCAGCAGTACGACGCCGACGCCCTCAGCCAGGTGACGGAGCTCTGGAAGAAATACATCACATCGCAGTATACGGACAGAACGCTGCGCAGCCCGCGGGCCATGAGCGCGGCGCTGGAATACCAGTACTGCCGCATGAACGATATCCCGGTGACCAAGGCGGCCATTATGCGCAGGTACGATGTGTCGCTCTCGTCGCTGAACAGGGCCTGGTCCAGGCTTTTGGCGGGCATTACCGGGCACAGCGCGGCAGAGAGCCGGCAGGAGGAATAGATGATAACACTCAAAGACGTGAAGAACGACCCGGAAATCAAACAATTGATCTCAAGCGCCAACCATGTGCTTTCGGTCATCGGCTATACGGAGCACGGCCCGCGGCATGTGGGCTATGTCAGCCGGACGTCCGCGGAGATTCTCAAGGAATTGGGATACGACGAGCGCACGGTGGAATTGGCGGCCATCGCCGGATGGGTCCACGACGTGGGAAACGCCGTCAACAGGGATTTCCACGGCGTCACCGGCGCACAGCTGATCTACCACATACTGGTGCAGCGGGGTATGCCCTACAATGAAGTCTGCAAGATCATTTCGGCCGTGGGCAACCACGAGGAACGCAACGGGCGGGCCGTCAGCGAGATATCGGCGGCGCTGATCCTGGCGGACAAGAGCGACGCGCACCGCACCCGGGTGCACCGCGGCCAGTACGATCCAGCGGACATCCATGACCGGGTGAACTACGCCATACGCGACAATAAGCTGATCGTCAACCGGGAGCAGATGATCATCCGCTACGACGTGCAGATGGACGACACATCCTCCATATTGGAATTCATGCAGATTTACTTAACGCGCATGCGCATGAGCGAGGCGGCAGCCAAGTATCTGGGGTGCCGGTTCCAGTTTGTGGTCAACGACGTGGTGGTCAATAACCTGATGGACGTGGACGAGGCGCCGGCCCAGGGCGTCGTCATCGAAGGGGAGTAAGCAAACAAACTTATGAATGATGCTTATACATGGATGGCCACGGCGGCCTTCGGCATCGAAGGCCTCGTTGCCGATGAACTTCGGGCGCTTTCGGCCCGGAACGTCCGCTGCGAGAACGGGCGGGTATTTTTCGAGGGAGACGCAGTGCTTGGCGCAAAGGCCAATTTGTGGCTCCGGTGCGCAGACCGCGTCTTTTTGGTGATGGGGGAGTTTCCCGCCGCCACCTTCGACGAGCTGTTCGAGGGCGTGCGGGCGCTTCCGTGGGGCGACTTCCTGCCCAAGGACGCTTCCTTTGACGTGGCGCGGGCCAAGAGCATCAACTCCAAATTGTTTTCCCTCAGCGACAGCCAGGCCATCACCAAAAAGGCCATCGCGGAGGCCATGAAGCGCAAGTATAAGGCGGACTGGTTCCAGGAGACCGGTGCCAGATTCCCGGTGGAGGTGGCGCTGAACCAGGATGTGGCCACCGTTTCGGTGGACGCGTCGGGGACAGGCCTTCACAGGCGCGGGTACCGGCCCATGACCGCAGAGGCGCCCCTTCGGGAGACCATCGCCGCGGCGCTGGTGCGCCTGTCCTACTACCGTGGCGGGATACCGCTGCACGATCCGCTGTGCGGATCGGGCACGCTGCCCATAGAGGCGGCCATGGCCGCCAAAAACATAGCGCCGGGCCTTCTGCGCAGCTTCGTCAGCGAGATCTGGCCGCTGTATAAAGGCGGCGCTTGGGAAGCGCTGCGCCAGGAGGCCATTGCGCTGAAAAGGACGGAACCCATAGAGAACATCACAGGCACGGACATCGACGAGAGGGCTCTTTTGATGGCCAGGCGGCACGCGCAATTGGCGGGGGTGGAGCGGGACATCCACTTCCAGAGGATGGACGTGCGGGACATCAGCTCCAAAAAGGCGAAGGGACAGATCATCACCAATCCGCCCTACGGGCAGCGCCTGGGCGACAAAAAGAGCGCCGAAAAGCTGGCCGAAGTCATGGGCAGGGCCTTTGAAAAGCTGCCCGGCTGGTTCGTGGGCGTCATCACCGCCGACACGGATTTCCCGAAACACTTCGGCAGGCGCGCCAAAAAGAACCGCAAGCTCTTCAACGGGAAGATACAGTGCTACTACTATCAGTTCGACCCGCCGGAGCGAACGCAGAGAAGATAGCGAAGCGCCGCGGCGCCGGGTATCGGGATAAGCCAATAGAGCAAAAGGCGCTCCTCAAGACAGTCCTTGATAAAACAGGATAAAAATTTTCTTGATTAGTGTATAGACACACGCAAAGTTTTATCAATGAAAAAGGAACCCTTGACTTAGGGGTTCCTTTAGTCTATACTAAAGGAGTCCCAAAGTAGGAGGTGGTTATTATTGGGTCAAAGAAAATGGGGCGTCCAACTGACAATCCAAAGCCTTATCATATGACTGTGAAGTACGATGAAGAATGCAAAGAAATTCTTGAACGGTATTGCGAACAAGAAAATGTTCCCCGTATGGAAGCAGCAAGACGAGGTATTAAAAAGTTAAAGGATGACCTCAAACAAAAATGAAAGGAAGCGGCGTTCCACTCGCTAAAATTTCCCGCCACTTCCCCAGCCGACACATGCCCGAAAGCAAATGCAGCGTAAATATTATACCATGCGCTGTCGGTCCTTTCAAGGCATTGTCGGAGACGACGATGAAAGGAAGGTTTTTATGAGCAGTATTTTAGAGGAATTTGCCTACGGCAATATATCGCCGGAAGCGCCATTTTTCAAGCGCGGTTCCGAATACGGGGAGGCCATGCGCGTCCTGGTCGGCAATGAGGAGAAACTTCGCGCGAGGCTGGATGAGGATGAAACAATCCTGTTTGAAAAGTACATGGACGCACAGGGGGAACTGAGCAGGCTTACGGCTGTCCGCAATCTCATTTACGGCTATAGGCTGGGCCTTATCATGACGGCGGAAGCCTTTGTCGGTATGGACGATTTAGTCATGGGCGGGGAGCTTTGACGAAATGAAAGAAGGGCGCGGCGTTACGCCGCGCCCTTCTTCCCAATTCTAATTCAATATTGTTTTACGAAGGGCTGCTTCCCGGGCGCCTTTTGCCTGCGCGCCGATTACAGCCGGCTCATGAGCCAGTTGTGGTATTCCTTCAAATATAGTTTGATCAGGGCGGAGGATATGGTGGAGATCATGTTGCTGAAGTTCTGCGTGATATCGTCGGAATCCAGATTGAAGTCCACAATCTCCACGTAGCCGATATTTTTGGCCTCAAAATGCTTTTCAAAATCCTCGTAGCGCGGCAATTCCATGCAATCAGCCTCCTTTTGCGTATATGCCATATATAGTCACCGCGAGAGAAAAAAAGAACGTAAAAAAGGCACCGCTTCGGCGGTGCCCAGACTGCTTGGAAAACCGTTGCTTTCGCCTCCGTCGGCCAGGGACATTGTCCCCGGACCCGTTTATGCAACCGCCCGCGAAGCGGAAATAAAGTCTTTTGGAGTTCTTAGAACCTTTTCTTCCAGAAAAGGTTCTAAGCGGGTTCCAAGGGCGGAGCCCTTGGGGGTTCATAGAGCAGCGCCCTATGGGGTAGTTATAGGGCAGTGCCCTATGGGGTTGCTTTCGCCTCCGTCGGCCAGGGACATTGTCCCCGGACCCGTTTATGCAACCGCCCGCGAAGCGGAAATAAAGTCTTTTGGAGTTCTTAGAACCTTTTCTTTCAGAAAAGGTTCTAAGCGGGTTCCAAGGGCGGAGCCCTTGGCGGGTCCATAGGGCAGCGCCCTATGGGTATAGGGGTTATTTTGCTCCGGCGCGCTTACTCAACGAGCATCGGCGAGAGATTGTTGATGGTGCCCGCGCCGATGACAAGCACCAGATCGTCCTTGCGGCAGATATGCTTGACGTGCGAGACAATGTCCTCAAAGGCGGGGATGTAAAGACACTGTTTCCCGCAGCGGCGGATGGCGTCCACCAGGTGCCGCGCGTGGATGGTGCCGGGGTCCTTCTCCCGGGCGGCGTAGATGTCGGTGATGATAGTGAGGTCCGCCTTGTCAAATGCGCTTGTGAACTGGTCGAACAGGTTCAGCGTGCGCGAATAGGTATGCGGCTGGAAAATGGCGATGATCCGGCCGGGGCGCTGCAATTCCGCCGTGTCCAAAAGCGCCTGCACCTCGTGGGGATGGTGGGCGTAGTCCTGCACGATGCGCGCGCCGCCGCAGAAGCCCATGGTTTCAAACCGCCTGCCCGCGCCATGAAATGTGGCCAGGCCGCGGGCCACATCCTCGGCGGTGACGTGGCAGATGTGGGTGGCAGCCATGGCGGCCAGTGCGTTATAAACGTGGTGCCTGCCCGGTATGGCCAGCTTGAAGCGGCCAAATTCGGCGCCGTGATGAAACACCGTGAAGGACGGGCAGCCGGCGGCGTCGAACGCGATGCCGGTGGCGTACCATTCGCAGGCGGTATTTTCAAGGGAGAAACACGATACGCCGCAGTCGACGCTTGCCGCCACGGCCATGGCCCGTTCGTCGTCACCGTTGACGATGAGACAGCCCTCTTTGGGCACCAGGCGCGCGTACCGGGTAAAAGACTGCTGGATATGATCGATGTCGCGGAAGTAATCCAGATGATCCGCGTCGATGTTCAGTATTACGGCGATATTGGGCCGGAGCTTCAAAAAACCGTCCACGTACTCGCAGGCCTCCGCCACGAAACAATCGCCCCTGCCGCTCTTTGTGTTGCCGTCAATGACGTCCAGATATCCGCCGATATGGATGGTGGGGTCCTTGCCCGCAAGCTCAAGGATCGTGGCGATCAGCGATGTTGTGGTGGTCTTGCCGTGGGCGCCGGAGACGCCGATGGCCACCGGCGACTTGGCCATAAGCTGGCCCAAAAGCGTCGCCCTGTCCATCACGGGGATGCCTTCCCGCTTCGCCGCCATCAGTTCCGGATTGTTCCGGCTGATGGCGGCGGTGTAAACCACCAGGGCCGCGCCGTTTACCTGGGCAGCCGCATGCCCCACGTGCACATGGGCGCCGTGAGCGCGCAGATGCTCCAGTATGGGTCCATCGGCAATGTCCGAGCCGCTGACACGATAACCCGTATCCAGCAAAATATCAGCCAGGCCGCTCATGCTGGCGCCGCCTATGCCGATAAAATGTACGTGTCCGTTCTTGAAGTTATCAATATGCTGCACGCTGTTTTTCATTCCATTTCTTCACTGATAAAAGCTGGTTCCTCCAGCATTATACGCTGTTTCACTGCCCGGGGCAACATAATTTTACAAATCGGACTTTTAAGCCGGACTAAAGTAAAGTATAATAGATGATAATACGATCGAGAAAATAACGGAAAAAGGGGCCGCCATGGAGAAGGTTAAACGCAATGAACGCATCGCCGTCATGACGCGGGTGCTGACGGAAAATCCCAACAAGCTCTTTACGCTGACACACTTTTCCAAGCTCTTTTCTGCCGCAAAATCCACCATCAGCGAGGACTTTGTGATTATCCGCAATGCCTTCGAGGACTTTCATCTGGGCGAAATTGAAACCATTACGGGCGCCTCCGGCGGCGTCAAGTATCATCCCTCCTCCAACCGTGAGCGCGATATCGCCTTCATTGAGAGCATCTGCGCGGAACTCAACGACCCGCAGCGCACGCTGCCCGGCGGGTTCCTCTACATGAGCGACATACTGTCCAATCCCGCCAAGGTACAGTACATGGGCGAGATGCTGGCCAAAAGGTTCACGCCCGCGTCCCCGGACTTTGTGCTGACCATCGAGACGCGGGGCATTCCCGTGGCGCTGATGACGGCCCGCGTGCTGGGGCTTCCGTTGGTGATCGCAAGGCGCGACAACCGGATGCTGGAAGGGTCCCTGGTGACGATCAATTACCTGTCCGGCTCGGGCAGGATGGAGACCATGAGCCTTGCAAGGCGCGCGGTCAAGGAGGGACAGAGGGCCCTTGTCATCGACGATTTCATGCGCGCAGGCGGCAGCGCCAAAGGCCTGTCGGATATGATGCGCGAGTTCAATGTAAATATTGCCGGCATCGGCATGGTGATGGCCATGACCATGCCCGCGCGCAAACTGGTGGAGGACTACACGGCGCTGATGGTGGCGTCGGATACCGGCGAGGGGACGCTGCGGGTGCAGCCGGCCGGATGGCTGCAAAAAGAGTAGGCCATCTTATTCTATGACGGATAGGTTCTAAAACATACGTTTTCAAATACCGTAAAAAGTGCGGCGCATGAAGAGTGAACACGCAAGAAAAAGCCGGGCATATGCCCGGCTTTTTTGATTCGCTTATGTTTTATCCGATTTTCCTGGCGATGCGCAATAGCCCGTAGAGGGATTCGTCCTCCTGCCTGGAGACGAAGGTGGGCAGGCCGCAGGCCCCTTCGGTGCGCGCTCGCAGCACCTCGGTTTCCGAAAGTTTGCCGCCGCATAAGAGCACGCCCTTGAGCCGGGGGTTCCATTTCCTCAGGCGGCCGATGGCTTGGGCGTAGGAGCCTGCCAAACTGTGGAAGCCGGCGGAGAAGAGATGATCGGCGGTGAAGTTGCCCGAAGAGATGCCCGTTACCTTGCCCTGGCCGCCGCCGATGAAAAAGTCCGGGACAATTTCAAGGCCCCGGGTATCGTCTTTTATGCGCTCAAGGAGCATCCTCCAGGCCTCCGCCTCGGAAAGTTCCTTTCCGGTAAGGGTCCTGGCGCAGTCGCGCAGCATGTCCACGACCACGTCCATCACCCGGCCGCCGGGCTGGCGGGTGATGGTCATCAGATAGCGGCCGTCAAAGTACGGACGGACTTCAAAATCCGCCCTGACAAAGCCATCGGCCACGGCGCAGATGATGCAGGCGGTGCCGATGGTGATGGATACGTCGTCGAAGTCCAGGTTCTGCGTGCCGTAGACGGTGGCCTGATGATCGCCGATGTCGGCGTAAAGGCTGACGCCCCTGTACCGGCCCAAAGGCTCGGTTTCCGGCACGATGTCCGGGAAGATCAGGTCCTCACAGCCGGTGATGCGCCGGACCTCCTGGTTCCAGATGCCGCGGGAAGCGTCGGCGAAGCCGGTGCCGGCGGCGCTGGTCAGGTGGCAGGCATGGCGCGTCCCGCCGTTTAGGCGGTAGATGAGATAACTGCCCAGCGTGTGAAACAGCGCGCCGGAGGGATCGAAATCCGGATGCTGCATCCGGTAGGCGTAAAGGCTGCAGGCGGCGATGCCGGTCTTGTAGCGGGTGCCCATCAGACGGATGTTCTCCGGACCGAGCTTTTCCTCAAGCGCGTCTATGGGGATGACGCCGCCGGTTTCAATGTCGGCGCGGGCGTCCTGCCAGGAGACGTAGGGCGTGATGGCCTGCATGCCGCGGGTCAGCACGAAGCCGTGCATCTGCGTGGAAAAGAAAATGCCCTCTATGTCGGGGAAATGCGCCAGATGGCCGTCGATCAGCGCTGTGACCGATGCGTACAGGTCTTCGGCCCGCATTTCGAACAGACGGATGTCCCCGCGGTCGATCCGCGGCGCCGTCTCCACACGCTTTTTCTCCAGTATTTCGCCGGTCTGCGTGTCCATGACGGCCGATTTCGTGAAGCTGGAACCGATGTCCAGCGCGATGATGCGCATAATGGCCTCCTTTGCCGGTATTTAGGGAATGCGTAAGGGCTCCGCCCTTAAACCCGCTTAAGGCTCCGCCTTAAGAAACCGCCGGGCGCTGCCCGGACCCGCTCAGAACCTTTTTCTGGAAGAAAAAGGTTCTGAGAACTCCAAAAAGACTTTATCACCGCAAGCGGAGCTTGCGGAACCTTTATATTAATTATACAGTAAATATATCTCGTTATCCTGCCGCGAAGCGAAGTAAAGTTTTTCGGGGATTCCAAAGGGGGACTTTTTTCAAAAAGTCCCCCTTTGGTGGGTCCGGGCAAAGCCCGGCGTACCCCTTTACCCCAAACGCTGCACCAGTTCCAGCCTCTCTCCGGAAGGGCCGGAAAAGAACACGTTTTTGATGCCGCCGAGAATGCTCATTTCACCGTAGGGGGTTGGGAAATCCACGCCCTTATCCTTCAGCGTGGCCATGGCCAATTCGATATCCTCCACCTCAAGGGCAATGTGGGCGATGACGCCGGAAGCGGGAAGCTCGGCAACCTCCACCAGCTCGATCTCGCAGCTGCCAGCCGCCACGAAGCACATACCGAACTCGCTGCCGTCGGCGCGGGTGGCCCGCTGGCGGGATAACAGCTCAAAGCCCAGGGTTTTGACATAGAAATCCTCGGAGCCCTGAAGATCGGTGGTATAGACGCCGATATGATCCAATCCTTTGTAGAGCGACATGCTGATTACCTCCAAATGCTTGTTGGTTTCATTATAGGCGCGGCAGGGCGGCTTGGCAAGCCAAGGCCGCAGATAAAGCGGTTGTACATGCGCGGACGGCATCGTATAATAGGAATGAGCGTCATCTGTTTGGTGACGAAGGATGACCGGCGGCGGGGCGTTGAAATTTTTTATTCAAGGCGCTGTTATAATGGAATAGCCACATCCTGCACGGAGCGTGGGTTGAAAGAGCTTGCCCGAGGTCAGAAGGTTGGTGTAGGGCGTCGCTCCTCAAGCGGGAGCGTGGGTTGAAATTGGAAATCCACGAAGAGCTACCCGAATGCCCCGCAGTCGCTCCCCACGCGGGAGCGTGGGTTGAAAGTTTGCTAACGGAGCCGCGCCGGGTGGTGTCCTGGAGAACGTTCCCCACGGGGGAGCGTGGGTTGAAAGGATTGCTGGGCTTCCACCTTTGGGGAAACCGTAAGTCGCTCCCTACGCGGGGGCGTGGGTTGAAAGTTCGCTAACGGAGCCGCGCCGGGTGGTGTCCTGGAGGACGCTCCCTACGGGGGAGCGCGGGTTGAAAGGATTGCTGGGCTTCCACCTTTGGGGAAACCGTGAGCCGCTCCCTACGCGGGGGCGTGGATTGAAAGTTCGCTAATGGAGCTGCGCCCGGTGGTGTCCTGGAGGACGCTTCCCACGGGGAAGCGCGGGTTGAAATCATAGTGGAAAGTAAGGTATCTTCGGTGTAGGGCGTCGCTCCTCGCGTGGGGGAGTGGATTGAAAGACAGCGCATTTTGCCATAGGATCACCCCTTTGAGTTGCGCTCCTTGCCGGAGCGTGGAAGGAGACTGAATAATGAAAAAACTGCAAGTGGTGCTTCTGGCCGCGGGCGAGGGCACCCGGATGAAATCAAAGAAGAACAAGATGCTGCACGAAATCTGCGGCCGGACGCTTCTGGGCTGGGTGCTGGAGGCGGCGGGCGCCTTATCCGATAGAAAACCCATCGCCGTGGTGGGGGCCAATGAAGAGGCTGTGAAGGACGTTTTTGGCGATGAGCTGGAGTACGCGCTGCAATCCGAAAGGCTCGGCAGCGGCCACGCGGCCATGATGGCGCTTCCGCTTCTGGATAAAAACATCCCCTATACGCTGATTGCGGCGGGGGATATGCCGCTTCTGACCCGCGGGACGCTGGAGGCGCTGCACCTTCTGGCGCAGGATTACGACGGGGCGCTTTTATCCGCGAGGCTTGAGGACCCCGCAGGATATGGGCGGGTCGTGCGCGCCGAAAACGGCGACGTGACGGCCATCGTGGAGCACAAGGACGCAAATGAAGAGCAGCTTCTTATCGACGAGGTCAATGCGTCGGTGTATTGCTTTAAAACCGATAAGCTGATGGACGCGCTGGGGAGGCTTGATAATGACAACGCCCAGGGCGAATACTACCTTACGGACATCGTGGGCATTATCGTATCGGATGGCGGGCGCGTGGGCGCGCTTACAGCGGGCGATTGCCGGCAGTGCCTGGGGGTCAACGACCGGGTGCAATTGTATCACTGCGAAAAGATCATGCGCAGAAGGATCAATGAAGCGCACATGCGCGCCGGCGTGACGCTGATAGACCCGGAAAACACGTACATCGGCGCGCAGGTGAAAATCGGCGCGGATACGGTAATCTATCCCGGCAACGTGCTGGAAGGGCATACCCTCATCGGGGAGGACTGCGTGCTTTATCCGGGCAGCCGGATCGTGGACAGCGTCCTGGCGGATGGCGTGCGGATACAAAACAGCGTCCTGCTTGAAGCCGGTGTGGGAAAGGGCAGCACCATCGGTCCCTACGCCTACCTGCGTCCGGGAAGCCGCGTGGGCGAAAAGGCGCGCATCGGCGACTTTGTGGAGGTCAAGAACGCCGAGATCGGCGACGGGACGAAGGTGTCGCACCTGACGTACATCGGCGACGGGCGGCTGGGGAAAAACTGCAATGTGGGCTGCGGCACGGTGTTTGTCAATTACGACGGGCACGGCAAGTACTTCACCGACGTGGGCGACAATGTCTTTATCGGCTGCAACACGAATCTGATCGCGCCGGTGAAGGTGGGCGACGGGGCCTACATCGCCGCAGGGTCCACCATTACCGACGACGTGCCCGAGGACGCCCTGGCCATCGCCAGAAGCCGGCAGGTGGTCAAGGAAGGCTGGGCGGCGAATCGGCGCGAGCAAAAGGAAAAGAAATAATGGCGTTTTGGAACAGAAGAAAAACCGGCGGATACCTGATCGTCGGCTTGGGGAATATAGGCGATAAGTACAAGGACTCGCGGCATAACGTGGGCTTTATGGCCGTGGATAAGCTGGCCGGAGACGAAGGCGCTTCGTTTTCCCTGATGAAGCGGTGCCGCGCCTACGTGGCCAAGTGCCGCATAGCGGGGCAGCCGGTCATGCTGGCCAAGCCCACCACGTACATGAACCTCAGCGGCAGCGCGGTGGCGGCGCTTTTAACCTACTATAAAATGGACGAATCGCAGCTTCTTGTCATCTACGACGACGTGGACCTGCCCGAGGGCGCGCTGCGGATAAGGCCCGGCGGCGGGCCGGGCACCCACAACGGGATGAAGTCCATTGTAATCCAGCTGGGTACCGGAGATTTTGCGCGGGTGCGTGTGGGCATCGGCATGCCAAAAGGCGGCGATCTGGCCGATTACGTGCTTCGCCGCGCGCCTGGGGCCGTGCGGGAGGCGTGCCTTGTGGCGGCGCAGGCGGCCAGGACGTTTGTTGCCGACGGATGTGAAGCGGCCATGCGCCAATACAATCACAACGCGAAAGCGTAAAGTCCGTCTGTCTGGCGCAGGATAAAAGCCGCTTGCGCCGCGGCGGAAAAATGTTATAGATAGTATGCCTCCGGGCGTTTACGCCCGAGCCAGCCGGATGCGGTTGGAGGTGAAAGATTGGCATCGGAGATACTTGAGCTGCTGCGGGCGATGCGGCCCGTGCAGCAAATCACAGAGCATGTGTCCGAGGGGGGGAGCGGCCCCTGCTCGGTTTTCGGCGTGTGCGAAAACGCTGCGGCGCAATTGGCGGCGGCGGTGAAGGGCGAGTTCCTGCTGCTGATCGTTACGGCCACGGACCTGAGGGCGCGGGTGGTGGCAAGAGAGCTTTCGCATCTGGCGGATGTGCCGGTGGAGCGCCTGCCTCAGCGGGAGCTTTTAACCGCGGGCGTCACCGCCGCCAGCCGTGAAATGGCCGGCATGCGCACAAGGATTCTGGGCAGGCTTCTTTCCGGTGAGGACGGTATCTACGTGGCCGGGATCGAGGCGCTGGTGGCGCCGATGATGCCCGGGGAAAAGTTTGAGCGGCATACGCTGCGCGTCGGGGCGGGCCGGCGGCTGGAGCTTTCGCTTTGCGCCCGGGCGCTGGCCGCGTCGGGATACGAGCGGGTGGATACGGTGGAGGGCCGTGGGCAGTTCGCCCTTCGGGGGGGGATACTGGATGTATTTTCCCTGGCGGAGGACGCGCCGCACAGGATCGAGTTTTTCGATGACGAGGTGGATAGCATACGCCTGTTCGACACGGTGAGCCAGCGCTCCGGCGAGAATGTGCATGAGGTTTGCCTGTACCCGGCCAGCGAGGCGCTTTTGACCCGGGAGGAGGCGCCGGAAGCGCTTAGGCGCCTGCAGGAGGCCGTGCACAGGCAAAATGAAAAAAACGACCCGCTGGCCGCGGCCCAGCTGCGCAGCCTTTTGGAGCGGGAGCAGGTGCGCCTTGCGCATGGAGGCAACGCCGAGAGCCTCTGGAGCGTGTTTGATCTGCCCACGGCGGATTTCTGCGATTATCTGCCGGAGAACGCGCTGGTGCTGCTGGAAAACCCGAAGGCCGTCACTAAGGCGGTGCGGGAGGGAGAGCACGGCTTTCATCAGTCCCTGACGGTGCAGCTTCAGGCCGGTATGGCGGTACAGGAGCAGGCCTCCATGCATCTGGAGTACGGGCAGATCGCGCGCAAGCTGCAGCGCAGGCGCTTCTGCAGCTTCTGGGCCCTGGAGGGGAAGGACGAATACTTCCCGAGAGGGCATGCCGTCCGGATGCGCAGCCGGGACGAAATCAGCTTCCAGGGACGCATCGATCTTCTGGTCAAGCACATCATGGAGCAACAGCGGCGAAAAAACCGCATCGTCGTCTGCGCCAGAAGCGACAGGGCGGCCCTGAGCCTGCGCAAGGAATTTTCAGACCGCGGCGTCAAGCAGGTGGCGGCAAAGGGCCCCGTCTCCGCCGGGCAGGTGCTCATCGTCGCTTCGGGCATTACGCTGGGCGCGGCCTACGAGGACGAGGGCCTTGTGATCATAGGCGAACACAATGTGTTTCTCGCAGCAGAAAAACGGACCAGGCGCGTTTCCTCCAGGCGGCCGGGGCGCATCGCCTCCTTCGCGCAGCTTGAGGCGGGAGACTACGTGGTCCACGACAAGCACGGCGTGGGCATCTGCCGCGGCGTGATGCAGATGCAGGTGGAGGGGGTCCTGCGGGACTACCTTTTGATTGAGTTCGCAAAGGGCGATAAGCTCTACGTGCCCACCGAACAGATGGACAGGGTGCAGAAATATATCGGCAGCGACGACGCGGGGCCCAAACTCTCCAGGCTGGGCGGCAGCGAGTGGGCCAACACCAAAAAGAAAGTGGCGGCCTCCATTGAGGATATGACCCGCGAGCTGGCCGAACTGTACGCTGCGCGGCAGGCCGCGCGGGGGCACGCGTTTTCCCCCGATACCCCGTGGCAGCGGGAATTTGAGGAGAGTTTTCCCTACGAGGAGACGCCGGATCAGGTGCAGTGCGTCCGGGAGATCAAGCGGGATATGCAGTCCGAAAGGGTGATGGACCGGCTCCTTTGCGGCGACGTGGGTTACGGCAAGACGGAGGTGGCGCTTCGGGCCGCGTTCAAGGCGGTGGCCGATTCCATGCAGGTGGCGGTGCTGGTGCCCACCACGCTATTGGCCCAGCAGCATTACCAGACCATTGTTCAGCGCTTTGAGGGGTTCCCGGTGTCTGCGGCGCTTTTATCGCGCTTTCGGACGCCGGCGCAGAATAAAAAGACGAAGCAGGCCATGGCCGAGGGAACCGTGGATATTGTGGTGGGTACCCACAGCCTGCTGGCCAAGGACGTGACATTCAGGCGGCTGGGGCTTCTCGTCATCGACGAGGAGCAGCGTTTCGGGGTGCGCCACAAGGAGCGCATCAAGCAGATGCGTAAAAACGTGGACGTGCTGACGCTATCGGCCACGCCCATTCCGCGGACGCTGCACATGTCCATGGTGGGCATACGCGACATGTCCATCCTGGAGACGCCGCCGGAGGGCCGCTATCCCACGCAGACGTACGTGCTGCCCTATCAGGACGGCATCATTGCCGAGGCCGTCCGAAAGGAGCTGGCCCGCGACGGCCAGGTATACATCGTGTACAACCACGTGCAGTCCATGGACAGCTACTTCAGAAGGCTTTCGGCGCTGGTGCCCGAATCCCGGATCGCCATGGCCCACGGGCAGATGGACGCCCGGACGCTGGAGGGCGTGATGATGGACTTCGTCGAGGGCAGGCTTGACGTGCTGTTATGCAGCACCATCATTGAAAACGGACTGGATATTCCCAGGGTCAATACGCTGATCGTCTACGATGCGGACCATTTCGGTCTGGCGCAGCTGTACCAGCTGCGGGGACGGGTGGGCCGCTCCACGCGCCTGGCGTACGCCTACTTTACCTACAGGGGAAACAAGGCGCTGACAGAGACGGCGCAGAAACGATTGCGCACCATCAGCGAGTTCACACAGTTCGGCTCCGGGTTCAAAATCGCCATGCGCGATCTGGAAATCCGCGGCGCCGGCAACCTTCTGGGCGCCAGGCAGCACGGGCACATGAACGCGGTGGGCTACGAGCTCTACAGCCGCATGGTGGGTGAGGCGGTCAGAAAGCACCGGGGCGAGGAAATCCGTGAAAAGACCGATCCGCGCATCGACGTGATGGCCGACGCCTATATACCCGATGATTACATCACCTCGCAGGCGCTGAAAATACAGGCGTACCAGCGCATCGCCGAGATCCAGGACGGGGAGGGCGAGAGCGAGGCCATCGACGAATTGATCGACCGCTTCGGCGAGCCGCCGCAGTCGGTTCTGACGCTGATGAAGATCGCCAGGCTCCGGGCGAAAGCGTCCGTTTTGGGGGTCAACGCCGTCGTGCAGCGGGGCCACCGGCTGGAGGCTACGCTGGAGCCCGACGCGCCCATAGACGGCGCAAAGCTGATGCGCTCGCTGGCCAAACATAAAAAATGGCTGGGGTTTTCCCACGGCGTTTCCCCGCGCATCCGCATCGAAATGCCAGGCGCGGACAGCCTGCGGCTGATCGAAACGGCCATGGGCTTGTTCGAGGAAATTTCACTTGAAAAAAATGAGAGTGAAGACTGAATGAATATTGCCGCGCAATCATTGCATTCCCGGTTGTTTTTAAGTATAATAGGCGGAGCGGAAAAACGGCACCATACGGTGTTTTACGGCATATATTGCGGCCTTGCGGCCAGCCTATAGACAAATGCAAGAAAATGCAGCCAAAGAAAGAGGTTTATGCCATGAGGAAATTGACTAAAAAAACGCTCGTTGCGCTGGTACTCGTTGCGGCGATGCTGCTTGCGGCCTGTAATTTTGTCAGCGTCAACCCCGAGCGCGATCTCGATACGGTGGTGGCGGTGGTATCCGGTGAAAAGATCACTAAAAGAATGGTGCTCAATGAGTATAGCCGCCAGAAGAGCACTATGGGCGTTACCGATGAGATCGAGGCGGACCCGTTTTATGAGAGCGTGATCCGCAGTACGCAGAAAAACCTGCTGGACCGCATGGTGGAATCCATCGTCAAACGGGAAATCGCCAAGGATCTGGGCTTTTATCCGCTGACGGCCCAGCAGCAGCAAAGGGTGGAGGAGAAGGCCGACGAATACCGCCAGGCGAGAATCGATGATGTGCTCAGCTACTATGACGGCATAGAGATCCTGGATGAAAACGATGAGGCCAAAAGCCTGGATTATCTGGAGATGGCCACCAAAGCGGTGGATGAGATGATGGAAACATCCTACCCCGTGAGCCGCGAGATGGACATCCGCTACGCGGAGCGCGAGGTCATCGACGAGCTTCTGGCAGATTATTACGCCAAGGACGTGGTGGTTACCGAAGAGGACGTCAAGGCCCACTACGAAGAGCGCCTGGAAATGCAGAAGGAAGACTTTGCTGCCGACACCACGTGGGTCGTGCGCTTCCTGACGCTGGAATCCTTCAAGAGCGATACGCTGGTTTACTATCCGGGCGATGTGGTGCGCGTCAAACAGGTGCTTCTGGGCATTGACGAATCCACCCAGGCGGAGATCCGCCGGCTGCGGGCAAACGGTGATACCGAAGGCGCCGACGCGCTGCGTGAACAGGCGCTGGCCGAATTGAAACCTCAGGCCGAGCAGGTGCTTCAAAGGGCGAAAAACGGCGAGGACTTCGACGAACTGATTGTCGAGTACGGCCAGGACCCGGGCCTGTCCACAGAAACCCAGCGCGAAGAGGGCTATGTGATTGCCAAACACTCCATGAATTATAACGTCACGTTCCAGGAGGCGGCGCTGGAACTGCAGAAGGCCGGGGATCTGTCGCCCCTTGTGGCCACGGATTTTGGCTATCATATCATTATGGCCATCGATACGTATCCGGAAAAGACCATTCCCTATGAGGAAGTCAGCGACCGCCTGCGCAACTACGTGCAGGACCAGAGGGAAATGGCGGCCTTGAGCCAGGCGGTGTCGGCCAAGCAGGAAGAGATGCCCATCGAAAAATATGAGGACCGCATCACGGAAAAGGGTATCTTCCTGACGACCGGGCTGACCGACGAGGTGCTCTGGGAAGATTAAAGTTAACTAAAATGCATCAAAAGGGGTTGAATCATCAGATTCAAGCCCCTTTTTTACAGCTGTTTAATGGGCTGAGAGCGGCCGAAGAGATGCGGCGGTATGCGGCGTTCGCCCTGAAACTGTGCGCAAAGGGAAAGGCATAAGCAAGTTGCGCGCGGAGGGGTTTGCCGATATAATAACACTAATGCATCACATTGGATCATAGAGGAATTTTTCAAAAAGAATCTCAAAATATGTTTTCGGAGGACAAAACCGGCGCTTCAGGCTTGGCCTATAAACAAAAGCGGATTAAGCGAAGGAGGGGTTTTATATGTATGGACCTTTCTCCCAGGAAGGGAACGTGACGGTCATTACCGGCGCCACGGCGGGGCTTGGGCGCGCCAATGCCATCGCCTTTGCCAAAGCCGGGAGCCATGTGGTGGTGGCGGACCTGAAAGCGCCGCAGGAAACGGCAAAGCGCCTCAGGGCTGAAGGCGTCCGCGCCACGGCGCTTGAGCTGGACATCGCCGATATCGCTTCCATCCGGAAATTCAAAGACGCGGTCTACGGCGAATACGGAAAAGTCGATACGCTGGTCAATAACGCCGGCGTGTTCCAGGTGGGAGCCACCCTGGATATGGACTTTGAAGAGGACTGGCGGCGCGTGATGCGCGTGAATGTGGACGGTACCTTCCGCATGTGTCAGGAATTCGGGCGCGAGATGGTGGCGGCGAAAAGCGGCAATATCATCAACATCGCCTCCAAGAGCGGTATCATGGTGGATTATCCCAATCCCCAGGTAGCCTATAACGTGTCCAAGGCGGCCATTATTATGATGACCAAGTCCCTGGCCATTGAGTGGGCGCCCTATGGTGTGCGGGTCAACTGCGTGTGCCCGGGCAATATGGCCGCCCACCCCCAAAATCCGATGATTCAGAAGGGACATCCCTATGGCGACGCCTGGATACGCAAGATACCGCGGGGCACCTGGGGCCTGCCCGCCGAGCTCGATACGGTGATGCTGTATTTGGCCAGTGCCGCGTCCAGTTTTACCACCGGCGCCGTAGAGGTCGTCGATGGTGGATATACATTAATTTAAATGAGGAGGAACAAGTCTATGAACGATATTCAGTTACTTGAAGATTTGAAAAAATTCGATACCCCGTCCATTACCAACGTGGTGGCCACCTATCCGGGCAACGAGTACTGCCTGTCGCTGTACAGCCCCTGGCAGACCAACTGGTACACGGACCAGAGCGTCAAGTGCATGTATCCGGAGCTTGGCCGCGTGGCCGGCTATGCGGTGACCGCCGTTTACGGTATGCCCTCCCCAGGCGAGGACAGCCTGAGCTTCAGGGATGTCCTGCAGGCCATTGGGAATGTAGGCAAACCCACGGTGCTGGTCATCAAGCAGGACCTGCCCGAGGCCTACAAGGCCAAAAGCGGCCTTTGCGGCGGCAATATGACCACGGCGTTCAAAGCCCTGGGCACCGTGGGCGTCGTGTCCGACGGCCCGTCCCGCGATATCGACGAGATCCGCCCCATGAAAGTGCAGTACCTCCTCACCGGCGTTACCGCCGGGCACGGCCCCTATGCCATCAAAGCCGTCAATGTGCCCGTGTCCGTCTGCGGCATGGACGTATCGCCCGGCGAGATCATCCATATGGATGAAAACGGCGCCGTGAAATTCCCCGCCGAAAAGCTGGAGCAGGTGGTGGACTTTGCTATAAAGCTGCAACAAAAGGAAGCCGGCATGCAGCAGGCCATGGCCCGGGCCACGGACGCGGATGAAATCTTCCGCATTTTTTCCGGCGACTATAAATAACCTGGCATATCTGCCCGCTTCGGCGGGCTGAAATTAACATTTTATAATTAAAGGAGTGTATCGATCCATGAAACTGAAAGTGGCCATGAGTTTTCCCGATGAGTATGTCAATTATGTCCGTGACGCCGGCTTTGACGTGACGCCGGTGGAGATGCTGCGCAACGACGAGGCCGAGTCCATTGAAAAGCTCAAGGGCTTTTCCGCAGTGGCCGCCGGCCTGGAGACGTTCAACGCCAATGTGCTGGAAGCGCTGAAAGGCGACCTGAAAATCATCGTGCGCCACGGCATCGGCTACGATCGGGTGGATATCGAAAAGGCCGCCGAGCTGGGCATCTGCTGCTGCAATACGCCGGGCGCCATGTCCACCGGCGTGGCCGAGCAGACGGTCTGCTTCATGCTGGAGATGACCCGCAAGTTCTACAAGGTTCATGAGATCATGGCCGCCGGCGGCTGGGACAAGGGGCCCATTACGCGTCAGTTCCAGGGTTCCACGGTAGGGCTGGTCGGCTTTGGCAACATCGCGCAGATGGTGGCCAAGTACCTGTCGGGCTTCGGCGTGGACATTCTGGCCTACGACATCCGTTTCAATGAAGAGGCCGCCCAAAAATACAATGTGAAACCCTCGACGCTGGAGGAAATTGCCGAAAAGAGCGATTTTGTCAGCGTGCATACGCCGCTTTTGCCCTCTACGGCAAAAATCATCAATGCGGATTTCCTGAAGAAAATGAAAAACAGCGCCTTTTTGATCAATACCTCCCGGGGCGGCACGGTGGACGAGGCGGCCCTGATTGCGGCGCTTGAAAACGGCGAGATCGCGGGGGCGGCGCTGGATGTGTTTGAAATCGAGCCCACGCCGGCGGATAATCCCCTTCGGAAAATGGACAATGTGTTCCTCAATCCCCATATGGCTACCCATACTTTTGAGTGCATCCAGTATGGCTTCGACGGCATCATTAAATGCTTCAAAGAGTTTGAGGCGGGACAGGTGCCCGAATTCTGCCTGAATCCCGGCTATGCGGAGAACGCGCGCTAGAGCGCCGGATGTCCAAGCCGCGCCGCCATACCCGTCAGCAGCGGAGGGCCGTGCCCATAACGCAACCGGCGCGCGGCGCATCCAA
This sequence comes from Christensenellales bacterium, assembly GCA_050944255.1. GTDB lineage: Bacteria > Bacillota > Clostridia > Christensenellales > Maliibacteriaceae > JBMNQS01. The sequence goes on along the minus strand of JBMNQS010000007.1, from coordinate 11,958 downwards.
GAGGCCAGAACAGGACAGGAAGCGCGCCATGCAATAACAGGACGCCTTACCCTATCGCTGAGCGGGGTAAGGCGTCTGTTTACGATCCGGTATTTTAAGGACCCGGTCCCTGGAGGGGCGGGAGGGCTATCTGCACCTTGATTGACCGGGGCAGAACTTGGGGAAGCACCCGCTGTGGCAGGGAGAAATACAGCCAGCGTGGCAAGGGGAGCTGCACCCTGAGTGGCAAGGAGAAACGTGCGACGGCCGGCATGCGGACAACAGATGAAAATTGGGGATGCATGCAGGACGTACAGGGCACGGCTTCGGCTTTGGAGGTCTGAAAGAGCGCGAAACATGAATGTCCCGGACGCGGTCAAAACCGGCGTCGCTATCTTCTGCGCGGACCAACGGGACAGGTTTTATCGGCTTCTTCTGCTTCTGCAGGCAGATGCAGACCTGGGTTGCGGCCGTACAGGAAGACGGCGGCCTTCCGGCCAGGGCGTCCTGATTGCGCCGCGGGCCGCCTTCATTGCCGGCCGGCTGCAGAGCAACAAACCCGGATATGGAGGCGGTCATATAAAAGCACATGGGACTGCGGAAAGATTTCAATACCAGGTAAAACTTCTTCCCGACGGTGGGGCGGGCAATGGGCCTTCCGCAATCGTCCACAAAGGACACGGAAAAATCATCTTTGCACAACTGAAGCGGCTGGAAAGAGATTATGACCTTGCCCCTGCAGTTGGATCGCAGCAGAAACGGCCCGATCACAAGCCGCCCGCGTATCTTGCGCGCCTTGCGGGGACAGTTGGTAAAGACGATGTAAGGCTGGTAGGGGTTTTTGGGAATGGATCCGGCATTGCAGCAGAAAATCGACCGGTCACGCGAACCATAGGCACCCTCCGCCGCCCGCTCCCGCAGCGTGTCCGCGTCGCCCGTAAAGGACGCGGCCTGCTCAAAGGGTGCGGCTTGCTCATAGGGTGCATCTTGCTCAAAGGGCATATCCTGCTCGAAGCGCGCGGCTTGCTCAAAGAACGCGCCTTGTTCGAAGGACGTATCTTGCCCAAAGGGCGCATCAAAGGACATAGGCTGCTCAAAGGCATCTTCCCCTGCGAACTGCCCGGCCTGTGAAAAAAGGGAAAAGGCAGCCGCCCGCAGCCGGTGGGACTTGGGATGTACCTCGCCGGTGCCGCAATCCAGAAACACGGCTTCGTCGGCGTCTATCTGCCCCAGGGACAGCCATATCGCCACCTGCACCGCCGCAAAGGCGTCGTCTTCATCCAGGAAAGGTTCCGCTGCGGCGTCCACGTCCGCCAGCATAAAGGTCTCTTCGGCGCTGGTGGCCGGATAGGCGTTCTGCGAAATCCACGCCACCATATCCTGCTGCCGCTGCGGATGGTTTTCAAGCGTCTGTAAAGGAGAGCCGGCCTGGTACGGTTCATCGCCGGAGGATGCCGCGTGCCGTACGCAGTAGAGTGGATACTCGCTGCCGTCGATGGTGACGGAAAAACGATAAATGTCGGCGGGTGCTTCCTGCTGATCCATACCAAAATAAGCATCCGGCATCTCGTAGGGGTCGTCGTTCAAATTTGAAAAATCCATCGGTTCATCGATCATGGAAGATTCGCCGTAGAATGCCGCATCTTCGTACCCTTCCGCCTCCGGATTAAAATCATAGTCATATAAGGGCTCAAAGGAGTCGTAGCTCCCATTGTTACCCATTTCAAGGATGTCATCCATAAAAAAGCTCCTTTGTTTGTTGTTGTGTTGCAAAGTTTGCCTGAACCTCGTCTATGACGGCATGATCTTACAGCGGATGTGCCGCACAGCCGACGGCGGTTCGGTATATTATATTCATTTTACAACCTTATTGTCCCGCACGATGCGGCCTGAAGAGAAATGGCCCGAGCATACCCCAGCCGAACTTGACAGAAAAAGGCAGGGGGCATATGCTGATAACAGTATGTTTGGCGGTTTAAGGCAACGGGCGCGCCGAAAATACGGATGGAGCGGGCGGCAGTGCTGCCGCGTACCGCCGCGCAACCGCAAAATACTATGTGAAGGATACCCAAATACTATATGAATGGAGCGTTGGCATCATGGATTTTTCACCTTTGCGCACCCGGCCCATTGTACTGGAAGATTACCGCGTCGTCAGAAGCTACGTAGGCGGATCGCTGCTGGACAAATGGAAGGGCTTGCCGGTAAAGCCGGAAAGCCATCTTTGCGAAGAGTGGCACTTGTCCGTTATCGAGACCCAATTGGCAAGCAGCAAGCCGGGAGAAGGCCTGAGCTTGGCCAGGCTTGAGGACGGCAGTCAAGCGACTTTAAGGGATATCGTAGCCTCCGACCCGGAAGGCTTCCTGGGACGGGAGTACGTGTCGAAAGTGGGAAAAACCGTAAGCATAGGCCTTCGCACGGGGGATTCCGTGGTGCGCCTCAGTTTGCAAGCGCATCCTACTCAGCAGGACGCCATGCGCTATCTCAACCATCCCACAGGAAAGGCCGAGGCCTGGTATATCGTGGAGACGCGGGAGATCGACGGGCAGGGCCCCTTCGTACTGGCGGGATTTAAAGAGGGCGTGACGAAGCAGCAGATCCGCGAAATGTTTTTTGCGCAGGATGTGCCGGGGATAGAAAACGCCATGCATAAGCTGCCCATCGCCAAGGGCGACGTGCTGATGATTCCCGCCGGGATGCCCCACGCCATGGGCTTTGGCGCCATGTTCATGGAAGTGGCCGATGCCTGCGATTATACGTTTAAACTGGAGCGCAACATGCCGGGCGGACCGCTTGAGGATGTGGACATGCACTACGGCATAGGCTTTGACCGCATGCTGGACTGCTTCGACTATACCACCTATACACGGGAAGAAATCCGCTCCAAGGTTATGCGAACGCCGCAGCCGGTTCAAAAAACCGATACGGCGCAAATCTATAAACTGCTGGATTATCAGGACACGCCGCGCTTTACCATGTTCAAGTACGTCATTGACGGGGACTACGTCTTAAAGTCCGACGGCGCATACAGCGCCGCCATTGCCATCTACGGCAGCGGAACGCTTCGGGCGCAGGACGGTTACCAGGCACAGTTCCGCCAGGGGCAGGGCGTGTTTCTGCCGGCGGATTTCGGGGAGATCACGGTGTCGGGGCAGTTTACGTTCCTTCGCTGCGGCGGCGCGCAGATCATTTGAGTACTGCGCCGGCGCAGCATTGAGCGCTTGATGTAAAGAGGCGAGCGATACGTCCAATTTGCAGGCGGGCGGTTTTCTCAGAAAATGGAGAAAACCGCCCGCCGTTTTGATTGCCTATGGTAAGCGGGGGAAAGCCGATACTTGCCGTCACGGGCAAGAGCGTGGATGCCGGCTGCTGTTATTCGTCCGCGTAGAGTGATACGCGCACCCCGTGGCCGCCGATCCAGAATTTCTGGAGGGGGTATTTGGCCTCCATGTAGTCGGCAAAGAGGATGGGGTCCGCGCTGTTTCCCGCAAACATATCGTAATGAGAGGGACAGACCAGGCGGGGTTCCACCACACCGGCCAGGTCCACAGCCTCGTTGAAGGTCATGTTGCCGATGATGCCGCTGCGGTATTTCCTGCCGTCGCGGCCGTTGATGGGGATGATCATCAGGTCAATGGGTCCGGCGCTTTTAAGCCGCGTTTCAAGTCCCTCGTATTTGCAGGTGTCGCCGCTGTGATAGATGCGCACGCCGCCGGCTTCCACGATGTAGCCCAGGCTCGGATGATAGCCCGTCTGCGGGTCCCGGTCCAAAAATTCGTGGGCGGAGGCGATGGCGCGGATGGTGACGCCCCTCTGCTCGTCGGTGAAGCAAAGCGCCTCGTCCAGAGGGATAAAACGATCTTTGGAAATGCCCAGCTTTTGCGCCAGTTCATCTAAAAACATGGCGGGAATCACAAATCTGGTTTCGGGCGACGCGGCCGCGATGCCGGGAAGCGCCGTATGGTCGATATGGTCGCCGTGATTATGGGAGCCCAGCACATAATCGGCGCCGACAAGCTCCTGGGGCGTGAAAAAGGGCGGAATGAGCCGGTCGCCACGGGGATTCAGATAGGGATCGAAAGCAAAGATGATGCCGTCGACTTTGACTATGTAGCTGATCTGGCCGAGCCACCAAAAGGCGATCTCGCCGTCCCTTGGCCGATAGCTTAGGATTTCGTCCATGAGCGCTTTTCCCGTGAGCATGGGATGTCCTCCTTTAATATAAAATTGAAAGCCCGCCGGAGCTTGGTTTCGCAGTGCTGCCTTTATTTATTATAGCGCAGGCGGGGCCTGCGGACAATCGGCGAGACGGCACTCTTCTGCGTCGCCATTTAGGCCGCGTGAGAAAGCCAGGCCTCTTTCGACGCCGATCGCCGCAGAGAGCATTTTCGTCCGCTTGACAGGCGTGTATAATAATAACATACAAAATGTTGTATTGCCGGCCTGGCCGCATACTGATAAAATCGGAGGGACCTGTATGGACGCACAGTTGAAATTACAAAAACTGAAGGATTATTTAAAGGAGCTGACCAGCGTCGCCGTGGCATTTTCCGGCGGCGTGGACTCCACCTTTTTGCTGAAAGTCGCTTACGACGTTTTGGGGGGCAACGTCATGGCGGTGACCGCCCGTTCCTGTTCGTTTCCCGAAAGAGAACTGAAGGAGGCGCAGGCCTTCACACAGCTTCATGGTATCCGTCATGTGATCTGCGACTCGGAAGAGTTGGACATTGAGGGCTTTTCCTGCAATCCGGTCAACCGCTGCTATCTGTGCAAAACGGAACTGTTTACGAAGATCAGGGCCATCGCGCAGCAAAACGGACTTCTGCACGTGGCGGAAGGTTCCAATACCGACGATACGGGGGACTACAGGCCGGGACTGCAGGCCGTATCCGAGCTTGGGGTCTTAAGTCCTCTGCGGCACGCGGGACTGAGTAAGGAGGAAATCCGGCTTCTCTCCAGGGAGCTTGGCCTGCCCACATGGCAGAAGCAGTCGTTCGCATGCCTGTCCTCCCGCTTTGTGTACGGGGAATCCATTACGGCGGAAAAACTGAAGATGGTGGATTTGGCCGAACAGCTCCTGCTGGATCTGGGTTTCCGGCAGGTACGCGTGCGCATCCACGGCAACCTGGCGCGCATCGAAATCTCCCCCCAGGAGTTTGACAAGATCATGGAGCCTTCCTGCCGCGACAGGGTCTACGAACAACTCAAAGGGTACGGTTTCAGCTACGTTTCCCTCGATTTGAAGGGGTACCGCACGGGTAGCATGAACGAGACGCTGAATGTCGGCTGAACCCGGAAAAACCCTTTCCAACGCTTTTAATGGGCATAATGAAACGCCGTACAATAAAGATAATAAAGCTGCGCAGACATGGACAGGACGCAGAGGTCAGAGGTCTCCAGAATAAAATGCAGTTATTATAATGACGTTCAGTTTCCAATTCTGCAAAAAAAGAAAGCCGGGCTTTCCTCAGCCCGGCTTTTATTGATGTTTGTTTGCGTTTTACTTTGTGTTTTCGGATGCGCCTTGCGCGCTTGTTTTAACACGAAGGATTTCATCGGCCTGCGCCTGCATCATTTTGGACAGCGATTCGATCTTCGCCTCCAATAGCTGTATCTGTGACAGAGGCGCCGCCTCTTGTTCCAATTGTTCGCTTTGCAGGCGAAGCTGCATCAAAGACTCGTCAAATATGAATTCTCCGCCGATATACCGGTAATCACCGATGTTATCCAGGGTAACGCCCTGGGGCAGGCTGCTGATTTCGATGCCTTCGGTGAGGTAGCCGTCGCCATCCATTGCCATCAGGATCTTTCCAGCCTCATCCGCTACGATACTAAGCATTATACACTCCCCCTTACCGCTATCCAGCTGACGTTTATTGACGAACTGCTTGCTCTGTATAAATATATATTTGCGCTAACCGTGGAGCCCGACATAGAAACAGAAGTTATGTCTGGTCTACCGGTATGTGGATTTGCGGATACTCTGGGCGTTTCTGAAAAAGGATGACCCATATATGTGATTGGCACCGTCACAACGTTATTTGCATTAGGTGTAATGTTGATCGAGCCACTTTTAAATTGCAAATCGGCCAATGTCCACACTTTATTATTCTTTTGATAAAGATTGCCGGAGGTATGGATATCCCCCTTTACATCCAACGCCCCTTGCTCCCAGCGCTTTCCAATGCCCACGCCGACGGTGGTATTGTTCCTGTACATATCCATCACCGGAATGCCCGAGTTGATGGTTAAAAGATGGTCGTTGGAAGATTGGAGAAGATCGGCCACGCGAATCCGCAGGTCATAGGTTTTGGAATCAAACCCATCGCTTCCCAGATCGCCGCGTATGGCTATTGTAAAATTCTTCTGGTTGGGCAGCGAGGTAGTGCCCGTTGTCCACTGGGATACGCCCTTAACTCTCCAGGCATAGCCGACAGATACGATTTGATTCGTTGCCTGGCCCAGGCCCTCTGAGAACAAATCAATATTTACCGTAAGAAATATCCTGGAACCGACGCCGTTTTCACGTACCACTTTGGCGCTTGCAACCCTGGGCTTATAGTATTGAATCAGCGCCAGCCCTCCACTTGGAGTCACTTTTGTCTCGTTGTTCCTGCCGTCTACGGCCGTCACGCTGATGGAATTGGACTCCACGACATTGTCCAATACGATCGTATTTCCGCTGGCATTGTATGTGACGGTCTTTTTATTGCTCGCCCCATTTTCTGCGATGTAGTGCTTGATTGTTGCGCCGGTATTGCTCTTGGCCGCATTTGCGGCGGAAATGACCACCTTCACTTTGCTGACGCCTTTAACAAACACCTGGTTGTTATTGGTGACCTGCACCGCCGCAGAATCATCCATAAACGTGAAGCTGCTGAATATTGGTTTTGCCTTTGCCGGATCAATGGCAATGTTGATTTCCGCGCTCTTGGAAAGGCCCAGGGAATTGGTGACGGTCATGGTAGCCTTGGCGCTGTTGGCCGTGGGCATCTGCGCATAAAGTAGGCTCGTATCGTTCGCACTGACGGTTAAAGTGTTCACATTCTTTGCCACATTGTAGGACTTATCAAAATTTTTATATTTGAGGTTGACCGTATGTGTAAGCCCCGTACTGGGCGGCGTGAGCGTCACCTTATAGGAGCTGGCCACCTTTAACTCAGTTGTCGAAAATGAAGTCTGCCTGGGAATCCTCGTCAACGCAAAGTTGCCGCTGACCTGGATCCATGCGGGGGAGATGTTGCTTTCCCACCTGCATTTAAACGATACCGTCTTTGTGCCGTCCGCGTTATGCGGAACCGTTACCGTACGGGACGCAATTTCCTTCCACTGCCCTGCAATGGCCAGATTCCAGTTGTACGCCTTTTGTATGGTGCCGCTCTTATTGTCGCCTATATCGATATAATAAGATGCATTTTGAGTCTGGCCGTATGAATTGCCGGTACCGCTTTGCCGGCCGATCTGGAAGACAACCTTCACACTGGACGTGTTGCCCGTAATATTCTGGGATTCCTGCGTTACGATTGCCCTGCATGGCCAGTATGAACTGGCTGTTGTTCCGCTATATGTCGCCACTTTCTCATCTCCTAACTCGGAATAATATCGTTGATAATATGCAGCACATGTCCGGTGCCTTCCGGCATTATTACATATGATGTGCTGTCGGCCTCAAAGGTGGCCGTCTTTTTAATGGTCGTTGAGCTCAGTTCGGTACCGTCCGGGGAAACATACCACAGTTCTTCTTCTGCATCAGAGCCCACATTCTTTACGACCCGTATCTGGCTGCTGGTAATTTCCGTCTGTAATTTATCCTGATTGCCGATAATGGCCAACCGACCATTGGCAAAACGCATGGTATCGGTCATGAGTTCATCTTGTCCCTGCTGCCATGCGGTGACATACGCGCCGGGCATAAGAGCAATATCCGCTGCGTACAGCACACCCTGCACGTTCGTGATTTGAAAAGTAGTCACGCTGTCTTGTGCGAAGAAGGTGCCGCGGTAATGCCGCCAACCCTCCTGATACGGCAGTGTATGCGTTTCGTCCGGCTCGCCATCGTCGCCTTCATCCCCGGAACCTTCACCATCGCCTGGTTCTTCCGGCTCTTCGGGGTCATCCGGCTCTTCCGGTCCCTCGGGATCGCCCGGCTCTTCTGGTCCCTCGGGGTCACCCGGATCTTCCGGTTCCCCGGGGTCGCCTGGCTCTCCCGGTTCCTGTTCATCCTCATTCATGAAATCATGGCTTTGCCCGTTAATATGCAGCATCGCCGGCCCGGGCTCGCTTCCCTCCAGCTTATATAAAAAACTGAAGCAGTACTGCCCGCCGATGATCGTGCGCACGCTCTGGGAGAGGCTGCCCAATTCTGCCTCGCCTTTTCGGATACAAAAGGCGCCACCGCTCTCGGTGAGGGTATCCACCCGCATGTCGGTCCGCGTGGCGCTTACATCGCCCTGCACAGCCCAATTTTTCAAATCAAAGGCCGCCGTGCCCAAAAGCAGATTGGAGCCGCCGCGCACTTTCGTCTGAAAGCTCAGTGCCCGGGCAGTTTGCTCCAAAGTCGACATGCGGCTTTCTATATTGTTGGCGTACTCTTCCTGCAACTGGGAGCGGAGTACTTCGGCACTCTGCACCACTTCGCTTGCTATGAGCCCCTTCACCTCGTCGCGCCGGGCAATGTGCGAGAAACTTACGTCCAGGTCCCGTTTCATGACGTTGATCCGGTCCTGGGTGGTGAGGACCGTCTCTTTGATGGTCTGGACAACGCCCCTGATTTTCTGTGGCACGCTGGCCAGCGTCACTACGTTTTGGTCCGGATGATCCGGGTAATGCTTGTATTCCACCACTCTATGGTCCAGGCGGGTGTTGTGCCTGGAGTCCAGCAGCGTCACCACGTCGTAAAGCTCGCACCTGAAATGCTCATAGGCATCATTCAGCGCCGCAAGGTCCATCACCGTGCAGGTGTAGCTCCGCACCGGATGAGACAATCGGGCAAGCAGGGCCTGAGCAGTGGCTTTGAGTTCCTGCGGCGTCTCGATGCTTTCATCCCGCCATATGCGGGAAATGATTTTATCGCTGTACTGGTGGTTCTCGATGTACTCGATCCCGTCGTTGACGGCGGTGATATCCACAATGCCCGTGGGCGGTTCAGGTTCAGGCTCCGGTTCAGGTTCAGGCTCGCCTCCGCCGCCATCGCCGCTGCCGTCCTCATGGTTCGTCGGGTCCTCTTCCACATAGGGAGCTTCCTTGCTGAAATCCTTGCCGTAAGGATAGAGCCTGGTGCAGAAGTCGTCGCTTTCGCCCTTGAAGCTGATGTCGGTCATGTTCAGCTCCTCGCTGAAAAACGTACCCGTGGGCTGCCTGTTGTCCGGCCGGATGATGTAGATGATCCGGTTTACGTTGTCATATTCAAACACGCATTCGTAGGCGTCCATGGCAAGGCGCAGCGCCTCCAGGACCGTGCAGTCCGCAAATTCAATCGTCGCCGTTTTGTCTACCGCCCCATGATTCATAGCCTGCCATCCGGTTCCGCTGTGCAGCACTATACCCAAATATTCCATCAGCGACACGTCCGTGTAAGTGCGCTGGCCCACAAACACATCCGCCTGCAGTTCGCCCAGGTCCAGCGGAGCGATAATGCTCGACACATCCTTGCGCTCGTTGACGGCCTTGATCACATAATAGGTGCCGTCATATTCAAGGCGCGTTTCCTCGATCAGTTCCGGGTACAGGGGATGCCGGGGCGAAATATCGAAGGAAAGTTCCTTATCGCCGCCGTAACTCGATACAATACATAAGGCATACACTCGATCCAGACAGCTTGGATAATTTGATCGAAGCCGCCGTATTTAATCTTCCGCAGTACATCGAAGCGGAAATCGAAAAATAATGCCAGCGATCCGGCGCGGCCTCCCCCTTTCCCGCGACGGTTTAATGGCGGCGGGCGCTTGCCCGTCGGTAAAAACACTCTGCCGCGTACCGTTCAACCGAGCGGGCGCGGCGGTTTAGCCTTTGGAGGACATTAACATGGCGAAACTAAACGATTTCATAAAACACCTTGAAGATGAAGTGAAGAACGGTTCAATCTACGTTTGGGGCGCACAAGGACAGGGCGCGGACGTTATTAGCGAAGAGTGGATCAAAAAGATGGAAACATCACCGGCGAACGCCGCCCGCGCAATCGCGCTTTATAAAAAACGCGTGGCGGAAGGCTTTGGCGACCGCCTCCGCGCCTTCGATTGTTCGGGGCTGGGGATGGCGTTCCTTCAAAACGAAACAAAGACCGTTTTTTCAGACATGTCCGCAAACGGCATGATGGCAAAATGCGAGATCATCAAGAAGGAAGAAGCGCGCCGCGGGGACTGGGTTTTCAAAGTTAATTCAAGCGGCAAGGCAACGCACATCGGTTATATTGTTGACGACGACTTGAACGTAATCGAAGCTAAAGGCAGGGATTACGGAGTAATCAAATCACCGTTAAGTAAAGGCGGCTGGAACAGATACGGACGACCAAAATATTTTGCTGACGAAATCACCGGAGCGAGCGGGACAGGAACGCAAGCGCCGGAGGCTTCCGGATGGACGGTTCGCCGTCTATTGAAGAGGGTATCGCCTTATATGCGCGGCGAGGACGTGCGCGAGCTTCAACGGGAGCTTATCGCCCGCGGGTATGCTTGCGGGAGCGCTGGCGCTGACGGTATCTTCGGGGACGACACAAGAACCGCAGTCCGCGCCTTTCAAGGTTCGGTGCGGCTGACCGTTGACGGGATCGCCGGACGGCAGACCGTGACCGCGTTGGGCGGCACGTGGAAAGGATAAAGACAGCTTCCCGCCAGCCGTTTCCTCCTTGCGGCGGGCATTCGTAAAAAATCCCCGTGAGGGCTTCGCGCCTTCACGGGGGCTTTTTTCTTTGGCGGGCTTATTTTTCGTGATCCCGCATTATCACAATTCCGAACAGCCCATTCACAAAGATAAATGAAGGGTTCGTATTCGGAATGCTTTGGTGGAGATAAGGGGAGTCGAACCCCTGACCTTACGGATGCGAACCGTACGCTCTACCAGACTGAGCTATACCCCCGAGCGAAAGCATTATACCATACCGGCAATACTTGTGCAAGCTAAAATACAGGCCTGGAGTTATAACGCGGATATGGCGACTTTTTTGAAAATTATATCCAATTGTCCGCTGTTTTCCCATGATTTAACGGCCCTTGCCCGGCATGTCGTTTTTGATAAAAGAAGTGTTTTTTAAATCATTTAACCGAACACCGCCGTTTATAGGCGGTTTAAACAGAAGTATCCGTCGGTGTAACCAAACGTCTCTAACAAACGTCTTTAACCAATGTCTTCAACTAAATTAGTATGGTGGATTTAGCCAATGCATTGGGGTACAATTGAAATGAGCCGTATTCATAGGCTTCGCAGCAGAGGCTTTACGCGATGAAGTCCCCGACGGCACAGCTTTTTGTCAAGAGTAGAGCTGAAGGCGTCAGTAAAATATAGGGGGACTTTTACAAATAAGGGAATCTTTACAAATATATGACGCGCGATGCCTTTTCGGTGCGTCCGTGGATAACGCCCGTTATAGCAATAGGCGAATTCCTGCTAGGCCGGGCGGTATTTCGATCATTGCGGATCGCAACGAGGCGATGCCAATACTCTGGCGGCCTGCAGGAGCCATCGTCCAAGCCAATGCCCTCTCAGGCTTACCGGTGGCGGCGCCAGTTCGGTCTGCGGCGTGGTTTATGGCAAAGACGCGCGTTGAAACTCTGAAAAATGCCGTGATAAAACACGCAATGCAACAAAATAATAAATAGAAGAATATGGTAAAATGTTTTTACAGTTTCGTTAAATTTCGATAGAATGGTTGACATCATATAGTATTTGGTTTATCCTTTTGAAGAAATACAAATTCGGAGTCAGGTTCAAGGTTAGAGGATAAGCATTGCCGATGAGGTGATGACTATCCGCCTGTCCGATGCG
>JBMNQS010000006.1:0-45264 GCA_050944255.1 Christensenellales bacterium | reverse complement strand
AAATGTGAGGAGCATTATATTTCTACGCCGGAACCTGAATTGACAGTAGTTCCGCTACCGACAGAAAATAAAAAAGATGTGGATGAGGAATAATGCCAAAATCCACGTTCTTACATAAAAAACACATACCTTCCCCTTGGCGGAAGCCATGTGTTTTTGTTGCCGGTTCTTTTCTTTAAAGGCGCTCCATATGATGGGACTGAGGGACAAGATGCGCGGCGAGCGGATGAAAACGGGTTTCGATTTCGACGGATGGAATAACGCATTTTATCCGCCTCGGACAAAAAAGCGGCGAAAGGCGCCGCAAAGCGAAAGGGTGTGGTTGTTGCCCGTATGCGATAAATTCGACAGAAAGACGAAGATTCTGCGACCCTATAAAAGAATACAGAAGACGGACGTTACTCCATTTTTATAATGTCTCCGTCTGAAAAACAGAAGGAGGATTTCCGCGGGCCGGCGGTACGGCAGTATGGAGATCTGCCGCAGATGCCCGAGTATTCGAACCGGGCGAGGAGGGCGAAGCGGAGGCAGACCCTCTACGGTCAGAACAAATGGCAACTGTAACGCTGAAACAGGTAGGCAAAAAATTCGTTAACCAGGTAAAAAAGAAGGGGGAAAACACCGATCAATTTGTGACCGCCGTAGACGACTTTAATCTGGAGGTTGCCGACAAGGAATTTGTCGTGCTCGTGGGTCCGTCGGGCTGCGGAAAGTCGACGACGCTGCGCATGATCGCGGGGCTTGAAGAGATTACAAGCGGCGAATTGTATATCGACGACAGACTTGTCAACGACGTCGAGCCCAAGGATCGGGATATCGCGATGGTGTTTCAGAACTACGCACTGTATCCGCACATGACGGTGTACGAAAACATTGCGTTTCCTTTGAAGCTGCGTAAAATGCCCAAAGAGGGGATTCGCGCCAGGGTTATGGAAGCGGCGCAGACGCTTGATATCGTCGAATATCTGCGCAGAAAACCCAAAGCGCTTTCCGGCGGGCAGCGGCAAAGGGTTGCGATTGGGCGCGCCATCGTTCGTGAACCGAAGGTTCTGCTTATGGACGAGCCGCTTTCCAATCTGGATGCAAAGCTCCGAAATCAGATGCGCGCGGAAATCATCGCGCTTCGCAATAAGATCGATACGACGTTCATCTATGTGACGCACGATCAGACCGAGGCGATGACGCTGGGCGACAGAATCGTCATAATGAAGGACGGTTTTATTCAGCAGATTGCCTCTCCGCAGGACGCGTTCGATCATCCGGCAAATCTTTTTGTCGCGGGATTCATCGGCGCGCCGCAGATGAACTTTTTCGATGCGGCACTTGAAAGACGCAATGATACATACTTTGTGCACCTTGACAAACTGGTCGTCGAACTTTCAAAGGACAAGTGCGCGCGTCTTGTCGCACAGAACGTTGAGGGACAGAAGATTACCGTGGGCGTCCGCCCGAGCCACATTGTTCTGGATGACGGCGAGGACAGCGTAAAGGGGCAGATTCATGTCAGTGAAATGATGGGCACGGAAGTCAATCTTCATGTGGACGCCGGCGGCACGAGCGTCGTGATCATCATTCCGGTCACGGGCTCTTACGAAAGCTATTCCCGCTTTTTCAAACGCGGCACGCAGATTGGATTCCGCTTTGAGGGAAGCTTCTGCCATGTGTTCGGAAACGACGGCAGAAATCTCGAATTTTGAAAAAACGGACCTCGGAAAAAGAACGGTAAAACAGACTTTTTACACGGCAGAGCGGCCGTGCGGAAAAAATAAAGGAGGTTTCCAATGAAACACACACATTTCATAAGACTGCTGTCAGTTCTTCTTGTGCTCGTCCTTGTGTTTGCAATGACCGGCTGCGGCAAGAAGAAGTCGTCCGACGGTCTGACGCTCACCTTCCAGCAGTGGTGGGCCGACGAATGCCCCGACGGCTATTTCCAGGAACTGGTCGACGGTTTTACCGAGCAGACCGGCATTAAGATCGAGCTTTACAATGCGCCCAACGCCGAAACAAAGACGACGCTTCTTGCGGGCGCCGCCAACGGCACGATCGCCGACATCGTCGGCTTGGACGGCGGCTGGGTTTACGAGCTGGCCACCAACGAGGTCATCACGCCGCTGGACGAACTGTTTGAAACGGGCGGCGTGGATACCTCGCAGTTTTCCGACATGTGGAAACTGGACGGGAAATCCTATGGCACGCCCGTTGTCTCCTTTGCCTATCCGCTGTTCGTGAACACCGATATTTTGGAGGCCTGCGGCATCACCGAAATGCCCACGACGCGGAGCGAGTTTAAGGAAGCCTGCAAAATCATCACCGACAAAGGCTACAACGCTTTTGCCTACAACTTTGATACGTCCAATCCCGCGGGCCTGAACCACGTTTTCTGCAACCTGTTCTGGGAAAGCGGCGGCCAGATGCGCGGCGACGACGGCCTGTTCTATCTTTCCGACAACGATCAGTTCCTCAAGACCGCCGATTATCTCAAGGATATGCTGGATGACGGCGTGATTTATCCGGGCTTTGCGACGATGAAGGAAGCGGATCTGACGAGTCTGTTCGGGTCGGGAGAACTTGCGTTCACCACCTGCTCCATCTCCATGATCACGACGTGGGAAACCGACAGCCCCAACTTGAACTTTACCGCGATTCCCATGCCCGTGGAAGACGGCTATACCGGCACCCGCTATGCGGACTACGCCTGCTGGGGCATCGGTATTTCCGAAAACTGCGAGTATAAGCAAGAGGCCATGCAGTTTATCAATTACATGTTCTCCAGCGAGGCGAACTCTTCTTTGGCGCAGACCAAGGGCTGCTTCCCCGGCAGCACCAAAGCCGACCCCGACTATTCCCAGAGCAGTCCCACGTTCCAGAAGGTCTTTGAATACTGGCAGCAGCATACGCCGCGCGCCGAGTTCAATGGCACCAAGGATACGTCCGTGCTTCGCACCGGCATTCTTGAAAACCTGGTTTCCTATCTGCTTGGCGACAGCACCCCGCGGGAATTCCTTGACGGCTGCCAGGCGGTCTGCGACAAAGTCTATAATGAATAACGTGCTTGGAAGGGTAAGTGCATAGCCTTGAAAGACAAGACCTGAGGCCTGGTAACGATGCGGAGGCGGATTCGGCCGGGCAATCCGTCTCCGCCCTCATTTTTCGGATGATAAAGGGGGGCAGCGAATTGAAAAACAAGCGCCTGAGAAAAAAGGCAACTCCGTATGGCTTTTTGGCTCCGACCCTGATTTTGATGATGGTATTCCTTGTCGTTCCCATCTTCAATGTGATCAGGTTTTCCTTTTACGACAAGGCGTTCGTCAAGAAAAGCCCGGCCTTTATCGGCTGGCAGAACTATGAGACGGTCCTTGGAGACGACATATTCTGGACGGCGGCAAAGAACACGCTGTTTTTTGTGTTTTTGAGCATTATCGCACACATCATCCTCGCGCTGATATTTGCGCATCTGCTCAATTCAAGCTACTTTAAAACGAAAACAAGGACGGTCGCCAGAGTGTTTTACGTTTTGCCGTGGATATTCACGGCTACGGTCATAGCCGTTATGTGGAAGCTGATGTTCCAGCCGCAGGGCATTGTGAACTATCTGCTCAGCTTTGTCGGGCTTGCGGCAAAACACACCGAATGGTTCAGCAACAGAGAGATTGCGCTGATGGTCGTTACGTTTATCAATATGTGGAGCGGTTATCCATTCTATATGATAAGCGTGCTGGCGGGGCTTCAGGGCATATCGCCCGATTTGTACGAAAGCGCCGCGATCGACGGTGCCACGTCGCTGAAATCCTTCCGCCACATTACGCTTCCGCAGCTAAAGCCGATCCTGATCAGTCTTGTCATGCTGGACTTTGTCTGGACGCTTCAATCTTTTGCCATCGTCTGGACGCTCACAAGCGGCGGACCGCTTCACGCCACGGAAATGCTGAGTCTGTATATCTACAAGATCGCCTTTATGCAGAGCGACTACTCGCTGGCCGCCGCCGCTGCGGTGCTGCTTCTGATCGTCTGCGTCATTGCGTCGGTGTTCTATACGCGCCAGCAGTTCAAGATTCAGGAGGGATAAGCGCATGGTCAGGAAACAAAACAAATTCGTAAAAATCCTGCTGTCCATGGTTTTGGCGCTGTTCGGGCTGTTTGCGGCGTTTCCCATCTTGTGGATGGTCATCTGCTCGCTGAAAACCAACGAGTATATGTTCATGTGGCCGCCCAAGCTGATCGACGAATCCATGAGCGTTGCCACTTACGGCAAGATTCTTGTGGATCCGGAAAAACTGCGGTATTTCCTCAACAGCTACATCGTTTCCGGATGCGTCGTCATTCTGACGCTGGCAATCGGCATCATGGCCGCGTATGCGTTCTCCCGCTTCAACTTTAAAGGGAAGCGCGCAATCAACAGCCTCATCGTCAGCGTTCAGGCGATCCCGCCGATTGTGCTGCTGATTCCATATATGGCCATTGTCGTGGCGCTGAATATCTTCAACACCTATTGGGCGCTGATTCTGACATACCTCGTTTCGACGCTGCCTTACTGCATCCTGATGATGACGGGCTACTTCAACACGCTGTCGCGGGAACTGGATGACTCCGTGCGCATCGACGGCGGTTCGCGCATGCGCGCGCTTTGGGGCGTGCTCGTGCCCATAGCAAAACCAGGGCTGATTTCGGTAGGCATTTACACGTTCATGCACGCCTGGAACGAGTACCTGTTCGCGCTGGTACTGACGCAGACGCGCGATATGCGCACGATTCCGATCGGCATCAATCTGCTGATTACGGAACACAACTACGACTGGGCGACGATGATGGGGATGAGCGTGCTCGGTTCCATCCCGATCCTGATTCTGTTCGTATTTTTCCAAAGATACTTTATCGCGGGCATGTCCTCCGGCGCGATCAAGGAATAACGCCGTTTTGCGGAGGGGCAGGTGCTTGCGTGTGAGACAAAAAGGACGCGAAGAAGCGCTCAAAAGGGCGTTCAACTGAGGGATTTACGAAAACAAGTAAATTTTTTGACCGACTCTCTTCAAGCGGAGGCTCGAAAGTAAAGACTGCACCGAAGGATAAAACCTTTAGCGCAGTTTTTCTTTGATTATGTCTATAGACTTTAATGTACGCTTATTGTCTGTAGGACTTTTTGTATGCTTATAAGTAGAATTTTATATCTCCATTGGAGGTGATATTTCTTATGGATATAGTCATGTGGGAAGTGAGCTTGATTCATAAATTTGGTTATCATACCAACTAGTCAGAATATTAGAACATAAAGCGCTGTATCAATGCTTTTACTGTACAGAGCTTTATTATTTTGATGAAAAAGTCCTTGACAAGTTGTTTCAGGATTAACGTATAAAGCACTTTTTACTCAATTATTTTGATATCAATCCATCCAAATAGCCTTGTGCCTGTTTCTTTTTCTCAAAAGATAGCTTTCGATACTTTAGAATGAATTCATATTCTTCTGTGCTTAATTCGGCTGGTTTAATATCATCCATGCTCATATTGATATCGGTGCGGTCCAAGAGATAATCCGTAGTTGTATTAAAATAATCAGCCAGTTCTAAAAGCACCTTAACACTGGGTTTAGTTTTGCCGTTAAGGTATGCGCTGATAGTCTCTTGTGTTTTTCCAATTGCTAAAGACAAACTGATTTGCGTAATATTTCGTTCGATCATTAATGCATTTAGATTATGCATTTTATTCCGCCCCATTGTTATCACCTACAATTCCTATTTATAATCATAGGCGGCAAGGCTTGCATTTTTTAGCATTATAAATTATAATAACAGAAATTAAAATTATATAGGAGGCCGTGTCTATGTCGAGAGCAAGTAGACAATCTGAAAAAACCCTTACTACAAAAAGACTAGGATGTTTTCTGGCAGCTATTGCTATGGCTCGCTGCTGCTTCATAACTATACGGGGCTGCCGATCATTGTGACGATGCTGCTGGCGTCGGTGATCTCGTGCGTGGTTGCGATGATTTTGGCGTATCCTGTTTCCAAGCTGAAATTTGCGTTTTTGTCTCTGGCGACCATCTCCTTCAACTATATTATTTTTCAACTGGCAACGCGCTCTCCCGGAGGCATCACCGGCGATTTTAACGGCACGTTCACCAACCGCCTGAGCCTGTTTGGCCTCAGTCCCCAGAATTACGGGGCGTTCTACTATTTTGGGCTGGTCTGCGTTGTCATTTTCGTGGCCTTGAAATTTTTGATCGTACGCTCCAGGGTGGGCCGCGCGTTTCTGGCCATCAAGCAGAATCTGCATGCGGCGGACGGCATGGGCATCAACGTGAGAAAATACAAGGTTTATGCCTTTGGCATCTATGGGTTCTACGCGGCCTTTGCCGGCGCCATGTATGTGCACCTGGTGGGCTATATCAGCCCGGAAACCGTGGCGCAGCAGCAATCGGTTATTTTTATGATCATGATTCTCTTTGGGGGCATCTGCTCCAACTGGGGCCCGGTGGTGGGCGCCTTGGGCATTTTGCTGATGCAGGAAGTGCTCGGATATGCGGAGCAATACCAGCTGTTGGCTTACGGTGTCGTACTTTTGGTTTTCATTCTTTTTCTTCCCGGCGGCATTGTGGGAGAGACCAAAAAATTACTGGCCTATTTAAAGCGGAGAAAGGAAGGCGCCCTTCATGCTGAAAGTTGAAAACGTAACGCTCCGCTTCGGAGATCTTGTTGCCAACAACGATGTGAGCCTGGAAGTGCCGGATCAAAAAATCGTTGCGCTGATCGGCCCCAACGGCGCCGGCAAAACCACATGCTTTAACTGCATCAACGGCGTGTATACGCCCAATGAAGGCCGCATTATTTTGGATGATGTGGACATTACGGGCAAGCGGCCCTATCAGATCCATAATATGGGCATATCCAGGACCTACCAGATCATCAATCTTTTCGCCGACATGTCGGTCATCGAAAATGTGATTGTGGGCATGCACGACAGCTTTAAATCCCACTTCTTCGATTCGATGTTCCACACAAAAAGGCATAGGAGAGAAGAGAAAGCGGCCTTTGAGCGCGCCTTTGAGTTGCTGGAATTCATCGGGCTGAAGGACAAGGCGGACTATGCGGCGGGCAGCCTGCCCTATGGCGAGCAGCGCCTGCTGGAAATTGTGCGGGCTCTGGCCAGCAGCCCCAGCCTGTTGCTCTTGGACGAACCGGCGGCCGGCATGAACACCAAGGAAAAGAACGACCTTGACGTGATCATTAAAAAGATCATGCAGCGCTGGCAGCTGTCGATACTGATGGTGGAGCACGACATGGATCTTGTAATGGGCATCAGCGAGTATATTTATGTGCTCAATTACGGGAAACTGCTGGCCCAGGGAACATCGGATGAAATCCAGCGCAACCCGGATGTCATCGAAGCCTATTTGGGAGGGGATGATTAAATGGCGCCACTGCTTGAATTGAAAAATTTTTACTACTCCTATGGCGCAATCCGCGTCCTGAAAGGTATTTCCCTGTACGTGGAGGAAGGCGAAACGGTTGCGCTGATAGGCTCCAACGGCGCGGGCAAGACCACGACGCTGCGCGCGATCAGCGGCCTGGTTCCCGCCAAGGGCATGAGAAACGAGATCATTTTTGACGGAAAACCCATCCAGGGAATGACCGGCGATAAAATCGCGGCCCTGGGCGTCAGCCACGTCTTTGAAGGGCGCCGCGTCTTTGCCAAGCTGACCGTGGTAGAGAATTTACTGGCGGGCGGCTACCTGCGCAGGGACAAAAAAGAAGTGCAGCAATCCATCCGGAAAGTCTATGAGCGCTTTCCGCGCCTTGAGGAGAGGCGCAGCCAGTTGGCGGGCACCTTGTCCGGAGGCGAGCAGCAGATGCTGGCCATTGCCAGGGCGCTCATTGGCAAGCCCAGAATCATTTTATTCGACGAGCCGTCGCTGGGACTTGCGCCGCTGATTGTAAAAGAGGTTTTCAGCGCCATTAAGGAGATACGTGACGCGGGAACCACGATACTGCTTGTGGAGCAGAACTCAAAGCTGGCGCTGAAGACGGCGGACCGAGGCTACGTTCTCAAGAACGGCGAAATCGCGTTATCCGGCCAGTGCGAGGAGCTGATGCAGAACGAAGAGGTGCAAAAGGCGTATCTCAGCGGCAAACAGGCGTAAAAGTTTGGAGGAGGTTATTTGATATGAAGCCCAAAATTGCAGTCATTGGGGGCGGGGTTTACGGCACGCAGGTGATTAAAACGTACCACACGGCCCATAAGGAAGGCTTGGCGGATTTTGTCGCCGTCTGCGATATCAATCAGAAGGTCCTGGATGAGCTTGAGAAAAACTATGGCGTAAAGGGCTATCTGGATTACAAAGAGATGCTGGCGCAGGAAGAATTGGACGGCGTCGCCATCGTCACGCCCGATTACCTGCACAAGCAGATTGCCAATCACTGTGCCGAACAAGGCGTGCACATGCTGGTGCAAAAGCCCCTGGACACCACTACCGCCGGGGCAATGGAAATGGTGGAGACGGCCAATAAAAACAACGTGATGATGTTTGTTGACTTCCACAAACGCTACGATCCTGGCCACATCCAGCTGAAAAACGATATCCAAGCCGGCCGGCTGGGCAAGATACAGTATGGCTATGTCTGCATGGAGGACATCATTCTGGTGCCTTCGGTATGGTTCAAAACATGGGCGCAGCACAGTTCCCCCGTCTGGTTCCTCGGCGTGCATTTTTACGACCTGATTTACTGGCTGATCCGGAGTAAGCCCGTGGAAGTATATGCCACGGGCGTCAAGCATAAGCTCAAGTCCATGGGCATCGATACCTACGATTCCATCCAGGCCAAGTTCAAATTTGAAAACGGCGAAGCCTTTACGGTGGATGCCTCCTGGATTCTGCCCAACAGCTTTACGGCTGTGGTCAACCAGCAGATTCGCGTGGTGGGCTCCGAAGGCATGGAAGAAGTGGACAGCCAGGACAGGGGCCTGATGGCGGCCTTTTCATCCAGTGCATCCGCTGTCCAGGCCAACCCTTACGGCAAGCTGGAAGTGGAGGATATGGTGTATGGCGGCACCAGGCTGATGGGTTATACGCTTGATTCCATGATCCACTTCCTCAAACTGCTCAGGCTCGTCAAAGAAGGGACGCCGCTTCAAAAGCTCAAGCCGCTGTATCCCACGGGGGAGGAAGCCGTCGTATCCACCAGGATGTGCGAGGCGGTCCACGAAAGCGTTGAAAGCGGAAAAATAGTGCGGATAGACCTGTAACGTGCCTGCCGGTTGCGCTTTGATAAAAAATCAATTATGATTATCTGCAAATAGCCGCCGTACATTTCCGGTTGTCCGGTATGCCGCGCCAGCAATCAAAGCCATGCGATGTTGTTGGTTTGTATATCCATGTCCGCCTGGAGAAAGGCTGCCGCAGCGCAAGGTACAGGCGTCGCCATGTAGCATGAAAAATAAGGCAGTTGCCACTACCGTATATACAGATGCCTATATTAGGAGAGATTCTGCATGAAAAAGGCCACGATCTATGATGTTGCCCAAAAAAGCGGCGTATCGCCGGCGACCGTGTCGCGGGTGCTGAACGATACGGGTTATCCTGTCAGCAAAGCGGCAAAGGAGAAGGTTTTAAAGGCGGCCAAGGTATTGGAGTATGAGCCGAATCTGTTGGGCAAGTATTTAAAGACGCGCACCAATAAAGAAATTGGCGTCATCATTCCCAATATCACCAATTACTATTATCCGCTGCTTCTTTTGGGCGTTCACGACGTGGCCGCCGAAAGAGGGTATCACATTATTCTGTGCAACTCCTACCGCGACCCTGAAATGGAGATCCAGAACCTGCATCTGCTGACGAGAAAACAGGTTATGGGGATATTGAGCGTCTCCTTGAACACGAGCAACGACTATCTCCAGAAGTTTGTGGACAAGGGCGGGAATATGGTGCTGCTGGAAAACAGCCCCGAAATTCAGTGCAACAAGGTGACCTTCGATTATTTCCAGGGAGGTTACCTGGCCTGCAAACACCTGATTGAACTGGGCCATACCAAAATAGGTTTTGCCGGCGCGCCCCTGAAAAGATACAGCCGCATACAGCAGTTTGAAGGTTATCAAAAGTGCCTGAGGGATCATGGCCTTGAGGTCAATGAAAACTTTATCTATATTTCGCAGGAAGAAAAGGAAAGCAAGAGCGTATACGAATTTGAAAACGGCAGGTTTTTGGCCCGTATGCTGCTTGAATCTCCCCAAAAGCCCACGGCCCTTTTCTGCATCAACGACATGACGGCCATTGTGATGATTCAGGAACTGTACAGAAATGGGGTTATGGTGCCGCAGGATATTTCCATTGTGGGCTTTGACAACCTCAATCTGTCGGACGTCATTATTCCGTCTCTCACCACCGTCGACCAGCGCATTTATGAGATGGGCAGTTCTGCCACGAATATGCTGATCGACGCCTATGAAAAGAAGACCAACGGCAATCGTATCATCCAGTTGGAACCCACCCTGGTGGTACGGGATTCAACCAGGTCATTGTAAGGAGAACCATGTCTGTACTGATTATTCAAAACGGCAGGATACTGACGCCCTTGCGGGTTTTGCAGCAGGGTTTTGTCGCGATAAAAGACGGAAAGATTCTGGAAGTATCGGAAACCGGGTTTACCGCGCAGGAAACCTCCGCCACGGTGATAGACGCCAGTGGCGCCTATATTTCTCCGGGCTTTATCGACATCCATGTCCATGGCGGAGGCAGCTGCGAGGTGATGGACGGGGAGACAGGCAGCGTTCGGACCATGTGCGAGGCGCACGCCGCCTTTGGCACCACAAGCATTCTGCCCACCACCATGACCGCCTCCATGCAAGATACGTACAGGGCCATCGACGCTGTGCGGGAGGCGGCAAAAGATAACCGGGGCGCCAATATTCTGGGGATTCACCTGGAGGGCCCCTATTTATCTGCGGCCCAAAAGGGGGCGCAGGCGGAGGATTACCTGCGCAAGCCGGAGGCGGCGGAGTATACAAAGCTGCTGGATTACTGGGATCAGATTAAAATGGTCGGGGCCGCGCCGGAAGTGGAGGGCGCCATGGCGCTGGGCCGGGAGCTGAGAAGGCGCGGAATCGTGGCAAGCATCGCCCATTCCGACGCGGATTACGATACGGTGGTAAGGGCGGTGGAAAACGGCTACACCGACGTGACGCATATTTATTCCGGCTGTTCGATTGTGCGCCGGAAAAACGCCTTCCGGGTGGCGGGCGTTGTGGAGAGCGGATTTCTCCTGGACGAATTGACCGTGCAGGTCATCGCCGACGGGAAGCATCTGCCCAAGAGCCTGCTAGAGCTGATTTACAAAATCAAGGGCGCCGACCGCATCTGCCTGATTACCGACGGCCTGGGTTTTTCGGCGCAGGATAATGTGGAAGGCATGGTGTATACGCAGAAAAACGGCGTCCCGGTGATTTATGAGGACGGCGTGATGAAATTGATGGACCGGCAAAGTTTTGCTGGCAGCGCGGCCACCACCAACGTTTTGGTCCGCAACATGGTAAAGCTGGCCGGCGCCACCGTGCAGGACGCCGTGAAAATGGCGTCGTCGACCCCGGCCCGCCTGCTGAGCCTGTCGCACAAAAAGGGCATTCTTGCCAAGGGAATGGATGCGGATATCGTCGTATTCGATGATAATTTTGAGGTTGTTACTACTGTCGTAAACGGAAAAATTATAAAGGGGAATCATGCGTAATGGAAACGATTGTTTTTGACACACCGCAACTGCTGGGAAAAGAGGCGGCAACGCGTGCCGCCGCCTATCTGAATCAGGCCATTGCCGAAAAAGGCGCGGCGCGGTTTCTGCTGTCAACGGGGCTGTCTCAATTTGAATTTTTCAATCATATTATCAATGAGCCAATAGACTGGCGCAAAGTGGAGGTCTTTCATCTGGACGAATATGTCGGCATCGCGGAGAACCATCCGGCCAGTTTTGTAAAATATATCAAGGACCGGCTGCTGCGCTTTATCACCCCAAAGCAGGCGTATCTGGTGGACAATACCGGAAACATACAGGAGAATATAGCCTACCTGACGGAGCAAATCCGAAAGGCGCCCATCGATGTGGCCATGATCGGAATCGGCGAAAACGCGCATGTCGCTTTCAACGACCCTCCGGCGGATTTTGATACCAAAGAGAGCTTTATCATTGTGCGCCTGGACGAAAAGTGCAGGCAGCAGCAAGTGGGGGAGGGCTGGTTTGAACATGTGGGACAGGTGCCCGAAAAGGCCGTGACCATGACCGTTTTTCAAATCATGCAAAGCCGGCATATCCTTTCCTGTGTGCCGCACAGGGAAAAGGCCCGGGCCGTCAAGAAAACCATTGAGATGGACGTTACCAATGAGGTTCCCGCCACCATTCTTAAGACACATCCTTCCTGGACGCTTTTGCTGGATAGAGAATCGGCTTCGCTTTTATAGGAGCGGGAGGGCTTTTATTGAAGAATTTTTTGGATACCATTGCGCAGGAGACGCATCTGCCGAAAATGGCAAAAATACGGCAGAGCTTTGAAAGGCCTCAAATCCCGGACGTCCGGCAAGAGGTTTTAAACCAATTGAACCTGCCCGAGATTACACGCACTTTACGGCCGGGCAGCCGCATTGCCATTACGGCCGGCAGCAGAGGCATCGCCAATATAGCCCTGGTGCTCAAAACGGTGGTGTCTTTTGTGAAGCAGGCGGGCTGCACGCCCTTTCTTTTCCCGGCCATGGGAAGCCACGGCGGCGTAATGCCGCAGGGGCAGCGGGAGATTCTGGAGAGCTTTGGAATAACCCCCGATACGGTGGATGCGCCCATTCATTGCGACGTCCAGGTGCAGGAGCTTTGCCGACTGGACGACGGGACGCCCGTATGCATCGACAAATTTGCGGCCCAGGCCGACGGTACCCCAACTGCCTGACGAGCAAGGTGCTGGACGTATGCAAAATACCGCTGGTGGCCCCCTCGGACAAAGCGGCCATCGCTGCGGCCGTTTACGCCTGCGCGCTGGCCGACCGCGACAATCTGAAAATGGTGCGGATTGCGGATTCGCTGCATGTGGATGAAATGTATGTCTCGCAAGCGCTTTACCGGAACATTTTGTCCAATCCGGCTATAGAGATATTGGAAGAGCCCACGGAAATGGCCTTTGATGGAAACGGA
Organism: Christensenellales bacterium; assembly: GCA_050944255.1. GTDB lineage: Bacteria > Bacillota > Clostridia > Christensenellales > Maliibacteriaceae > JBMNQS01. The sequence goes on along the minus strand of JBMNQS010000006.1, from coordinate 32,104 downwards.
AATTTGTTTTGACTTCACTTTAATATGCAGATAATTTTTTATAAAAGTTTATTCGTGTATCCCATTATATCTTTGCAGGTCAAGGCGTGCCGAAATGCCGCCCGATGGTGAGCGGCGAATCCTGACGCTGCTGAAATTGGCAGTTACGCCACCCTGCCAGGCATATGACAGGGCGCAAAATTCAGTATAAATTCATCTTTTTCATATCGTGCGGTTTGTAATCCCAGTTGCTCCGGCAGCTTATTCGTTTACGAAGCCGCGCTCCTAGCCGTCGAGCTTCATTTTCGATTTATACGATCAGGCCATATCGGCTATATTTACAAATAACGCGGTATGGTAATCCGCCTCACTGCTTTATGACGTCTTCCGCCGGGATATAGGCCATGCCGAACGTATCGGCAACGGCCTTGTACGTGCAATGTCCCAGATAGGCGTTCAAGCCTTTCTTGATCTCCGGGTTTTCAAGGCAGGCGCTCTCCACGCCTCTGTCCGCTATCTGAAGGCCATACTTCAGGGTCGTATTGGTCAGGCCAAGGGTGGAGGTGCGCGGTACGGCGCCGGGCATGTTGGCCACGCAGTAGTGCACCACATCGTCGACGACAAAGGTCGGATCATGGTGGGTGGTGGCGCGGGTGGTGGCAAAGCAGCCGCCCTGATCCACCGCCACGTCCACCATTACGGCATTCTTCTGCATGTACGAAAGGTGCTCACGCTGGATCAGTTTGGGCGCGGCCGCACCTGGGATCAGCACCGCGCCGATCACCAGATCGGCATGCTTTATGGATTCGGCGATATTCTGCTCGTTGCTGTAGAGGGTGGTGACGTATCCGGAAAATACATCGTCAATGTAGGCCAGACGCTCCAGGTTCAAATCGAGAATGGTGACCTGCGCCCCCATGCCCACCGCTATTTTGCAGGCGTTCATGCCCACGACGCCGGCGCCCAGTATCGTCACCCTGCCGCTTTGCACGCCGGGAATGCCGCCCAGCAGCACCCCGCGGCCGCCAAAGGGCTTTTCCAGATATTTGGCGCCCTCCTGTACGCTCAGCCGGCCCGCGATCTCGCTCATGGGCTTCAGGCAGGGCAGCTGGCGGTTCGCGGTTTCGATGGTTTCGTACGCCACCGCCTTCAGCTTTTTATCCAGCATGGCTCTGGTCAGGCGCTCATCGGCGGCCAGATGCAGGTACGTGTACAGAATCTGCCCCTGCCTGAAAAGATCATATTCTTCCGGCAGGGGCTCCTTTACCTTGATGATCATATCGCTGCCTTCAAAAACCTGTCTGGCCGTATCCGCAATGACGGCTCCCGCGGCTTTATAGTCATCGTCGGTGAATCCGGCGCCTTCCCCGGCGCCGGTTTGCAGCAGCACCGTGTGCCCATGGTCGGCGTACGCCTTGGCGCAGCCCGGCGTAAGCCCCACGCGGTACTCCTGCTGTTTGATTTCCTTCGGGCATCCTATAACCATTATAACGCCTCCTGTCTGTTGTTGCGGATAAACTCCAAAACCTGCCGTTTGTCTTTCACCCCGCCGGTTGAACCCGGCGCCGATACCGAGATGGCCGCCGCGGCGTTGGCAAACCGGGCGCAGTCCGCAATGCTGCGGTTGTCCAGTAAACCGGCGATAAATCCGGCGGCGAAATTGTCTCCTGCGCCGATGGTATCCACGGGATTTTCGTTGACATAGGCCGGAAAGACTTCACTTATATACGGACCTTTTACATAGCAGCCTTTTCGACCCTCTTTGATGATGACGTGCCCCGCCCCGGTACCAAGTAGTTTGTCCGCGATTTCCTCTTTCCTTTCAAGGCCGGTCAAAAAGGCCGCCTCGTCATAATTGGCAAAGAAGTAGTCGATGTATGAAAGCGCGTTTTCTATGGCGTCCATCCTCTGTCCCGTGCGGCTTTTCATCATGTCGGCGCAGATGATGAGCCCCTCACTTTTTGCGGCGGAAAACAAACGGGTCAGACCATCGTCGTCGAATTTCGGCATAATGAAAATGCTTGCAACCGCAAGTATTTTTGCGCCCTTTAATGCGGCGAGATTGACATGATCGATATGGAAGTGGAAGGTGCTGCTGCCGCGGCTCACCACGAAGGTCCGCTCGCCGTCCTCCTGCACCAGGCCGATGCTAAGCGGCGTATCCACATCGCTATTGCGCACGATATCCGCGGTGTCCACGCCGTTGCGGCGGCAGTGCTCCACCAAAAAGTCTCCCAGCATATCCTGTCCCAGCATGGTGATCAGCTTGGCGGACACGCCCAGGCGGCGCAGTATGGTGGTGACGTTGGTGCCGCTGCCGCCCACGGTGGGAACGATTCGGTCAACGGGATAAGAGTCGGTGGTGAAGATGCTTTCATCCACGGGGCGCAAGGGCACATCCACCGCGGAATTGCCTACGCATACAACATCGGGAACACGCATTTTTTCATCCTCGCAACTTGTTGTTTTAGTTTCTGCTTTCCGGGTTAAACCACTTTGCATGATAGCGCGCCTTTCTTGGAAGGCTTTTTAAAATCCGGCCTGCTGCCGCTCATGTTTTAGACAGCGTCCTGGTGAGGCTGGCAAGGCCATTGAGAATATTCGTCTCAATGGCCTGCGCGAAAGCCACTTTATCTCCGTTTTCCATCCTATCAAGAATATTTTTGTGCTCCACAAGGTTTTCATCCCGGCGCCGGGCGCTTTTCAGAGACTCCAGGCCCAGCAGATAGGCTTTTTCCGTCATGTTCTCGATGATATTGAGAAACTCCGAATTTTTGAGCACCGACAGAAAAATCTTATGAAAGTGTATATCCTCCTTCATAAAGCCCTTGATATCCCCCGCGTTGAGATACGCCACCTGGCGTTCATAGGAAGCGTGCGCCTTTTGCTTTGTCTCCTGCGCGATGGAAGCGAAGCAGCGCCAGGCGGAATAAAACTCTATCGCGGCGCGCAGCTCGTAAATTTCCCTGGCCTCCAGGACGCTGATGGAGTTGATGATGACGCCCTGCTTGGGAACGATGGTAAGCAGCTTATCGTGTTCCAGCTTCAGGCAGGCGTACGTTACGGGGGTGCGGCTGATGTTCAGATCGCGCGCGATAGCCGATATGCTGACTACCGAACCCTGACGCAGCTTGCCTTCGATGATCTGTTCTTTGAGCATCTTATAGGCCGCCTGCGTAAGATTGGTAATGCCGGAGGAACCTTGGGACACCATGATGCGACACATCCTTACTGTATATTGTTATAAGTGGAAGAAATCCTGCACGGGGACGTCAGAGAGCGGCCAATTCTTCGGTTACTGTAAGAAATTTTACAATATCCGCCACATCATTGCAATGCAGGGGGGATACCCTGATGGCGCCGTCCATGCCGAAGGAATCCAGCATGCGTTTGGAATACAGGCTGGTGGCCAGACGGTCATACACGATGACGTTGCGCTTTTCATACTCGCGCACAGCCTGGGTATAATCCAGGTTGTCAAAGCCCATGGCCAGGATGAAGTCGCGGGTGGAAAGGTCGGGATAATCCAGGAACACCCGGACGTTCTTCATGCCGCGCAGGCCTTCTTTGCCGCCGGCGCCGTTCAGCATGGCGGCCATCAGCGCCCGCTCCTGCAGTTTGATCCGGTTCATGCCTTCCACATAAAGGGTGCGGCGGTCGTCGCTCTTTATAAACTTGCCGCCCAGCCAACATACGTAATCCACGATGGCCGTAATCACCGCATATTGGGTGGGCGCCGGGCTTCCCAGCTCCCATTCGTCGTCGGGCTTTGCCGACAGCTTGTGGTGCGGCAGCCTGGCCAGCCGGTCGGATACATACCCGATGCCCGAGCCGCGGCAGCCGAAAAATTTATACGGGGCAAAGTTCACGCCGTCCACCGGCATTTTCTCCAGATCGATGATGCCGTGAGGGGCGTGCTGCACAGCGTCGCAGATGATATACAAATCGGGCTTGACTTCCCGCGCCCGCCTGACGATCTCCTGCATATCATAGATGGCGCCGGTGATGTTGGAGGCGAACATGCAGCTTAAGAGCATGGTGTCCTTATCGATGAGGCTGACGATGGATTCCACATCCACGCCGCCGGTTTCCCGGTTACTCTGCGCGACGCGCAGCGCGCACCCGGTCTTGTCGGCGTAATATTGGGTGGCGTCAAATGCGGAGGGATGCTCCAGCACCGAGGTGACGATGTTTGTGCCGGGGATATTTTCCGCCACGGCCTGCACCATGGCGAATATGGCCTGGGAAGCCGTCAGATGCGTGAGGATGGCGCCGCTTTTCGCGTTGAAAATAATGCGGGCGTCACGGGTGCCCTCCTCCTGGATTTTCTGCAGCTTCAGCGCCATTTTATGGATGCGCTCGGGGCAGTCGGGAATGGCGTCTATTTCGGCGAAGGCCTTCACGGCCGACTTGAGCCTGAATGCGCCGCCCGCGTTGTCAAAAAAGAGGCGTTTGCCGATGTCGGGGTCCTCGTCCACATAGTAAAATTTTTCCTTGACTTCTTTTTGCAGTTCCTCTGAAAACAAAAGGCCGTCTTTGTATTCGCTCATCTTCGCATCTCCTTATTTGATATCAATAGCTGGGGATCAAGGCATCTTTCTTTTATCTGTAGCCGCTTGAGCGGGCCATCTACAGGCCCACGACCTCGCCCTTTTCCACAATGATTTTACCGTCCACGGCGATGGTGGGCTCCCGGAAGACCAGATCCAGATGTATGGGACATTCAATGGTGCCGAAAAAGCCGGTATTGCTTCCGCAGCCGAAGTGCATGGTGCGGGCGCAGCCTTCATCCTCCAGCATCAGCCCGTTCAACGAACATTTGGAATTCAGGCCGACCCCCAGCTCTCCGATATAGTACACCTTGTCGTCATTGAAATCCCGCATGATCCGGGAGAGGGTCTCAGCCTGCGGCCCTCCGGTAATGGATACGATTTTACTTTCTTTAATTACCAGCTTGATTTCATCGGTGATCAGCCCCAATTCGGGATGGGGGATGCTGCCGTCAATGTAGGCCACGCCACTGGCCGTTCCCTCCACCGCGCACACGGCGCACTCGATGTCGGGCGGGGAGGAAGAATCCCCGCGCTTGAGGCTGCGGCCGTACTGCGGGACCGTCTTGCGGCCCTTGATGCTGGAGGTGATATGGGTGCCGCGTTCGGTGGTGATGGTGATGGTATCGCCCATCATGGCATCGGCCAGATAGGTGCACTTTTCACCCTCTTTTTCAAAATCGGCGAACAGGCCGCCGCTCTCAAACATGGAAAGGCGGTAATCCACCATGTTCACGAAGCGGGCTCCGCCGGCCACCGCGTCGCGCCGGGCCTGCGTATGGAACAGGGAAAATTTGGTGGCGCCGAAAATCACGTCGGCTTTGGCCATGGCCGCCGCCACCATCGGATTGGGGTCCTGGCCGTGCATGGTCCGCTCATCCATCACGATCATGGATTTATTGGGGTAATCCGCCGCCGCCTCCCACATCATCCGCGCCACTTCATAACTGAAAGGGTCCGTCACAAACAGGAGGTTTTCATCCTTCTTGCAGTCGGAACACGTGGTCAGCAACACTTTGCACGCATAGTACTTATCGTTCATCGTCATCCTCCAAGATAGGCTTTTTTGACTTCTTCATTGGCCAGCAGTTCGTCGCCGGTGCCTTCAATGACCATTTCGCCGTTTTGCATCACATAGGCGTAATCGCACATTTCAAGGGTCGCCACGGCGTTCTGCTCCACCATGATGACGGTGGTGCCGTTGTCCCTGATGGCTTTAATGAAGTTGAATATCTCGCAAATCAGTATGGGCATCAGCCCAAGGGACGGCTCGTCCAGAATCAGCAATCTGGGGTTGCCCATCAGTCCCCGGGCAATGGCCACCATCTGCTGTTCGCCGCCGGAAAGAGTACTGGCCATCTGCCTGGACCGTTCCTTTACCACCGGCAGCAGTGCGTAAATCTCTTCCAGCCGCCGGTTGATAACATTTTTGTCCCGCGTCAGGTACCCGCCCATGAGCAAATTGTCCTTTACGGACATCTTGCCGAACAGATGCCGGCCTTCGGGCACCATGCAGATGCCCTGCTTCACTAAATTGTGGGGTTTCTCCCCGACAATGGAGCGGCCGTTGAACTCAATGCTGCCGGCCATGGTGGGGATGGAGCCGGTGATGGCCCGCAGCATCGTGGTTTTTCCCGATCCGTTGCCGCCGAGTACGGCCACGATGGTGCCTTCCTTTACCGTCAGGCTCGCGTCATGTACGATGGGCACACCGCCGTATCCTGTTTTCAAGTGTTTTACTTTAAGCATCGCTATCCTCCCAAGTAGGCGCTGATGACCTGCGGGTTGCTGGTCACCTCCGCCGGTGTGCCGATGGTGAGCACCTTGCCGCTGACCAATACCACGACGCGCTTTGACACATTCATGACAACGTCCATATTGTGCTCAATGGTGATGATGGCCACGCCGCGCTCGTTGATTTTGCGGATCAGGAAAAGGGACTCGGCCCGTTCGGTGGCCGTCAGGCCCGCCATGGTCTCGTCAAGCAGCAGGAGCTTGGGATTGGTGGCCAGCGCCCTGGCAATTTCCAATCGCTTCTTCTGCGCCACGTTCAGGGTTCCCGCAGGCTGCCCTGCCAGCCATTCAATGTCGCATTCCCGCATCACTTCCCGCGCCGCATCCTTGGCGGTGTCCATGCTGTGGTGGCATAGCGCCCCTACCAGTACATTTTCGGCAACGGTGAGCTCATCGATGGACTGGGGGATCTGGAACGTGCGTCCGATGCCCATTTTGCAGATGGCATGGGCCGGTTTTTTGGTGATGTCCACGCCCTGGAACCGGATACGGCCCCGGGTGACCCGGTGCACGCCGGAAAGCGAGTTGAACAGTGTGGTTTTCCCCGCGCCGTTTGGCCCCACGATGCCCACGATCTCGCCCTCTTCCACATGGAAGCAGATCCCCTCGTTGGCCATTAAGCCGCTGAATCTTTTGGTGGCGTCCTCAACTTCCAGAATATAACTCACTTTGCCACCTCCATTCTCTTGTCGTTTTGCCTGCTTTTCCAGTCGGCATACTTATCTTTCAAGGAAATAAGGCCTTTGGGCAGGAACAGAACAATGAGGATCACCAGCGCGCCGTACAAGATCATATCAAGCCCGCCGTATTTCCCCAGATAAACCCGCGTATATTCGGAGATAAACGTAAGGACGACGGCGCCGATGATGGGCCCTATGACGGTGCCGATGCCGCCCATGACCGCAACGAGCACGATCATCATGGAAATATTCAGCGTCATAAGCTGCATGGGATCGATGTAGAGCATGAACTGGGCGTATAAACTGCCCGCGAGGCTGACGATGGCGGCGCTGAGCATATAGGCCAGCATCTTGTACCTGCCGGTGTTGATCCCCACGCTTTCGGCGGCGGTCTCGTTGCCGCGTATGGTACGCAGGTAGTAGCAGAACTTCGATTTATCCAGCAGCTTTGTCAGAAGAAAGACGCCCGCCGCAAAGGCCAGGTAGACATAGTAATACATATAGCTGTTGCGAAACTGCATGGAGGCGAAGGCAGGCAGGTTCACATTGTAAAAGTAGACGCCGGTTGCTCCGCCGATTTCCCGGATGTTGATAAAAGCGATGCGCCCGCATTCGGCGATGGCCATGGTCGCGATGGCGAAAATGGGCCCGCGGAACCGGAGGAGGGGCTTTCCGATAACGGCGGCGATGGCGGCCGACAGGGCCACGCCAAGCCACATGGAAATCCACGGGGACAGCCGCAGCCACTGCATGCTCAGCGCGCAGGTATACGCTCCGATGCCGTAATACAGCGCGTGCCCGTTGGACACCTGGCCGGCGTATCCGCCGATGTAGTTCCATCCCAGTCCCAAAATGGCCCAGATACACATCATGGTCATGACATGGTGGGGAAACGCTCCCTTAAAGATGTGCGGCAGAAGCATCAGAAAAAGGACAATCGCGCCGCCGGTTGCCGCTTTGGCACCCCATTTACCGGACTTCAACAAATTCTTCATGGTTTCCTCCTCATTTGCCAAAGATGCCTTTGGGCCTAAAGGTCACGACAATCAAAAACGCGACGCATACGCCAAGGTACTTGATGGCGGGATTGACGAAGATGCCGGTCATCGTATCGGCAATGCCCATCATAAGGCCGCTTAAAAATGCGCCGGCAATGCTGCCGAATCCACCCATGGCAACGGCGATAAAGCCCCACAGCTGGAAGTTGGCGCCCACACTGGGATACAGGTAATAATAATAGGTCAGGGCGCATCCGGCGGCTCCGGCCACAGCGCTGGCCAGCGCAAAGGCGAAGGCGTAACATTTTTCGGTGTCGATGCCCACCAGGGCGGCGGCGCTTCGGTCCATGGACGTTGCCTGGATGGCCTTGCCCAGCCGTGTAAACTTCAAAAAGCTGAACATGCCGCCCGCTACCACCAGGGCAAGCACCAGCGGCACCAGTTTCTGCTTGGCAATAATGAGCCAGCCTAAGTCGATGGAGCCGGAGATGGCTACGTCGGGCACGGTTTTAAATTCGGAACCGAAGAATAACAGAGCCATGTTGACCAGCACCATGCTCAGCGCAAAAGTGATCAGCCTTTGGGAAAGTACGGGCCCCTTCAATGCCTTGGCAATGATGGTTTTATAGACCACCCATCCAAGGACAAAAAGTATGGATGCCGAGACGGGCATTGAAAAAATCGGATCAAGTCCAATGAGTCTGTTCAGGTAGAAGGATGCAAACATGCCCAGCATCAAAAATTCACCCTGAGAAAAGCTGAGGATATTCATAACGCCCCAGACAAGGGCAACCCCCATTGCGATGAGGGCGAGTATGGACCCGTTGATCAGCCCTTCAAATAATCCCTGTACTACCATGCTGTTGGGTTCTCCTCTCTTTAGCGGAATACCACTTCCATTCAATTTCCATGTAACACCATGCCCGCCACGTTATTTTTCAGAGGATGCGGATACTCTCAGACGCATCCTTTCGGCTGATCTGCCGGGCATAGAGCCAAACTTTCGCGCGGCAGATAACGGCGTATCGGGTACATTAAAATCATGCGGTACTTAACTGTCTTTTGCAGGAAGCAGGCCTGTCCCGCCGGGAGGGCAGCGGGACAGGTCTGATCTTGCCCAATAATGTCGGTTATCTGGACCATGCAGGCATGGGATACATAGCTTCGGCGGCGGCGACCTCAGCGGGATAAACCGTCTGGTATTTGCCGTCGATCCATTGTGCAACGATGCCGTTGGCGGAGGTATTCTGGCCATACTGATCCATGGTGATGTCTTTCCAGGGGATGATCAATGTATCCATGTCGAAATCCAGATCGCGCAGGGCTGCTTGAACAGCCTTGGATTCTGTGGTTCCCGCCTGGTTAATGGCCATGGCCACAAAATGCAGGCAGGCGATGTCCTTCACGTGGGCGTCGCTCAAGGGGACGCCGTTTGAATACTTCTCGGGATACAGCTTGACAAGCTCCTGGCTGACGACGGAGTCAAGGTCGGCGGACCAGCTGCCGGTGGTGCAGATGTAGTTGTTCAGATCGCCCATGGCTTCCAGGTAGTCGGGCTGGATGAAGCCGTCGCGCTGGCCGACAATGAGTTTGGGCGTATAGTTCTGCTCCCTGCAGGTGTTGATGAAAAGCAGCGCGTCCGATACGAAAGAGGCCATGATCAAAGCGTCGGGATCGGCCGCTTTCACCTTCAGCACTTCGGCGGTCAGGTTGGTGGCGCTGGCAGGATAGCTGATGTTTTCCACCACTTCAAAGCCGCCCTCTGCGGCGTATCTGAGCTCCTGGATCACGATGTTGGCGCCGAACTCGCTGTCCTCGGAAACCAGGGCCACCGTTTCAATGCCCGCATCCTGCGTTTCATTGAGCATGGTGAGGAAATCAAACGTGTCCTTGATATAGGTGGCGTCGTTTACGCCAAAGCGGAAGAACCAGTTCAGCGGAGTGCTGCCGTCGGTCAATGTCACGGCGGAGCCGGCGGCGAGGAAGGGAATTTCGTACTGTTCGGTGACGACGGCCACCGCCTTGATCAGAGCGCTGGTGAATTCGCCCGTAATGGCCACCACGTTTTCTTCGGTAATCAGGCGCTTTGCCTCGGCCACCGCGGTAGTGGCGTCGCTCTTATGGTCGGCTACAACGATCTCGATTTTGGCGCCGTTCAGGTTGGGAAGGCCCTCCCCTGCGGAAAGAAACATGCTCGATTCGGGATGATCTTCATTGATCAAATCAACGATCATGTTGCCGGCCCACTCCACCTGCTGACCCAGCGCGGCCGACGTGCCCGTAAGCGGGGTCAAAAAGCCGATGCGTATAACCTCGGGCGCGGCGCTTGTCGGCGATGGCGCCGCCGGCGTGCTGCTCCCTGGCGTCGGGGAGTCGGTGGGGACGCTTTCGCTAACGCAGCCTGCAAGCAGGGCGGCAACCAAAGCGGTGATCATAATGATGCTCAGAATTTTCTTCGGCTTATTCTTCATGGATACGCCTCCTTTATTTTGCTTTTGTGTCCGTAAGCTTTCCGTTTTGTTTTGAATCCGCCATGGCTTTTGCATGTAAGCAGGATTCGTACGCTGCGACGATGGTGCGGATGCTGTTTCCCTCCTTATCATGTTTTTTGTGTTTTCACAAATTTCTGATTGATCCCTGGCCTCAGTCAAAAGGAATAGATTTGCTTGAATACCGCTTGCATGCAAGCTGAATCCAACAAGTGTTGCAAAATAGGGGTAGCTTTTTGTTTTTTTCGTATCTGCTTGAATGTTGCTTGCATGCAAGGCAGATTAAGTTCCACGTCATTGTGTTATACATACTTTACTATCTTTTTCTGTGTTTATCAAGTATTTTTTTGTGGAAACCACAAATTTTTTGAAAACAAGGAATTTATCTGCCTTATATATGGTGGTTTTCCTAGGAATCAAAAGTTTTTCAATTGAATAAAAACATTTTTTCTTGAAAAATCCAATTATCCTGTTATAATCTTTGAAAACAACATTTTGAGGGGGCGCTCTATGTATACGAATCTGAATCCGCGGACCATGGGCCTGAACCACCACAGTTTCGACGATCTGCTGACTACCGCCCATAACAGCGGCTTTAAAGGGATCGAGGTTCCGGCGGGGGCTTTCGGTACGCCCCGGGCCGCTGCCGAGGCAAAAATCCGCTTGGACGATATGGGCATGCGCTTTGGCCTCATCATGGCGCCGTGCGATATGTACAAGGTGGACGACGGCGAGTTTGAAAAAGCCCTTGCCACATTTGATCAGTGGTCGCGCCTGGCGCGCATCGCCGGATGCACCCGGGCGTACAATCATATCTGGCCGGGAAGCGACACCATGGGCTATGAGGAGAACTTCCGGTGGCACGTCAAACGCCTTGAGGCCATATACAGGGTACTTGACGACAACGGCATCCGCTATGGGCTGGAGTTTATGGGCCCCAAGACGGTGCGCGACCAATTCAAATATGGTTTTATCCGCTCCCTGATGGGTGTGGTTGCCCTGACGCAGGAAGTGAGCCGGGATATCGGCTTTGTCTTTGACACCATCCATTGGTACTGTTCCGGCAGCCACCAGGACGACTTGTATTATGCCGCCATGCATCCTGAAAAGGTCATCAACCTTCACCTGTGCGACGCCAACGCCCCGCGCGACGAGCAGATTGACGCGACGAGGGGCATGCCCATGGAAAACGGGATCATCGACGCGGTGGAGGTCGTCCGGCTGCTCGCCAGGCACGGTTACGACGGTCCCGTCATTATCGAGCCCATGAAGCCGACGACGGCCCGGTACGAGGCCATGCCCCTGCAGGATGCGGCGAGGGACGCCATCGGCTGCCTGCACCGGATTTTTGACGCGGCGGGCGTCCAGGATGTTTGATTAGGTGGGAATGTTGCGTCAAAGGGGAGGCGCGTCAGGTTTCGATGGGGATTTTAAGGATGCGTTCCACCTCGGATGAGGGAATGTCCACAAGCGGCCCGATGCATTTGCTGAACGATACGGTCATGGCGAACTTTTCAGCCGCCTCAACGCGCTGGAACGCTTTTTCCAGCGTGGAGCCCACCGCCAGGACGCCATGGTTGGCCAGCAGTATCAGGTTGCGTTTTTCCAGCAGCGCCCTGCCGTTTTCCACAATGGCGGCGGTTCCCGGCTGCCCGTAGGGCGCCACGGGAATGTCCCGGAAATGAAAGACGATCTCCGGATGGCATTTATAGTCCAGCGGCACATGGCACATGGCGTGGGCCGTCAGGTAGGGGGAATGGCAGTGGATCACCGCCTTGATATCGTCGCGGATCGTGTAGGTGGTCCGGTGCATGATTTTCTCCGAGGACGCCTTTTTGCTTCCGTACACTTGGTTGTCATCTTCATCAAATACGGCGATAATATCTTCGGTGAGCAGGCTTTTGCGGGTGCGGGCAGGAGTAATGTACATCAGGCCGTCCTGCATGATGGACAAATTGCCTTCGAATGTATTCACCAGGCCCATCTCTTCCATTTTTTTGGATACGCGGATGATTTCACGAATCAGGTTTAAGTCGATTTTCTTGTCCATACTTCCTCCAGTTTTATTCCATCTTGTATTGTTCCAAGCGCGCAAGCGCCCGTTCCCATTTGTCGCCCCTGCCGCGAGGCTCTATTTTTATCCCGTCACAGGAGTTGCGGGCCACTTCCGCGATGCCCTGCACCGTCTTTATATCGCCCAGGGCATACAGCTGCATCAGCACATTGCCTGCGGTGGCGGCAAAGGGGCTTCCCGCAAGGAGAGGCAATCCCAGCGCATCGGCCAGCATTTGAAGCAGCAGGGCATTTTTCACGCCGCCGCCTACGGCGCTGATCCTGGAAAACCTGTTTTTGACCAAAGCCTTCAGTTTCTCAAAGCTCCACTTCGCTTCAAGGGCGATGCTCTCCAGCACGCACAAGGCTGTTTCGCCCCTGGTCCTGGGCGCCCTTTGGCCGGTATCCCGGCAATAAATCTGTATAGCGTCTATTAAAGAGCCCTTATAGAATCGGATGGCCGTATGATTCACGTCAAAAAAGCTGTCGTTTTCTGTGGCCGCATTGCAGTCCGAAAGGATGTCGTCATAAGTCAGGCCGGGAGCTTCCTGCCGCCATGAGGCCATGCACTGCTCCAAAATCCATAGTCCGGTGTAATCGCGGCACAGGGAATTTTGCCCGAAAGCGCCCCTCATGTTTTTAAAACGGCCTTCGTACGCTTCATCCGAAATCACGGGCCCGGGGGTTCTGGCGCCAAGGATCACCGAGGTCCCCAGGCTGGCAAAGACCGCCTCTTCATCCAGCATGGGCGCCGCCAGGAGCGCCGATTCGGTGTCGTGGGTCGTGACGTCCACATAGCGGATATCCTCTGTGCCCAGCTCGCCGCACACAGAGGGGAGAAGCCGCTTTACCCCGTTTTGCCCGCCGTCGATAAGCGGGCCGAATAAACCGGCGTCGATGCCGAGCTGCCGCATCGTGCAGCGGCACCAGTCGCCATCGGGGCCCAGCAGGCTGGCCACCGAAGCCATGGAGCGTTCGGTTTGGGTTTTGCCTGTAAAAAAATGGGCCAGCAGATCGGGAAAAAGCAGAATCCGATCTGCCTGCCTCATGCGCTGCCTGCCGGTGCGCACTTCATGAAACAGCTGCATGAGCACCCGGATATCGGTGGGGTATACTCCCGTGCGCTCGTACAATTCGCGAAGCGCAAGCCGCTCTTCAAGCAGCGGCAGGATGCCCTGCGTCCGAGCGTCCTTATAGAAAAAGGGCAGGCCTATCATCTGGGCATCGGCATTGAACACCCCGTAACCATTTCCATAGGTATCGATGCCGAAAGATACCGGCTCAAAGCCCAGATTTAAATACTCTTTTAAAGCGCTCTTGATTGCGCCGTATAAATAGTAAATATCAATATACAGGCTACCCTGCAGGCGCAAGGGATTGTTTGGGAGCGTCTGCTCTTTTAGGTGCTCAATGGTGCCACCGGAAAACCTGGAGGCCGTGATCTTCACGCTGCTGCCGCCTATGTCCACGGCCACATGAATTTTTTCCAAAGCAAAAGCCCCTTTCCGCCGCGGACGGAAAAGGGCTATAACGGTACGCTTTACCCGCGCGCATCATGCACGCTAATATAAGACGTCCACCGACAGCGAGGCCAGCTTTTCCTTCCATTCCCGGCTTGGTTCCATATCTGTGACGATTAAATCAATTTGTTCCAGGCTTGCCACTTTGACAAAATCCACTTTGTCGAATTTGCTGTGGTCCACCAGCAGGATTACACTGTTGGCATGGGCGATCATCGCCCTTTTCACCTCGGATTCCTGCTCGTCCGAGTCGGAAGTTCCCTGCTCCATGGAAAGGCCCTTGCAGCTGATCAGGACGATATCGATGTTATAGTTACTCAGCGCCTGCTTGGCCACGTTGCCCTGCAGCGACAAGGAATGTTTATTCAGCACGCCGCCGGTGGAAAACAGCTTCATCTTGCTTTGGGCAAGCTCGGTGATGGCCACCGCCGAATTGGTGATGACCGTGACGTCGTCGCGCCCCTTCAAATGCCGCATCACCTCCATGGCGGTGGTACTGGAATCCAGCCCGATGGTGAGGCTGTTTTTTACGCAGGCGGCAGCCTTTTTAGCGATGGCCTTTTTTGCTTCGGCATTGATGGCCGTACGCTTGAAGTATTGAATCCCTTCGGTACGTTTGGTTTCATTCAAAATGGCGCCGCCGTATGTGCGGGATACGAGCCCTTCCGCCTCCAGCTTTTCCAAATCGCGCCGTATCGTCTCTTCCGTCACGCTAAATTGCCTGCTGAGCGCAGATACCTGCACCCGGGCTTCTTCAGTTATAATGCCTCGGATGGCCTCCAGCCTGTCTTTCAATAACATATCTGTATTCCCCTCAAACGGATATTCGTTTAATTCTATCACAATTGCCGTGAAAAGGACATATCCGTGCAGAGCCTTCGGGAAAAAGCTGAAAGAACCTTACGCATCCGCCTGTTCCGCACGATTGCGCATCCATTGGGCATCCTCATGGGTCAGAGGGATGTTCACGGCCTTGACATTTTCTTCAAGCTGCGCTTTGGTGGTGGCGCCGCTGAGTACGTTGATGTTGTCATCCTGTGCCAAGATCCATGCAATGGCCAGGTTTGCCACGCTGCAGTCATATTTTGCGCACAATGCGCCCCAGGAATTCAGCATGTCAACGGCTTTGGGCAGTTTGTCCGGCTGGAACCATCTTTTGTTCTTCTGGGCCGAGCCCTCCGGCGCGACGTAATCGCGGGCAATCGCTCCTGAAAGCAGCCCTTGCTCCAGCGGGGAATACGCCTGGAATGTGATGCCGTGTGCCTTGCATACCGGGATCAATTCCGTTTCGCTGTCCCGGTCCAGGATGCTGTATTTGCCCTGCACGATGTCCAGCTGGCCGTATTTTACATATTCCCTGATATGCTCCGGCGTGACGTTCGCCGCGCCGATGCCTTTGATGAGCCCTTTGCTTTTGAGCTCGTTCAGGGCGTCCATGGTTTCGGAAATCGGGGTGAAAAACGGCTCCACGCTTTGCCAATGGGTCATGTATATGTCAACGTAGTCGATGCCCAAACGTTCCAGGCTCTGCTCAAATTCCTCCATGATGGAATCTTTGGACAGGTTTTTGTACAGCTGCGTATCGCCCACCTTATTAAACAGGCTGCCTTCGCGCGTCCAGGTAATGCCGCACTTTGTAATGATGGCCACTTCCTCGCGTTTCATCTGCGCAAGCGCCTGGCCCAGTAGCTTTTCACTGCTCCCGAAATTATAGGCCGGGGCGGTATCGATCAGATTCACGCCGATAGCTGGGCTGCTGCGGATTACATCCAGGCTGTCTTGCAATGCGTTATCGCCGCCCCAGGCGGGACCGCCGCCGATAGCCCACGTGCCAAGGCCAATACGGGAAATATCCCGTCCGGTTTTGCCCAGTTTCATAGTCTGCATGTGCTGGCCTCCTCCAAATCATTGCGCGGCTCCGGCGCTTGAAACCGGTTGTTACGAAAAAAGCTGCGCCTGCTGTCAAATGAATGAATCTTCCTTCAGCCTGTCCGCGGATGGCTGCGAACGTCGTTCAACCGTCCGTCATTCCGGCTCCACGTTTGCAAGCCACTTTATAGTTTCCAATATAACATAGCACATGGATAATTTGATGTCAACAAAATTTCTTTGTTTCAAAGAATTATTTATATTGTTTTGGCTTAATTCCACAAACATCTTAAACGAAAAGATATTGTTTTTATGGAGCGCAAATGATTCTTGAAAATGGAGTAGACATGCAGTCATTTATCAACATAGATCTGCTTTTTCCGGTCAATGGCACGGCGCAGGTTATCTCTCAACGAACTTATATCGCAGAGCCGATACGGGCTGCCGTCCATATGACAATCACGCTCAACGTTCACGATATTTATTTTTACCTAAAATACGATGCACTGCCCGTTTCGTATTAATGAAAGCGGGCCGGATCGCGAAGCGTTTACCGGCTGATACTTGGTAGCGGAATCAAGCCGCAATAAACCAATAGGTCAGCCGTGCGGGCAGCAGTCATTGCCGGCCGCTCTATGAATAATTTTGAATCATTTCTACAGTTCGATTGACTTTACGTGCGGGCTGTCCCTGAGCATACTCATCAGGCCGGAGACGTCAAAGTCCTGGGGCAGCTTTACATGCAGCTCCAAATCAACCGAGCCGCCATCCCGCCTTTCCGCCCGCAGATGGATGATCTCGATACCGCTGGCCGCAAATTTGTCCTGAATGAGCGTCAGCGCCGCTTCTTCGCTTACGGTAATGGTCATCTGCTCGGTAACGGGCAGGTGGAACCAGCGATAATTGCGGTGCAGCAGCACCTGTACCGTGAGCATCAGTATCGTGGCGGCAATGCCGATGAAGTAAAGCCGCGTGCCGATGGCCATGCCGATGCCCGCAGTCGTCCAGATACCCGCCGCGGTGGTCAGGCCGCTGATGGCCTGCTTGCGGATGAATATCATGCCGGCGCCCAGAAAGCCGATGCCGCTGACGATCTGCGCGGCAATGCGCGTCGGGTCGTAATCGCCGCCGGGCAGCACATCCATAAAGCCGTATTTGGAAATGATCATAATCAGCGCCGCGCCCAGCGCCACGATGATATGCGTTCTTACGCCGGCTTCCTTCAGCCTGTTTTTCCGCTCGTAGCCGATCAGAAATCCGCAGATACCCGCCACCACCAAGCGCAGAAGCAATTCCAGTTGTCCCCAAATATTTTCCATAATGTCACCTCCTAAAAAGATGCGCATTTATCCCGCATTATATCACAAAAAGAGCGAGCTGGGCGGATGGGTGAGGGATGCAGCCGCCGAATGCGGCAAAGTCCGCCCCGTCCAATTCAGAAAAGCCGCCTGCCTCTTGCGCAGACTCGCCCGAAAAAAACGAAAAGGGGCAGGCGGCGTATCTGCGCTGAACGCTTAATCAATAAGCATGCATGTGGTATTATAGTGAAGGACTAGGATACACGCCGGAGATTACAGCCATACGGGCGGCAAAGCGCGGGATCTTTATTTTTATGGGCCGCGTGGAAAAAGTATGCTTGGCCGATACGCTCAAAGGAGAAGTCATCGATGGAAAAAACAAAGAGAAAGATTCCTCTGCTGCGCATTGCGCTCGCAGGCATTGTCCTCATTCTCGTTATCTTTTGTGTTGTGTGCACTGTCATTGCGTATAACGTGCTGTCTTCCATGTCGGATGTAAGGGTCGAAAAAAACCAGCCCTTTTCGGAGCCTTATCGTTCCATGCTGGAAGAGATTCAGGTGACCAGCGGGGACGGGGTACCCATATACGCTTATATTTTGCCGCGTGAGGCATCCGCGGGCAATGTCCTGATCCTGCACGGCATGCACGGCATGGATGCCAGCTCTCTTTTCGATTATGCCGTGTGGATTTATGAAAGCGGATATACGCCTGTGTGTATCGATATGCGGGCACACGGAAAGAGCGGGGGCGAGCGCCTGTCCTTCGGGTACCATGAGGTGTCCGATGTGGGCGCGGTGATTGAATGGCTCCAAAAACAGGAGCGCTTTTCAGAAAGTCCCGTGATCTTATACGGACTGTCCATGGGCGGCAGCACAGCGATCAATACCGCGGCGGCATCGCAGCGCGTTGACGGGGTTATCGCCGTAAGCGCTTTTTCCTCCATGCAGGATCAGATAGCGGACTATATGCGAAAGGACGGAGCGCCCGAAACTTTCGTCAGCGTGTTCCGCCCTTTTGTCAATCTGGCGCTTCGAATCAAATTCGGCGTTTCCCCGGTGAAGGACAGTCCGGCGCAGGCCATACGGCATATCGGTGATCGGCCCCTTTTAATTGTCCATGGGGACGGCGACGCGCAGACGCATGTATCGCAGGCGGAAAAGCTTTATCAAAACAGCGCAAGCAGCCGCGGCGAGCTGTGGATTGTTCCGGGCGCGGACCATTTGATCGTAACGGACCTGCCAGAGGCAAGCGGTGAACTTTACCGGCAAAAAATCATCGGGTTTTTAAACGAGCACTTTCCCGTCCGGGATTAACGGCGCATACCACCGGACGCCTCATGCGGCGTAGGAGAAGATCATCCGGCGGCGCGGCATGAAAAGAATTTCAGGCCGCAAGCCGTTTGCTTTCCAAAAGCGTTTTATACGCCGCCTGAGCCTAAAGTTTTGCCTCCGCGGCATTGAAAAGCACCGCGCCCTGGGGTATGATAAAGAAAAGGATTTCGGAGGAAACAGAAGCGCTTCAAGTCAGAATGGAATAAATCTGTTTCCGGTGCCTATTATTTCAAGGAGGAAAACAAATGAACAAAATTGGTTTACACTCGGGTTACTGGCGCGGAACGTCGCTGGAGGATCAATGGTACGACATTATGGACGCCGATGTCAAAGCGGGTCTTGACGTGATGGAGATCGGCCCCATTGTGGCGCTTAGCCTGTCCAAAAAGGAGCGTCAGGACTTCAAAAAGGCCCTGGCGGACAAAGGGCTTCTGATCAATTTCAACGGCGGCCTCAATGAGACCAACGACATCGCGGTGGACGACCCGGCGATCCGTCAGGCCGGCATCGATTTTTCCAAGGCGGCGCTGGAGGCCATGGCGGAGATGGGCGGCAAGAATTGGTCCGGCATCAACTATTCGGCTTGGCTGCGCCATCCAGGCGGGCCGCTGACGCCGGATATGAAGAAGCATTACTTTGATTTGAGCGTAGCGTCCATGAAACAGATCATTAAGACTGCCGAGGATGTGGGCATGACCTATGGCTATGAAGTGGTCAACCGTTTCGAGCAGTTTATTTTCAATACTGCCGAGGGCGGCGTGGAATACTGCGAAGCCGTGGGAAGCCCCGCGGCGGGTCTTCTGATAGACACTTTCCACATGAACATCGAGGAGGATTCCATCCCCGAAGCCATTAAGTACACCATGGCCAAGGGCCGCATGGCGCATTTTCATGTGGGTGAGAGCAACCGCAACGTGCCGGGCCTGAAAAAGACCGACATGGACTGGCCGGCCATCTTCGGCGCCGTGAAGGAATCGGGTTATCAGGGCTACATTTCCATGGAGCCCTTCGTGCAGATGGGCTCGGCGGGCTCGGAGAACATCCGCGTATGGCGCGACCTGGGCCCCAGGGACGTGGAGGCGCGCATCCAGAACGTAAAGATCGGCGCGGACTTTATCCGCGCGGGCCTGCAATAAAAAACAAACCGATGAGAGGGCGCAGCCGTGCGGCTGCGCCTTTTATTCGGGCTCATTTAAAAAACGTCTCCGGGCACGCGCGTCAAGGGGGTGTATCATGACCGAAAAACATGCAATTCCACATGCCTTCAATGCGTATTATTTTGCCTTTTACTGCACCATGGCGGTCCGCGCCAGCTTCTTTTCCGTGTTCTTCTTCTCCATCGGCATGAGCGCCTCGCAGCTTGGGCTGCTCTTTGGCGTGGCACCGCTTCTGGGCTTTGTTGCGCAGCCGATGTTCGGGTATATCGGCGATACCGCCAGGTACAAAAACTATGCGCTGTATCTGATACTGGGCGCCGCGGCCCTTTTAACGGTGCTGATGATGCTCTGGACGGATCATCTGTATATCAGCATGATCTACATCCTGTTTGCCACGGTTTTTAACTGCGCGGTGCCCATGCAGGATGCCGTCACGCTGGATTACGTCCATATCCGCGGCGGCACGTTCAACAATATCCGCGTGTTTGGCTGTATCGGCTACATTATTTTCTGCATCGTCAGCGGACTGATCGTCGGAAGGCTTTCCGGCGGCATTCTGCAGGTGTTCTTGGCTGCCCTTTTGATCACCACGGGCATCGCGCTTTTTCTGCCCAAGGTGCCGGGCTACAGAAAAAGGGGAAAGAAGGTGCATATCTGGCCCATTGTAAGGCAGGGCAAAATACTGCGCGTGCTGCTTATGGTGATGACATTCTACGCCACGCTGTCGGTATTTTCCACATTCGCCTCGCCGTACATCCTGCAGATCGGGGGCAGCAGCCTGATGGTGGGCATCGGCACGGCGGCGGCAGCGCTCTCGGAACTGCCCTTTTATTTCAGGGGCGGCGCGGGAAGGCTGGTGCGTAAGTTTGGGATCGGCCGGGTATTGTTTTTGTCGGCCATCGTGCTGTCGCTGCGGTATCTTATCATCGGCCTGATCAGGAGCCCGTACGCCATCATACTGACGAACCTGATGCAGGGCTTCCCCATGGCGATGATGGTTGTGGGCGTGGTGGAGTACATCAACGAGAACGTGCCGCCGGAACTGAAGGCCTCGGGGCAGATGATGCTGACGATGTTTTCGGTGGTGATCGCCCGGTTTATCGGCAACCTGGGCGGAGGGATGCTGGTGCAGCGGGTGAACGATGCGGGCGGAAACGGCGTACAGGCGCTGTTTCTGTGCATGGCGCCGCTGATTATGGTGATGGTGCTGATCTGCTGCACGCCGCTTCTGAAAGAAAAGCCCGGCGGGCAAGCCCGGCGGCGCAACATTTCATAAAGGGATGCGGCCCCTGGACATAAACCGCCGGACATCTTTACAGGAGATAACCCTTTATGTATGATAAAAGCAGAAGACCGGCAGAAAAATGGGAGGGCGGGCTTATGAATAAGATCGGGCTGCACTGGGGCTACTGGCGCGGAACAGAGCTTGAAAACGACTGGACCGGCATCATGGACGCATTGGTGAAGGCGGATATCGATGTGTTTGAAATCGGCCCGCAGGCAGTCCTTCCATGGAGCCGCGCCCAGCGGGAGACATTTAAAAAGGCGTTGGCCGACCGGGGACTGATCATCAACTTCAACGGCGGGCTGACCCATGAGACCGATATCGCTTCGGATGATCCTGCCGTGCGCCGGGCGGGGATTGAATACTCCAAGCGCGTTTTGGACGTCGTGGCGCAGATGGGCGGGATCAATTGGTCGGGCATCAATTACTCCCAGTGGCTGCGCCATCCCGGGCGGATTACGAGCAGCGACCGGCAGTATTATTTCGATTTAAGCGTGGACGCCATGCGAAAGATCATCGGCACCGCGGAGGATCTGGGCGTGGTTTACGGCTACGAGGTGGTGACGCGCTTCGATCAGTTTATTTTCAATACCGCCCAGGAGGCGGTGGCTTACTGCCAGGCGGTGGACAGCGACAACGCGCAGCTTCACCTGGATACGTGGCATATGAACGTGGAGGAGGACTCCATGGCCGATGCCATTGCCTGCGCGGCATACCACGGGCGCCTGTCGCACATGCATGTGTGCGAGAACAACCGGCGCGTGCCCGGCCTGATCCGGGGCAACATCAACTGGCCGGAGATATTCGGGGCCTTGAAGCAGGCCGGCTACCGGGGCTATCTGACGATGGAGCCCTTCGTCATCATGGGCGCCACGAATTCGCATATGCTGGGCATCTGGCGCAACCTGGGGCCCACGGACCTGGATACTATGATTGAGAATGTCCGGCTGGGCGCCGAATTTCTGCGCCGTGGCATGGCGCAGGCATAAAACGCCGGCAGGGCAGCCTTGCGCGGAGCGTACCTTTGATACAATAAAAAAGCTGATCCATACGGATGAGCTAGGACTGTCAAAAAAAGTCTCTTTCGGGGTTATTAGGGGGCCGCAGCCCCCTAATTTTAATTCCGTGGGCAAGGCTGCGAGCCGCAGCGAGCGTTTCGAAGGCAACCGCCGAAGGCGGCTCTTGGCCGCAGATCGACACGTGCGGCCGAAGCCCACTCATCTCAGGGTTTTCCGGCCGCTGCAAAAAACAGCTGCCTGGTTTTTGCAGCAGGAAAAGCCCTGGCATACCCGTCAAAAAACATAGTTTTTTGACGGCCTCAGCTCATCCATACGGATGAGCTTTTTCGTTGTATTTTTGTTTGGGCAGAGGGAGGTTTTGTGCAATCAGTTTTCTTCATCACTGACGCGCTTGATATTGGCGCCAAGGCTGGCCAGTTTATCTTCGATGGATTCATAGCCGCGGTCAATGTGGCGCAGTTTGCGGATATGGGTTTCGCCCTCGGCGATGAGACCTGCCACGATCATGGCGGCGCCTGCCCGCAGGTCGTTGGTCTGCACGGTGGTGCCGTAAAGGTGCGGCACGCCCTCGACAACGGCCATGCGGTCCGCCACGCGGATATTGGCGCCCATGCGCTGCAGTTCCTCCGCATAGCGGTAGCGGGACTCGTAGATGGTCTCGGTGATGATGCTGGTGCCCGTGGCCCGGGTCAGGTAAGCGGTCATGGGCTGCTGCAGATCGGTGGGGAAGCCGGGATAGGGCAGCGTCTTGATGGAGATGGCCCGCGGCCTCGCAAGGCCGCGCACCCGCAGCGTGTCGTTGCCCTCGATGACGGTGGCGCCCGCCTCCATCAGCTTTGCGGACAGGGACTCAAGATGCGTGGGAATCACGTTTCTGACCATTACGTCGCCGCCGGTGGCCGCGGCCATGATCATCAGCGTGCCGGTTTCGATCTGGTCGGGAATGATGCTGTACTGGCAGCCGTTTAATTTCTCCACGCCGTGGATGCGGATCACGTCGGTGCCGGCGCCCTTGATCCGTGCGCCCATGGCGCCCAGGAAGTTGGCCAGATCCACCACATGGGGCTCCTTGGCGGCGTTGACGATGGTGGTATTGCCCTGGGACAGGACGGCGGCCAGCATAATGTTGATGGTGGCCCCCACGCTGGCCATATCCAGGTAGACCTCGCCGCCGGTGAGGGGATTGGCTTCCAGGTGGTAGCCCTCGCTGGTCAGTTCCACATGGGCGCCCATGGCCTCAAAGCCCTTGATGTGCTGGTCCATGGGCCGAAGGCCGATTTCGCAGCCGCCGGGTATGCCCACTTCCGCCTTGCCGAAGCGGCCCAGCAGTACCCCCATCAGGTAGTAGGAGGCCCGCATGCGCTTGATTTTTTCCGCCGGCGCGCGCCAGTCCTTTAAGCCTGCGGCGTTGATGCGCAGGCGGTGCGGGGTCTCCATTTGGGCTTCCGCGCCCAGCGTGGAGAGAATTTCGCACAGGATTTTCACATCGTCTATGCTGGGCAGATTATCGATAACGCATTCCTCTCGGCATAAGAGCGCGGCGGGAATGATGGCCACCGCGGCGTTCTTGCCTCCGCTGACCTCAACGCTGCCACGCAGGGGGATGCCCCCGGTTACAACCAATTTTTTCTCCATGTGTTCCAATGCGGGAAAAACCCGCATGCTCCCTCCCTTGCCGATACAGATAAATGATATTTTTCGCCGCGTGAGCGCATCAGTCCGGACAAAATAAACAAGCGGCCGTACACGTTTTATAACAGGCTGTATGGCCGGTTTCACCATCAGTCTAACATAAACGCAGGGTCCATTTCAAGGCGGCGGTTGAAACGCAACGGCATTGTAACACAATGGATACATATGGCGCGGGCGTCTTTTTGGTAAAATCCCGCGGCGATGAAACCCGGGCGGCCTGCAATGCGCAAAGGCCCCGCCTGCATCGTGCGGTTCCTTCCCGGCAGAAGGCGCCGGGGCCGGCTGCCGGGGCATTTTCCAGATGCCGTAAACCGCATCCCTTAAAAAAGGGGCCTATGCAATCTATACGCGCAAAAGGCCTAAAACAAAACCAATATTTGTCGATTTCTGCCGGAAAGGGTTGGCCTTTTTTAAGCGCGGAAGAAAGGCTGCCGGAAGCGGCATTTTTTCGCATAAAAAGCGCCCCGCACAGACAACAGGGCGCACTGGGAGGCCTTGCGCCGCGGCGCAAGGAATGGATTTTAAAATTTCAGCGGCACCGTTGCCCGAAAAGAGCGGTCAGCCGGTGGGCTGGAGCTGCCAGAGGTTTCGCAGCGTGTGCATGACCAGCTCCTGGCCCCTGGCGTTGAGATGGATGCCGTCCCGGCACAGGTAGGGCAGCAGCGGCTTATCCAGAAACGGGCTGCGAAGATCGACCAGATCACAGCCGCTCTGATAGGCCACCTGCATGACGGCCAGCGCGTAGAGCTGCTGGTGGTGGTCGATGCGCTGCACCTCGCCCAGAAACTGCAGGATGCGCTCTTCGGACAGGCCGTTTCGGGTGATCCAGGAAAGGTAGCGGCGCGAGTCGATGGGCGGCGGCACCAGAAGGATGACCCGCACGCCCAGCGGTTGAAGGTATTCGATGATTTCCAGATAGGTCTGTTTAAAGAGGGGTAGAGGCGTCTTGGGTTCGTGGGGCTCAAGGGGCGCTTCGGCCACCTGGGCCCAGTTGAAATCGCAGTCGTTTCCTCCGAACTCCAGCAGCACCGTATCGCAGGCCGCGCCTCCGCCAAGCCGTTTTTTCAGGCGTTCGCAGCCCTTTTGTATGGTGCAGCCGAACATGGACTCATTGTAGATCTTCACGCCCAGGGACCGCTCGAATTCGGCCATGTCGATGATGCGGCCGGGCTTGTAGCGTCCGGTGGCGTCATCGAGCAGAACGCCCTTTGCCAGCGAATCGCCGAAGATATAGACAATCCGGTTTTCGTAAGGATGGTTCATAATCATCCCCTCATTTTTCATCTTTTTCTTTCGGGTCTGTTTTTTGAGGGCTTTCCGGCTGTTCGTTGATCAGCCTTGCCGCGACGCTCTTGGTGGCGAATGTCAGCGTGGCCAATTCCAGCGCCAGGTTATGCTGCAGCACGCCGCCCTGTTCGATGGCGCTGTCGACGGTTTCGCGCAGCGTGGATTCGTGGTTGTCGCAAAAGGCGTTGTAGGCCCTGGAAATATCGCCGTTTTCCTGATGGCGCAGAAGCTGGTTGATCTGCGAGATGCTCAGCACCTGTTTGAGCAGGCTCAGCATGATCAGCCGGGCCACGTGCTCGCGGCTGTAGCGCTTTTTCTGCGGCGGAGGAACGATGCCCAGCTTCACGTAGTTATTGATCATAGCCGGAGTGATCATGCGCTCCTGCTCCGAAAAGGAAAACACTTTCAGCGTGCGCTCGATCAGCGAGACCACCTGATCCATGTACAGATCCAGATCCGGCAGGTCGTTCCAGCGGGGCAGGCGGTAGCTTTCCATGGATTTTTTCCAGACGGAGAGCACATCTTTGGACTGCATGGCGTTGTCCTCCTGTTTCGCGTGCGGATTACAAGTATATCTTACCACGAAGCAAACTGTCTTACAAGATTATTCACCATAGTTCACACAATTTTAAAAATTATTAAAAGTAATTTCAAAAACCAGATAAGGGAAACCGTTTTCGCAACAGGCTGTGCCGATCCTCCGCGGTGCGAAAAGGACTTTATTTGATGCCGGAAACGGCTGTATAAAAGGACGCGGCTCAGACCCTCCTGCATAAGAGAGCATTTCCTCCCGAAGAGCTCATGAGAACTGCTACGCATATTTATTGGCGGTAATTTAACGCTTGATTTTTTGGCGGTATTTAATTATAATGATATTGGCAAGGAAAGGGGGTGAACATGCCACGAAAACCAAGAGGGCGGCCCGTTTCGGATAATCCAAAAACTTTTCGTGTTGACGTGCGCCTAAACGAAAAAGAGTTGCGTTTACTTGATGAATATTGCAAGCAAAAAGACGTATCACGTCCACAAGGATTACGCGACGGTATTTATGCTCTCAATAAAAAATGAAAGAAGTGGCGCGCTGTCGGTAAGGATTTACGCCACTTCCCACACCACAATGCTCGAAAGCAAATGCGGCGTAAATATTATACCATGCGCCGTCGGTCCTTTCAAGGCGTTGTCGGAGACCACGATGAAAGGACGGTTTTTATGAGAAGCATTTTAGAGGAATTTGCCTACGGCAATATATCGCCGGAAGCGCAATTTTTCAAGCGCGGTTCTGCTACTAAAGATTATCACCACACTATTGACTTATCGTCCCTACAACAATATGGTATATATGTCGGGACAAGAAGTGAGGTGATGGTTTGAGTCCACGTACAGGTCGGCCTCCATCTGGTAATGCGCGGCAGGATAAAGTCGAAACGAGAATGACGAAAGAAGAACTCAAAAAACTTGATTACTGCTGTAAAATTACAAAGATGTCAAGGTCAGAGGTTATACGGGCTGGTATTGATTTAATTTATTCCAACCTGTGTAAACTCAAAGAAGAATAAAAGAAGTGGCGCACTGTCGGCAAACGAATTACGCCACTTCCCCCACCAACAGATGCCCTCGAAAGGGTCTGAGGCGTAAATATTATACCATGCGCCGTCGGTCCTTTCAAGGCATTGTTGGCAAACAACGATGAAAGGAAGGTTTTTATGAGCAGTATTTTAGAGGAATTTGCCTACGGCAATATATCGCCGGAAGCGCAATTTTTCAGGCGCGGTTCCGAATACGGGGAGGCCATGCGCGTCCTGGTCGGCAATGAGGAGAAACTTCGCGCGAGGCTGGATGAGGATGAAACAATCCTGTTTGAAAAGTACATGGACGCACAGGGGGAACTGAGCAGGCTTACGGCTGTCCGCAATCTCATTTACGGCTATAGGCTGGGCCTTATCATGACGGCGGAAGCCTTTGTCGGCATGGACGATTTAGTCATGGGTGGGGAGCTTTGACGAAATGAAAGAAGGGCGCGGCTAACGCCGCGCCCTTCTTCCCAATTCTGATTCAATACGGTTTTACGAAGGGCTGCTTTCGCCGCGTCCCTTTATGTGGATGCCATCGGCTATTCCAGTTCGAACATGCCGGTGTACAGCTGGTAATACTTGCCCTTTTGCTCCAGCAAGTCCTCGTGGTCCCCCCGCTCGATGATGCGGCCCTTTTCCAGCACCAGTATGGCGTCGGAGTCCCGGATGGTGGAGAGCCGGTGGGCGATGACAAACACCGTCCGCCCCCGCATGAGCCGGTCCATCCCCTTTTGTATCAGCGCCTCGGTGCGGGTGTCCACCGAGCTTGTGGCCTCGTCCAGGATCAGCACCGGCGGATCGGCGATGGCGGTGCGGGCAATGTTGAGAAGCTGACGCTGGCCCTGGCTCAGATTGGCGCCGTCGCCTGTGAGCACCGTCTGGTACCCTCTGGGCAGCCGGGTGATGAACCCGTGGGCGTTGGCCAGCTCGGCGGCCCGGATCACCTCTTCGTCGGTGGCGTCCAGCTTGCCGTAGCGGATGTTTTCCATGACGGTGCCGGTGAAAAGGTGCGTGTCCTGCAGCACCATGCCCAGCGAGCGGCGAAGGTCGTCCTTCTTGATCTTGGTGATGTTGATGCCGTCGTAGCGGATTTTGCCGTCGGGTACGTCGTAGAACCGGTTGATCAGGTTGGTGACGGTGGTCTTGCCCGCGCCGGTGGAGCCCACGAAGGCGATCTTCTCGCCGGGACGGGCGTACAGGGAGATGTCCTCCAGCACGGTTTTGTTTTCCTCATAGCCGAAGGTGACGCCGAAGAAGCGCACGTCGCCTCGAAGCGGCGTGTAGGTCAGCGTCCCGTCGCTATGGGGATGGCGCCACGCCCACTGGCCGGTACGCTCCCAGCTCTCTGTGAGGCTCCCGTCCGGCGCCAGCGTCACATTGGCCAGCGTCACGTAGCCGTCGTCCGTCTCCGCCGGCTCGTCGATCATCTCAAAGACGCGCTCGGCGCCCGCCAGCGCCGACAAAAAGGAATTGAACATCTGGGAAAGGCGGGTGATGGGCATGGAGAAGGAGCGGGAGTACTGCAAAAACGACGCGATGGAGCCGATGTCGATGAGGCCGCCCACCGCCATGGCCGCCCCGGCGGTGGCCGTCAGCGCGTAGTTGATGTAGGACAGGCTGATCATGATGGGCATCAGCACGCTGGCGTACGTCTGGGCTTTGCGGGTGGATTCGAACAGGCCCTCGTTGAGCGTGCCGAATGTGGCGGTGACCCTCTCTTCCTGGTTGAAGACCTTGATGACTTTCTGGCCCTCCACCATCTCCTCGATGTAGCCGTTGACGCGGCCCAGCTGCTTTTGCTGCGCCGAAAAGTGGGCGGAGCTCTTTTTGCCCAGCCGGCTGATGGCAAAGATCATCACCGCCAGCATAAAGACGGTCAGAAGCGTCAGAAGCGGGCTTAAGACCACCATCATCACGAAGATGCCCCCCAGGGTAATGGCCGTGGAAAGAATCTGCGGGATGCCCTCGCGCAGCAGTTCGCGCAGCGTGTCGGTATCGTTGGTGTAGCGGCTCATCAATTCGCCGTGGGTATGGGTGTCGAAGTAGCGCACGGGCAGTTTCTGCATGTGGGTGAACAAGTCCGTGCGGATGCGGTGCAGCACCTCGGTGGAGATTTTCATCATCAGGTAGCTGTACAGGTACGTGCACGCCACACCCGCCACGTAGATGGCCCCCATGGCGAGCAGAATCCCGATCAGGCCCGACAGATCGGGGTCCTGCCTGCCGATCAGCGGGATGATGTGCTCGTTCAAAAGGGGCTTTAACAGGTAGGTGCCCGCCACGCTCGAAAGGGCGCTGACGACGATGGACAAAAGCACCAGCGCAAGCTGAGGCTTATAGCTCTTCAGGTAAGAGAAGATGCGTCGCATGGTCTGCAGAGGGTTTTTGGCCTTGACCAGAGCGCGCATGGGGCCGCCTGCCGGGCCGGTGCCGGGACCTGCGCCCATACGCGGTGTTTTCCGCCGGGGTTCGGACATCAGGCCACCCCCTTTTGCTGGGAGGTGTACACTTCCCGGTAGATGGTATTGCGCGTTAACAGCTCCTTATGTGTGCCGACATCGTCGATGCGGCCGCCCTCCATGACGATGATCTTATCCGCGTCGCTGACCGAGGTGATGCGCTGGGCAATGATGATGGTGGTCATATCCCGCGTCTTTTTAGAAAGATGGCTGCGGATACGGCTGTCGGTGGCGGTGTCCACTGCGCTGGTGCTGTCGTCCAGGATCAGAATCCTGGGGTTTTTCACCAGTGCTCTGGCGATGCAGAGCCGCTGCTTCTGGCCGCCGGAGAGATTGACGCCGCCCTGGCCCAGCACCGTCTGGTAGCCATCCGGGAAGCCCATGATAAAGTCGTGGGCCTGGGCGATGACGCAGGCCGTTTCGATATCCTCGTCCGAGGCGCCGGGGTTGCCCCAGCGCAGGTTCTCGGCGATGGTGCCGGAGAAAAGGACGTTGTTCTGAAGCACCATGGCCACCGCCTCGCGCAGTTGGTGCATCGTGTACTCCCGCACGTCGCGGCCGCCAACTCTCACAGCGCCTTTTGTAACGTCGTACAGCCGCGGGATCAACTGCACCAGCGTGGTCTTGGCCGAGCCCGTGCCGCCGATGATGCCCACGGTTTCGCCGCTTTTTATGCTGAGGCTGACATCCGAAAGCGTGGGCTCGTCCGAACCTGGATCATAGCTGAAGGTGACACGGTCAAATTCGATATCGCCCGAGGTGACTTCAAGACCTCTGTCGGCGCTTTCATCGGTGATTTCCGGCACTTCGTCCAGTACCTCCGCGATGCGCGCCGCCGAGGCGCGGGACATAATCAGCATAATGATCACCGTAGCGGCCAGCATCAGGGAGATGAGAATCTGGGTGATGTAGGCCAGGAAGGCCATCAGGTCGCCGGGCTGCATGGAGCCGCCGATGATCATATTGCCGCCGAACCAGCATACGGCGATCATACAGGCGTTCATGGTGAACATCATCAGCGGCATGGCAAACAGCATCAGTTTTTCGGCCTTTTGCTGCATCATCTTCAAATCCTGGGAGGAGGCCACAAATTTTTCATTCTCGTGGCCCTGGCGGACAAAGGATTTCACCACGCGTATGGCAATAAGGTTTTCCTGCACGGACTCGTTGAGGCGGTCGTACTTTTTCAGCATGGCGATAAAGCGCGGCAGCGCCACACGGGCCACCAGGTAGAACCCGGCGACCATAAAGGGGATGGCCACCAAAAAGACGACGGCCAGCCGGCCGTTGAGCATGAAGGCCATGAAGCTGGCCGATACCAGCATGACGGGAGCGCGCGCCAGCATGCGCATGGACATTAAAAACGACTGCTGTATGCTGGTGATGTCGGTGGTCAGGCGGGTAATTAAAGAGGCGGTGTTGAACCGGTCCATATTGGCGAAGGAAAAACGCTGTATATTGGCGAACAGCAGGCCGCGAAGCCCCTTGGCAAAGCCGGTGCCGGCCACGGAGGCGAAGCGCCCGCACAGTACGCCGCAGGCAAGCGCCAGAAGGGCCAGCGCGATCATCACAAGGCCGGTGCGCACGATGTACCCAAAGTCCGCGTTGGCAATGCCGATGTTGATGATGTTCGCCATGATAAAGGGCATGATGATTTCCAGTCCAACTTCCAGCACCGCGAAAAGCGGCGCCAGAAGCGCCGGTTTGCCGTAACCTTTAAGGGCGGGCAGCAATTTTTTGATCAAGTGTTGTCACCTCGGTTTTTTATGTGGATGCGGATAAATAAATTCGGACTGCCCGTCGTCGATATTGGCGATGAGCCGGTCCAGGATATCGCTTAAATCGCGCAGCTGTTCATCGGTGAAGCCGCTGAAGGCCTCCCGGGCGTTCTCGTTGAGCAGACTGCGGCACCGATGGGCCAGCAAACGCCCTTTCTCCGTGATGGTCAGCTTGTTGCAGCGAAGATTGGTTTTGTCGGCCACCTTCTCGATCAGGCCGGCGGCCTGCATCCTTTTGGTGGAGACGGCGATGGACGCGGTGGAGACTTTCATATGCTCCGCCAGATCCCGCTGGGTGCAGCCGTGGTGCTCCATCAAGTATTCCAGCATCGGCAGCTGGCCGAAATGGATGCCGGTATTCTGGCACAGCCGGTGCAGACGGTTGCGCATCAGTCCCATAAACCGGCCGAGCTTGCGGCTGACCTCCGCCTGTAAAGCAGCCACTTTGTTCACCTCCATCCAAAGATAATCGCTTAACAATTTGACGCTTAGCAATAAGCATATCACCGGAGCAAAAAGCTGTCAACGGATAATAAAGGGGCATTTAAATTGCATGCCGAGAAATAATTGCCGGAAAAATAAAGGAGGCCTGCGCATACATATTAAAAGGCGAAAAGTTCGATAAGGGGGAAAAAGTAATGGATGAACAGAAACCGCGTCAATTCCAATTGCCGGAAGAACCGGAGGAAAAAAGCGTCACCCGCGGTGAAATTGAAAAGATATTGAGGGAGAATATCGGCCAGTATGCCGTATGCGAGTTTTTTACGGGCACCGGTTCCATGGTACAGAAGCAGGGTGTTTTGCGCTCGGTGGGCAAATGCTATATGCTGCTCTACGATGAAAGTGACAGGACCCATGTGCTGTGCGATATCTTCTCGCTGAAATTCGCCACGTTCCACCAGGATGAACAACGCCCCAGAACCACCGCGCCCACCGCGTCCACCCGGCTGCAGCGCAATCAGCAGGCGTACAGGCGGTAAGGGGGCGGGAGCCTCCGGCGGCCAAAGGGCGCTTCTCTTGGATGCTGCTTAAGGCTCCGCCTTAAGAATCCGCTTAGAACCTTTTTCTGGAAGAAAAAGGTTCTAAGAACTCCAAAAAGACTTTTATACGCTTCGCGGCAGGATCATATTCTTATTGCTGTTTGCCCTCCCCGCAAGCGGAGCTTGCGGCGGTAAAGTTTCTTGGGGGATTCCAAAGGGGGCCTTCTTTTCAAAGAAGGCCCCCTTTTAGCCGCCGGAGGCTATCGCTTCTCAACGGCATTACCGCCGCTTTTCAAAATAACTTTTCAGCAGCGC